>JASFUW010000365.1:0-5519 GCA_050050135.1 Phycisphaerae bacterium
GATATGCGGTCCAGGACAGTCGCGCCCGCCGCAGGATCTGCGGCCGAAGTTCTATGTCAACGAGCGCTCCACTCCGCCTTTGTCTGGCACGCCGTGCACCGGCTCGCGGCGGGATTGGCCTCGAGCCGTGCCTTTGCGATGGGCCGCTCGCAGTCTCCGCAGACGCCGTATAGACCATTGCGCGCCCGAGCGAGCGCCGCGTCCACGTCTCTTAGCGCCGCGGTAATGAACCTCAACTCCGAAATATGGACCGCCTGAGCCGCGCGTTCGCCGGGCTGGTCCCCCTCGGGGCAGACCTCACCCGATGTGTGCAATAGGCCCTCGTTGCCGTTCCAGTCGGCGAGAAGGTCCTCACGAAGCTGCAGGAGCTGTTCGACGGCTCTCGATACCTTCCCCGGACTCGTTCGTTGGCTTATGGGAGAGCGAGCAGTGCGTTTCGCGGTGCCGGCCCGCTTGCGTCTGCTAGGATCGTCACCCCTCTTACGCTCCGCGCATGACATTGTGTTCCCCAAAGATAGTCCGGATCACCGAGTTGTGCCTTCGAGTACCGGCTGTCGAGCCGTCAAGCGTCGGCGTGGCCAGAGCGTGTGCCTGGCGACGGGGCCCCGGTCGGTCAGCGTCGCGAACCGAACTCGGCGCGTTCGGGCCGACGCCGCGATGTCGGGAGGACGGCGCTGCGTGACGTTCACGACACAGCGCAACGCGCCTCCGGACGCGAAGACGTTTGAAACGTCAACGGTTCGGACGTCGAAGCCCAACCCGATATAGATCGCGACCGCCACTTCATCGAGCACGGGCAACCCGTAGATCGGGACGTATACCGTTCGACGATCACTCCGATCGTCGATGAGCACGTTGTTGTACGTCACCATCCACTCGTCGGCGACGTTCACCAGAGCGGGCACACGCCTGACACGATAGCCGTGGTCGGCAAGCAAGGTCACCACCGCATCGAACCGCTCTTGCAGCATGTCGGCGAGGCATGCCGCACCAAGCCCGGGGTCTGTCATCGGGTCAGCATCTTCGTCGCAGGCCTCCCCGGTCAACTCCAGGCCGAGGCGAGGACTGGCGACGAGAACGGTGTCCTCGTCGATTGGTGTCAGATACATGTCGACGTGGCACCAGGGCACCTCGCCGTGTTCGTCTCCAACGAGCACGTATTCCCGACCGGCAAGCAGCCCCACGGATCGCCAAAGTACCGCGTCCTCCATGCCTTCATTCTCGGGCAGAACGTTCGCACCGAAGAACACCTGGCGCCGGTTTGACACGATATTTCCGCCGTCGATCCGCAGCGGTTCTATGGGTGGAGCAGGCTCCGGGCGTTCCTGGCTCAACCACCCACAAACCAGAAGCTCGTTCTCCCGTTCGTTGTCGTAATTCGGCTCGGGATACGGGATGAAGGCGTTGGCTCGATCACGCAAGTCGATGGACTGCCTGGGGATGCAGCGGTCGCGGGCCCAAACGGAAAGCGGAACGCCGGCATCGATCACAGTTACCTCACGTCCCCGTAAGGAAGGCATCCAGGTTCGGACAAACACGCGTGCGTCGTCTCCCGAGGGACACAAGACCCGGATGCGCACGTCATCCGCAAGCTCACGGAACAGATCGCGGTAGAGGGGCTCGAGCGCGACCGCGAGCTGCTCGTTAAAGTGCAAAGTGATTTCCTCGATCGCGCCCCACGAGTCCGGTAATACGCCGACCGGCCGTGACGATGTCGGCGCAGGGTCGGCCGCTTGCGTGCTTAGGATCTGAACGAGAAACGCCGTAAGGCCCAGCGTCAAGACCCGTGCCGGCGAAAAACCACGCTGTTTCATGCTTTTCGTCTTCCTCCGTCTCACTTACCTTCGACACACCGGCTCATCGTGTTCGGCGGGACCAATGGAACCGCGTAGGGCCGCTCCGCCGCGACAGAGACCGACTGAGGGCATGATCGCGGCTGTTCAATGGGTTCCTTACGACGTCTCAGTCTGTGGAGTCTTCACTTGTCGAAAGTGTCTGTGGCGAAGATGAGCCTGCGGTGAAAGGGACATTAAAACCGTTTAATGTCCCGGCGGTCCACGGAATGTCGGTCGCCGGGGTACAGACCACTGGTCCATGATGTGGCGGGCTTATGCCACACCGGATCGGGCGGTTTGCACAATGTCGGCGGGCGTACTGTTGTCTTCGAGCCAATCCAACGACGCACGGATGCTCCCCGTGGCTAGCGCGATAGATGTGTCCGCGGCACCGTAGTAAAGGTTCAAGGTGTCGCCGTCCGCTCCCACGGTGCAGCCGCATGGAAATACAACGTCTCCGACATCTCCAGTCCGCTCATAAGGCGCCTCCGGGCCGATGACCCACTCTATTCCGCGGCGCAAGCACCGCGTCGGATCATCGAGATCGAGCAAGGCCAAGCCCAACCGATACAGGCACCCGGCCGGCGTCTGCCGAACGCCGTGATAAAGGATGAGCCATCCCTCGGGCGTTTCGATTGGTGGAGGCGACAAGCCGATCTTGTGAGAGTCCCACCAAGGCCCGCGTTTGGCATGTAACAAGATCCTGTGATTCCCCCAGTGTTCAAGATCTGGCGAAAACGAGACCCAGATATGCGCGTCTCCGGTACGCGGAACAGGCCGATGAATCATGGCCCACTTGTTCCCGAATCGCCGCGGAAACAACGCCGCGTCCTTGTCCTCGGGCTGCATGACGTTGCCTAGTCGCTCGAATGTCTGGAAGTCCTTGGTGAGCGCCAGTGACACTCCCGGGCCCGCCGGCGAATAGCAGGTATACGTCACCGCGTACGCCGGCAGCTCCTCGCACCAGACGATTCTCGGGTCTTCGATACCCCAGGCCTCCTCCGGGTGGGCCTCCACGTCTGGGAGCAGCGTCGGACTGGCATCGATGCGCCATTCGCCAACGCCGTCTGCGGACCGTGCCGCGGTCAGATGCGATCGCCCCGAGCAGTCTTCAACGCGACAAAGAAGGAGCGTCTCGCCCGTGGCCAAGCGAATTGCGCCAGGATTGAAGACGGTGTTGACGAAGTAGGGCCAGTCATACGCCGACAGTATCGGGTTGCCGCCGTGACGGCGGAAGAGGCCGCGTCGCGGGTCTTCGGTCTGTATAGACACGCAAATCCTCCCAGGGAATCGGGAATCAAAAACGTCTATTTCGGGTTGGTCTGTCCACTTGTGGCCATGACGTTAGGCGACGGCCTGTTCGCCATCAGGTTTTCTCCGAGGCTTTGGCACGATCAGCCTTCATACACCTACGCGGCGGGGAGGTACCTGTTGTTCTGCACGTCGCTCCGTCTCGAGTTTTCCGTGGCTTCGACCAGCCGGCGCAACTGGCGCGACGCCCGCTCCGCGGCGCGGCCCAGCGCCAGCCGCTCGCTCACCGCTCGTCCCTCGGCGCGGATCTTTTGGCCGGCGGTCAGACTGAGGGTTATGTCGCAATGCTGATCCGCGCCGCTGCGCGGGCCCTTCAAATCCGAGAACACGACGGTCGCCTTGGAGATGCGGTGCTCAAAGGGCAGAAGCCCATAGTGGAGTCGTTGCTGAACGTACTCCCGGAAGGCGTCGTTGGGTTCCGCATGAAGCGAAATGATCTCGAAGTTCATCGCACACCTCTCTCGACACTGAGTCCACCCCGAGAGCACCGTTCGGGCTAACCCTTGTCCACTCCATGGCCACTGCGGCTGTCGGGGCGTCGGTGCCATCCAGATTCTCCCGCGGAGGGGTGAGGGTGCCGTGAAAACCGGATTAATCTTCTTTCATGTGGGGCGCTCGGACTGCCGACCTTTGGCGGGGCTGGAGGTGTTTCTGTCCACATCGGTGAAGGCCAGCCTCCACACCGTGGTCCCGCTTGCATGACGAACGGGCGAAAGGGGGTCCGTCCGCCAGCCGAAACACGTGCTTGCCGAAGCGTAGCGGGAAGGGATAATGAACGGCCGCAGAACCCGTAGTCGACCCTCCGGCACACGCGCGTAGGCACGCGCCGGTAGAGCGAGAGGCGTCGCGGACTAGATGAGATCAGATGCGAATCCTCGTCGTTGAAGACAATCCGAGGATGACGGGCGTCATCCGCCAGGGACTGGTCGAAAACGGCTATGCGGTTGACGTCGCCAACACCGGCGAAGACGGCGAGCACATGGCCGCCACCGAGCCGTACGATGTCGTAATCTTGGACATCATGCTGCCTGACCAGGACGGTATTCAAGTCTGCAGGAACCTCCGACGACGTAAGATCGCGACGCCGGTGCTTATGTTGACCGCGCTTTCGACCACGGGCGACAAAGTCAAAGGACTGGACGCCGGCGCTGACGACTACCTGACGAAACCATTTGAGTTTGACGAACTACTCGCCCGAGTTCGCGCCCTGCTGCGGCGGGGTGAAGCCAAGGAGGCCTCCCGGCTCACGTTCGCCGACTTGGAGATAGATTTGCTGACACGAACCGTGTGTCGGGCAGGCCAGGACATCAAGCTGACGACGAAAGAGTTCGCTCTCCTGGAGTACTTCATGCGGAATCCCAACCGCGTGTTGACCCGGACGTCGATCGGTGAGCACGTCTGGGACATGAACTTCGATAGCGACAGCAACGTCATCGATGTATACGTCAGCATGCTCCGACGAAAGGTAGACAAAGGGTTCGACAAGCGGCTGATACATACGGTCATCGGCACGGGCTACTCCCTCCGGGAGGATAGCCCCGACAGTTAGCATACGACGTAGCGGGAGACGGCTGTGTGGCAGTTTTTCGGCACTCTTCGTTTCAAGCTATCGGTGTTGAACCTTGCCGTCTTCGGCCTCTTGCTGGTACTTCTGAACGCGACGATCCTTATCGTGCGAGAGCAGGAGCTGCGTCAGCAGTTCGACGCGCGGCTTCGGGATCGCGCCGAGATCATCGTCGACGAAATCACGATCCCGCTCGAGAACCGAACCGACCCACTTGACGCTCCGGCGTCCCCGGGACGATTCAATCCGTTTCGCTTCCCAGGCTACTTTTTCCAACTTCGCTCCGCCGAAGGGGACGTGCTCGAGCGATCGAAAAGCCTCGGAGCACAGACGCTACCCCTGGAGAGCGTCACTGCAAGGGCGAAGGATGCAGGTGCCCCTATTCTCGACACAATCCATGACGACGTCGCACGGAGCTTGCTCGAAGGAGACGCAGAACTTCGGCTGCTTACGCTCTATCGGGACGAGCCTGGTTCTCCTCCGTTCTACCTTCAGATGGCGGTTAGCACCGAGGCACTCGAGAGATCGATTGGTCAACTTCGCCTGATCGTCTGGACGGTGGGGCTGGCTGCCCTCGTGATGGCGGGGGCTGCCTCGTGGTTGCTTGCAGGTCGATCGCTGGCTCCGCTTGCCCGCGTGGCGAGGCTTGCTGATGAACTGCACGCGGGGCAATTTGCGCCGAGGTTCGAGACGCCGTCCGGGGAAGACGAGGTAGCCGACATGGTTTCGAGGATCAACGCCATGTTGGACCGTCTTTCCGACAGCTTTCTGTCCCAGGAGCGATTCATTGCGGACGCCGCTCATGAGTT
>JASFUW010000366.1:0-5517 GCA_050050135.1 Phycisphaerae bacterium
GCCACCTCTTGTGGTGGCGCCTCATCGAAGCGCACGATATGCTCGCCGTTGGAATAGCGCGTAACTGCGTAGGCCGGAACATCACCGGCCGCCGGAACTCGATGGACGGTGGATCCGGGCGGCTGAGGGTCTGTCAGCGGATCCAACGCCAGAAGTTCCTCCTCGGACAGAGTACGCCAATCGATGGGTCCAGGATGTGGGCTCCCGGTCGTCGACATTGTCGCAACCTCCGCTGCCATTCTACCACACAGCGCTGGCGAAGGCAGCGTGTAGCTCAATGGCCCTTCAACGCAGGGATACGCAGCGTCGGTCTATGCTGTTCCGGACCCCGGAGCTTCGCGAAAGCTCGGACGAGGCCTCACTCCTGCGACCTATCAACCGGAGGCTGACGGAACACGAGGTCTTTGCCTTCGCTCCCGACTTTTTCCCCAGCGGTGCGGCAAGACACCGCCTCACACGCCCCTCAAGCCTGATAACTGGACCGACGATATCAACAACGCGGATGTGCCGCGAGAAATATGTGGACCGTCGCCCGACATACGGTGTCGACGTAACAATTCAGTCACAGGTGTCACAAAACCGGGCATCGCTTGTTGCCCCGGTTGGCGTGGTGTAGAATTGACACGGAATACGTTCGCTTCCAAGGGTTGGTGACGGCGGAACTTGGTGACCAGAAAGCTCACATTCAGCGCGACCGCGGTTTGGCTGCTCGGTCTGACCACGGGTTGCTTCTGGACGGACGAGCCCGCCCTAGACGCCGGGCAGGACGTCGCCGGGGCAGCCGCGCGATGCATCACGCCCGAGGACGCGGAGCGTATGGCCGACCAGGTCGTCCAGCTTGTGAACCTGGCCCGTACGGAACGCGGCCTCCAGCCCGTCGTCGTGAACGCCAAGCTCGAAGAGTCGGCCACCGAATACGCGTGCAAAATGGCGAACGAGGGATTCTTCGGCCACCGCGACCCGATAACCGGTCACGGTCCGGCGAGACGGGCTGTTGCGTCCCAATACAAGTTCTACGCCGTCGGCGAAAACCTTGCAGCCGGACAAGAGACGCCCGCCGACGTCATGAAGGTCTGGATGGAAAGCCCGCCGCACCGCGATCTCATTCTCGGTCCCAACTGGGAAGAGGTCGGCGTGGCGGTCCGCACCGGCGGCGAGCATTCAATCTACTGGGTCCAGGAATTCGGCGAGCCGGCCGACTACTAGCAGCCTCCCTTTTCCACCATTATGACAGAAGAACCAAGCGGGCCTTCGTTATTTGGACCGGCGCCGAGAGGCTCTCGCCGCGGCGTGCGTGTCATCGTCACCGGGCAGGTCGGGCTGGACAAGGCCCCATTCCTCGAAGCCGTCGTCGAGATGGGTCGTGAGGTCGGTCGCGATGTGCGACTGTTCAACGTCGGCGAGCGCATGTACGCCGAAGCGCCGGACATCGTCCCTCGCCGAATCCTCGACGTCTCCAGACAACGATTGACCACCCTCAGGCGCAGCGTCTTCAAGGACATCCTCCAAAGCGCGACCGCCGACACCGACCTCATCGTCAACACCCATGCCACCTTCCGCTGGAAGAACGGGCTCTTTCTCGGATACGATCACAGCCAGATCGCCGAGCTCGACGCTGACCTCTACGTGACACTCGTGGACAACGTGGACGCGGTCCACGAGCGCCTGGAACGCGAGCACGAAATCCAACACTGCCTGAAAGACATTCTCGTCTGGCGTGAGGAGGAGATCGTCGTCACGGAAGCGATGGCCGAGGCGGTGGGGGGTTACGGGCGCGCTCTGATCATCTCTCGCAGCAACCCGCGCATCAACGCCAAAGCGCTCTATCGGTTGATGTTCGAGTCACACCGAAAGCGGGTCTACCCCTCCTTCCCCATCACACACGTCCTGGATCAACCGAAAATACTCGAGCAGATCGAGTACTTCCGCGACGTCCTGGCTGAGCACTTCATCACGTTTGACCCCGCCGATGTGGACGAGAAAAGACTGTTGCAAGAGGCCGCCGAAGCGATGCAACGGGGCGAGGACGAAGTCCTCGTGAGTGTGAACGACCGCGACGTCCGCCTGAGTGCCCGCGAGATTACCGAAATCGATCGCGACATCGACGGGCAGATCTACGCCCGCGACTTCAAGCTGATCGATCAGTCCGACATCATCGTCAGTTTCATCCCCGCCTGGCCGGACGGGCAGGCCATTCTATCCTCGGGTGTCGAGCGTGAGCTGCAGCACGCCTTCGAAAACACCAAGGAGGTCTACGTCATCTGGACCCCGGACCGCGAACCGTCACCATTCGTCAAGCAGACGGCCACACGCGTCTTCCGATCCATCCCCGAGCTGCTGGCGTTCTTTCAAAAGGAAGGCTACGTCGGCGACTACCAGCTTCCCCTCGCCTGAGAATGTGAGTGTCCCACGCGCGGCACTAGTGCTGCGTCAACTGTATTTTTGCGGGTAGCGAGCGGCCTCTTTCCGAGCCGCGCCCGTGAGGAAGCGGTCTTCTGGAACCCGCAAATTAAGGCGTGACCGTGCACTAGTTCCAACGTGCGTGCAGACGTTCCGCCCCGGTTGCCCCGAGCGGGCTCCCGCGCGCCTTTTGAGCCGGTCTATCGCCGTCGGGGTCCGTTGACGCGCTCTACATGCCGCTCCGATGGCTGGTCATGCCCTTTGTGAACTCGTGAAGCACCGACGAAAGGTGCACGGTAGCCACCAGAATGATCTCGCCGATAAACCCGACCGCAAGGTAAACGGGCGGCGCCCCGCGCTTGGCGCCCACGAAAATCGCAACCAAAAGCACAACCATCGCCAGGTACAGCATCTTGCGTGAGATCGTGACGTTCTGATCCGTTGTCATGGTTCTCCGATCCAACTGTGCTTCTCTCACCCCTCCGTCGAGGGCTTCTGCCTGTCGTTCAAAAGAGCAGGGGGCGTGTCACAGCCGGAACCCTCGCGTTACCGGTCGTGACCCTGCGCCCCCTGCGTCTCGAACTCGCTACTGCGACCGATGCGAGGTCTAGAAGTTGACATTCACATCGCAATTGCAGGCGAGCAAGCGGGCCTTCGTCACCGGAATGTACGGATTGTCGCTGATCTTCGTGACGAACAGCGGATCATGCCCGACCATATTGATCAGCGGCGAGCGACCCGGCGTGACACCGTCGTCCGGGATACGCATCAGGTGACCGCTCCAGTTGCAGATGTAGCAACCGGGCTCGTTGATCTGCTCGAACGGAACAACCGTACCGCAAGTCTGATTCGTGAACGTGCTCTTGGTGCCCTGCTCAGTCGTTGTCGACATCTAGTCTTCTCCATAAAGGAAGCCACAGCGAAGATACGCGTTCCGGCCCATGCGGAACGTCCTTGCGGGGGCTATCGTCACCGCTCGGCGCCGACTTTAACTTGTGCCGTCCGGCGAGAATCGCTCGCACCGTCGCCTGTACACTCCAACTGCGACGCCCGACTCGCCAACTGGAATATCGGACCAAGACGGCAACACCGCGCTGCACGGCGATCGTTCCTCTCCGAGCCGCGACCGTGAGGGAGCCGGGAACTGGGGGCTGCCGAACGGGGCTTTTGATTGGGGATCTGAGATTTGAGATTTGAGATTGGGGATTGGGGATTGAGCGGCGTGACAGTGCTCATGAAGACGTGCTTTCTGGTTGTAGGGTCCGCCGTGCGGACCAACCTTACGGTCCGGTGAGCAGCGTGCCCAGTTCGGGAAAATCACCCAGGTCGATAGCGTTGTCGCGGACGAGATCGAGGGCGAGGCAAGCACCGGCAGGATCGGCTTGGCCGAAGCAGCACTGGAAGGCGGCGACGTCGGCCAGGTTGACCGAACCGTCACCGTTCGTGTCACCGGGGGCGAAAGTGTAAATCACCACGTTTGTGGCCACGCCGTCATCGAAGGTCAACGTGGTGGTTTCGCCCATCGGAACGGGGCGATCGAGGACGATCTCGACCGTGTCCGGAGGCCCGTTGTCTTGGCGGCGGGTCTGGATGACCTCGGGAGTGGCTCCGCCGCTCACTTCGACGCTGATCTCGTCGACATAGACGTAATTAGGTTCGTCGAAGGTCACCGTGAAACGATCAAGGCCGGCATGAAGCCGAGCATCGACGAAGCCGGGTGGTGGGTCGGAGGCGACGATCTGCTCGCCGTACGAAATCGTGCCGTAGCGGATGTAGTCCCATTCATTTACGGTGTTGTAGAACGCTTCACAGCCACCGCCTCCGCGCATGGCAATAGCGTAGGACGTGTGTGGCGTGTCATCATGGTTCTCGATGAAGACCATCCCGTCGACCGATATCGCGTAGTGTTGCCCGTCAAATGTGGCGAAACGATACGTGTGCAGCTCGGCGACGGCGAGTCCCGAAATGAAGTCGTCCCCGCTGAAGGATACGGCCGTGTCGCCGTACATAAGAACCGAGTCTTGAATGTTCCCGTAGTTGACCATGAACCACCCGTCGCAGGTATAGAAGTAGGGTCCGATCGGGTGGTTCGAGGCAAAACGCCATTCGACCCAGAATGGTTCCGGGGGCGGCAACGGCACTCTGGCGAAGGTCCTGTGGTAATTGACAAAGTCCGCTGGTTCGCCCCAGCGCAAAACAAGGTGCCCGCCTTCTACGGATTCGGTACAAGGCGGTTCGCAAGGATCCACAACAATCCAATCGTCGGATTCGTCGTAAGGAAGAGCGTCGCCTTCGTAGCCATAGAACACCTCATCCGCCATGGAGGCGGATCGCAAGAACAACACCGCCGAGATAACGGTCAGCAATCGCAGGTACACGATGCACACTCGCAATCGGGAACCATCTGTTCCTACGTCCTATTCTACACCGCAACCGTATCTGAGACAAAGGTCCGGCACCGCCGCCTCGCGGTTCCGCAAGGTAGGAACTCGAAGAAACACAGTTTGAGCACCGGTGCCCCATTCAATCCGCAGGATTGGGTGGGCGACGGACCGCCGCCCTGGACTGTCAGCCGGCGAATGCCGCACCGGGTAGCGACAACGGCTGTCACCGCAGCGTCCAACGCGCAGGCACCCGTCACGCGCCATCCAGCTCACACGCGGCAGACAAGCGACCGATCGAATCCTGAACTCCCTACCCATGCCCATCGACCACACCTGTCCCCGCTTCCCCCTGAACAACTGCTTCAGCCCCTTCGCGAACCGCTCAGCCGTTTACCCACATAATCCCGCTTGACCGTGCCGCTTGACCGCCCCCGTCCCTCCGTCCCTTCCTCCTTCCTCCCTCTCTAATCCCCAATCCGCAATCCCCAATCGCCAATGCATCCTGTTCCCCGCTCCCCGTTCCCCCTTCGTCGCTCCGTCGCTTCGTCGCTTCGTCGCAGCGTCCCTCCCTCGCTCTCCCCCGTCGCGCGCTACGCGCTCCCCCATTCCACCGATCACCCCTGAAGTTATCTCCTGGGACGAATCTGCACCGGTCGCACTCGCCCAAGAGAAGGAGGAAAAAGATAAACAAACTTTTTTTCGCAAAACGAAGCCAAAAAACCGCACTGGCGCT
>JASFUW010000367.1:0-5503 GCA_050050135.1 Phycisphaerae bacterium
TTGCCTCGGTCGACGGCTAGCTCGATGTGCGAACCGAGTCTCGCCAGGAGCTGCGAGGCTTTCTTGGGCGAGTAGTCCTTGCGCATGGTCTGAAGGACGTTCACAAAGCGAACCCCCTGCGACTCGTATTCCGCGCGAATCCTCTCGACTTTCGGAACCTGCTTGAGGCAATACGGGCAGTCCAGGGCGACGAAGTTCAGCACGGTCGCCTTTCGGGCGGAGAACTCCGCCGTCCCCACTGGTTGTCCGTCGATCGTGGTCAGTGAGAACACCTCAGGCAGGCGTCCAATGAGGTCCTCCGGTTTCCTGTCCGTTGGTGCCCCGATTGCTCGCGAAGCGACGGCCTCCTCAGCCTCCGTCGCTCGCCTCAACGCCGCGGCCACGGCATCTTCGGCACGCTGAGCCTTGCCGTGCGATCGCACAACCTGGAACGCGGCCACCGCGGCGACCACGGTGACGAGCGCGGCAACGCCCAGCGGCGCCTTATGGCGGCGGGCGAACAGCCGCATCTGGTAGACGGCGCTCGGGGGTCGAGCATGGATGGCGGACCCGCCGAGGTACAGACGGATGTCCTTCGCAAAATCCGCCGCGGATTGGTATCGTCGATCACGGTCCTTCTCGAGCGCTTTCAGCGCGATGGTCTCGACGTCCCCACGCAACGTCCGGTTGATCGTGCTCAGCCTGGTCGGCTGGTGTTGCCGGATCACCTGCGTGCCGTCGAGTATGTGTTTCCTGCTGACCTGATAGGGAAGCTGCCCTGACAGGAGTTCGTAGAGCACGACGCCCAAGGCATAAACATCGCTCCTGGCGTCGATGGCATCGGGGTCGGCCTCACATTGCTCGGGGCTCATGTACTGTAGCGTGCCGACAAGCTGACCGACATCGGTCTGAAGCGTCGTCACCGCGAGGTCGGAGTCCGTTCCTCGCGCGACGCCGAAATCGATGATCTTCACCTCACCCTGAGGGTCGACGAGAATGTTATCGGGTTTGAGGTCGCGGTGAATGATGCCCTTCTGATGTCCGTGGTGAACCGCGTCACAGACACCCGCAAAAAGCCGCAGGCAGTCGCGCGTTCCCAACGCCTTCTCGCGTGCGTATTGGGTAATCGGCTTGGCGTTGGGAATGTACTCCATCGCGAAATAGGGGACGGCCCCTTCGCCGTCATCGTGGGTTCCCGCCTCGAAGACCTGGGCAATGCCGGGGTGGCGAAGCCTCGCGAGAATCTGAGATTCATATTGAAAACGGCGCATGGCCGAGCGGGACGCGATCCCGTGCTTCATGACCTTGACCGCAACCGTGCGCCGCGGTTGCTCTTGAACCGCCCGGTAGACCACGCCCATGCCACCCGATGCGAGCACGTCCTTGACGTGAAACTGCCCGATCTGCTTGGGACGTCGCAGGCGGTCGGACTCTGCGAAGGTCTCCGTGACCGCTTCGTCATCGCCGGGCGTCTCGGTCTTCCCTCGGCCGGGAATGTCGGTCATGTTAATCCAACTCCGACGCGTACAACTCCATGTGTCCTGGTGCCCGGAGAAAGACCCACGTCCCACGACGCAAAGCAGATTCTACCGCGCGGGACGGTCTGTATTGGTAGATCTTCGGCCCGGCACATTATAGCGTCGGTCGGCGCCGCTGGAAGGCGACGTCGCACCGGTCGTCGCGGCGGTCCTCGGCTTCCGGGTTCGGACGGCTCGGGCGGATCGCATGGTACCCGGCTCGAACCTCCGACCCACAACCATCGGCTGGGAGCCTATCCTCAGCGCGCAGCCCCCCCCGCGGCCCGCGACTACCACGGCGCCGGTTGGGATGTGCCCATACCGGGACCGAGCAGCAGGGCGTTGAGCAGTAACCTTCCCGTCCCCTCGAAGTAACCTCTAAAGAACGGATCGTTCGAGAAGAGAATGATCTGGCCGTAGCCGACCCGCTCGACCGTGGCGTAAGCCGAGTTTTCGAGACGCTTGCGGGCTTCCGGCCACATCAGTCCGGACAAACGCAGCTCGGACTTTTCAGCAAGTCGGACCGGCGCGGCGACGGGGCGCTTGGCAAGAAACACGCCCGAACCACTCAAGAGGACGGGAAGCGCGGGCGCTGGTGTGCCGTCGTCGCGGACACCGAAACAAAGCCAATGCTCGGGATCAACCGTTGCCGCGCCGATGGCACCGACGGGACGGAAGATGCGCTCCCAGGCGTCCTGACGTTTCAACGAATCAAGATCGGTCGGGCCCCCGCCCTTTCCACTTTTGGTCTGCTCGGGGTCGGATGCGCCCTGCGCGTCGTCTTCCTCGGGCTCGGCGTTATCCCAGACGATGGCGGGATCGATGTTCACGCGACGGGCGGATCGCTCCCGTTCGAGCGCCTCTGCGTAAGTGGGCAACTCGTCGAGCACATCCCTCCGCAGCCGAACCGCGCTGAGCTCGCGGTCTTCGTTCGCGAAGAAGGCGGCCGATCGACCGACCGCCACGAGCGTGCCACCCGCCTCGAGCCAGCTTCGCAGCCGCTCGCGCACGCTCTTGTCGAAGATCGCGGAGAGTCGCCGCGAACCCCAGGAGTTCGGAATGACGAGCACGTTGTATCGCCGCAGGTCCATCATCCCGACGAACTGCACGTTCACGGGCGAGACGCGCAGGCCGACCCGCGCGTCCAACAAATGCCAGATGCTCCCGAAGGAGGTGGACGAGATCGGCCATTGCGACGCGATCCCGATCCGTGGTTCGGCAAGCAGTCGAAAGCGTCCGCTGCCCAGGTCCGGTCCGTCTTCGCTTAGCGCGGTATCGACGGCCACGACGTCCAGATCGAGGTCACGCGTTTGATCCAAGAGGCTCTCTCGCAGATCGTCCGCGTTTTCGTTGTTGCGCAGCAGCAGGGTTCCGGCGCGAAACGTCCGCCCGCTTCGACCGGGCTCAGCCGAACGTCCACCCGTGGTGAAGGTCTGTCTCGCCGCGCGGACCTTACGTTTGTCCGTCAGCAATCGGGCGAGCGCGCGGTAGACGTCGCTACTGTCCACGTCGATCAGATATCCGTAACCGGCTTCGGCGAGCTCAGTCGAGCCGTTTTCCTCGGGTGCCGGCGGCTCGGGCGGAGGCGATATCGCGATCGTCGGAATACTTTTTGCCCAAAAGGCGTCAAGATTGTACCCCATGCTCAGGTTCCACGCCGTGACGTCGTAGACCTTGGTGCCGCGATCGTTCTCCAGCTCTTTCCGTTCCTCGAGCAGGAAACTGTCGGTCATGCGAGGGTCGAACTCGAGGAGGGCGCGAAGCAGGCGGCGACGCGGTTGAGCGGCGCGGACGATGAGCGTGTCCGGCGGAAAGGACCGGATGTCGAGATGATGCCCGAGCATGTCGACGGCGTCACGAACTCTGAAGGGCTCGGCTGCCCGCTGTGATTCGATTCCATGCCGGCCGAGCCATGTCTCGAACTGCCGCAAGAGCCTGCGATCCTCCGAGGGGGCGACGAGGAAGACCTCTTGGTCTGACGACTGCTCCGACACCGCCCACCGATGGTCTTCCAGGAAGTCGGAGAGTATCTCGCGACGGTTCACCCGCAGTGTTTCCAGGTTGGCGAAGCTGCTGACGACGTGGTGATGGACCGCCTCACGATAGGTCAGGACGTTTCCCGCCCGTTGTTTGACCGCGGCCGCGTTGACGCCGGCCTGCTCATACAAGAGCCCGATCGCCCCGCGCAGGCTGGTCCACGCGTTGGTGTATCCGGGGTACCACTCTTCGTACCAGTCCTTGGTGTAGTAGCTCCAGCCGTGTCGGTCAAAAGCTCGCGCCTGGTCTTTCGAGAACCGGCGACGCCAGTTCAGGTTGGCCTCGGAGAGGTTGTTGTTGTGCGGTTCGCGCGGGGGGTCGAACAGATAGGTGTCGAGCGAACCCATCTCGTGGGAGTCGACCACCAGGTGCGGGTTCCACGCGCGAATCTCCCGCGCCCGGCCGCGCGTCTCGGGATGAACCTGCGGCGCCCAGTCGCGGTTGAGATCGAA
This sequence comes from Phycisphaerae bacterium, assembly GCA_050050135.1. Classification (GTDB taxonomy): domain Bacteria; phylum Planctomycetota; class Phycisphaerae; order UBA1845; family UBA1845. The sequence goes on from JASFUW010000367.1 coordinate 3,986, forward strand.
AAGATAATGGTTGCCGCGACCGGCCGACCACAAGCCCCGATGTTGCATCGCCTGGTAGTCCACGTTCCGGACCTTGCCCGTCAGCGTCTGCAACTGCCCGAGGTAGCGCGCGCGCCCGTCGGGGTTCATGAGGGGGTCGATGTTGATGACCAGTTCGTCGCGCAGCCGCGTCACGCGCTCATCCGTACCGGCCGCGAGTTGATAGGCCACCTCGATGGCGGCGTCCGTGCTCGATAGCTCGTCGCCGTGGATCGAATATGCCATCCAGGCGACACCGGGTAATGAATCGAGGATTCGATCGGCTTCCGCGTCGCCGGACAGCTTACGCGGGTCGTCCAGTTTGCCGTTGTCGGCCTTGATCTCATCGAGCCGCTCGTGGTTGGCTTTGCTGGTGACGGTCAGGTAATAGAGCGTTCGGCCTTCATGCGATTCGGCGTAGGGAGTCAAGGTCACGAAATCGGAGGCCTCAGCGAGTGCACGCATGTATCGCACAAGCGCGTCGTACCGCACCGCGCCGTCGCCGATTTCATGTCCGATGATCGACTCGGGTGGCGGCGTTAGCGAATCGGGGAGGCCGCGCTCGAACGGATTCGTAACCGGCGCGGTCGAGTCCGCCGCGTCGGGGCTTGATGCCCGGGCGCGCTCGACCCCCAAAGGCCCGCTGACGCAACCCGTGACCCATAGGACCAGTGCGACCGTGGCCGGTGTCAGTAGCTCATATCGATGCTCGACACGATTCAAAGCGGTCATCCTCAATGCAAGCTCCTCTCTCCATCGCCGCCAGGGACACCGACCGGGCCGACCCGGCCGCCCCCAGAACGCGCGGCATGCAAGCCGCTGACCCTTCACGGGAACACCCCGCAAACGATGGCTGCATTCGCCTACTACAGCGAGAAACACGCGCAACGTCAACCGTCGAACGGCGCGACACGCCATGGGTGTTGACCAAACAGTCCATCTCAGTAGGTTGTCGATCGCGAGCTCAGTGCGGACGAACCGTCAGGGCCGAACGTCACGGCGAACGACCGCGTGTCACAAAGGGGTGCGAGCCGAGTGACCGGCGAAACACAGCAGCAAGTCGGCAACCTTCGACATCCCCGTTTCTGGGGTATCGTCCTGGTGTTCGGGGCGGCGCTGCTTTGGAGTCTGAACGGGGCGTTGATCAAGCTGGTCTACGCGGGCGGAGACGGACCCGACGGCACGACGATCGCGTTCTACCGTTCCCTCGTCGCCGGACTGTTTCTCATGCCCTTGGCCTGGGGCAAGTACCAGACGTTGTTGCGCCCCCGCCCGGTGAGCCAGTCCGGCGTGCCAGAGGACGCGAGTCGGACAAGACCTTCCAACGCGGTCTCCCGTGTTCGGCTGAAGTGGTCCGCGCTGGCGTGCGTCGTTTTTTTCGCGTTGATGACCATTTGCTTCGTCGTGGCTAACACCATGACCGAAGCCGCCAACGTCATCATCCTGCAATACACCTCGACCTTCTGGATATTCGGTCTCTCGCCCTGGTTGCTGCGGGAG
>JASFUW010000368.1:0-5500 GCA_050050135.1 Phycisphaerae bacterium
ATGCCCGTCGGCTTGTCGAAGTTCAAGATGCCTTCCGGTGCTGTCATGAGGTGGTCAACCGAACCCCTCCCTGCGCGGTGGGCGGTCAAAGACGAAAGCGCGGTTCACATCGCGGGTTCGTCTTATTCCTGTCCGTCCGTACCCGGCCGGGCAGCCGTCACCGGTGGCTCCGTTCGCACGAGCGTCGCGCTGACGCCGATTCCGTTTTCTTCGTAAGTGAGCACCAGCGTGCCGTCCGGTTGTCGCCGTGCCTTGTAGGTGCGCGGACTCTTGCCCGACTCGGCGATCTCCAGACGAAACCCGTTCCAGCGATACTTCCCTGTCGACCCGCCTCGCTTGAGCGTCTTGGAGCTTGTCGCGGTGTAATTGTGCTGCGGGTCGAAGGTTACCACCTCGACCGGAAACGGTGCCTCAGGCGGGTCTGTCGACACCACGCGCCATGACCCCGCGATACTGCACGCTGACAGCGAGAACGGAAGAAACAAAATCGCCCATGTCGTCGGCCTTAAACGCATTCGCCGGCTCCACCTCGAGAGGGCACCGCCCCTGGTCACATCAGAACGTCCGCCCTCTCGCTCACTTACGAGGAATTCGACCGTACCGACAGCCGTGCAGCCCCAGTATCCGGAGGGCAACCGTAGTGTCAACGGCCAGATCGTTGCGTGTCCTCGGCGCGGCGGACCCGTGCTCACGCCTTCGCACGGTTGCCACCCGCCGCATTCACCTCTATACTCCCGCGTAAGCGTAGAATCAGTGGCCAGGAGAAGCGCAGGACGATGCCGATTTACGAGTACATCTGTCGTTCGTGTGAGCACGAGTTCGAGCGGTTGGCACGCTCCTTCTCGGACGCGGATGAGGTTCGGTGCCCGGCGTGCGAGGGCAAGGACGTCGAACGAAAGTTGAGTGTGTTCGCGGCCAGGCAGGGAACCCCAACCTCCGCCGCCATGCCGTCCTCGCCAGGGCCCTGCGCGAGCTGCGGCGATCCGAACGGCCCGTGTCCTTTCTCGGGCTAGGCCGTGGGAGCAACCGATTGCCTGACGCCGAGTCAACCTCCATGATCCGCATGCCCGTCGCCGGTTTACTGAGTTGGATCCTGCCCGGTCTGGGCCACATCTACCTTCGACAACGAGCCAGAGGCCTGATCTGCCTCGTCACCATCACGGCCACCTTCTGGACGGGCGTGGCCGTCGGGAGCGTGCAGTCGACCGTCGCACCGAAGGCACGCAAGCTCTGGTTTCTTGCGCAGCTTTGCACCGGCGGAAACACCCTCGCCGCGTATGCGTTACACCACAACGTCGATCCCGACTCCGCCCGCTCCCCGAAACAGGCAACGACGCCTTACTGGGCCTCCGTGGATGTCGGCGTCCACTACACCGGGGTGGCCGGGCTGCTCAACCTCCTCGTCATCCTCGACGCGATGAGCCGAGCCGAACCGCGGTCCAGGCCGATTCCAGAGCAACGAGAAGGCAAGAAGGGACGGCAATGAGCACGGTTCTGGCTTCGCTGTTTACGACCGCGATCCCGCTCACCGGGCCATGGCGCCTCGTGTTCATGCTTCCCTTGTGTCTGAGCATCGCCGTGGTCTACAAGACGACCCGTTGCGACGACCTCCGTCGGATGCCGATGGCCGCCCTCGTTCTCTGGGTGACGATCGTCATCGGGATGTTCGCGGTCGGGCTGGGGTTATGGCTTCTGTTCCAGATCGCGGTTTAGGGCGTGGGGAATCCGGGCCGGTTTCCCGCTCGAGCCCGTCGTCGCGTACCTTCGCAAATGAACCGACAGGAGAACGCCCGTGATATCGCTGAAAGAGAAGCGCGCTTTGGTATGTGGTGGGTCGCAGGGCATCGGAAAGGCTGCCGCGATCGAATTGGCGAAGGCGGGCGCCGAGGTGACGCTTCTCGCCAGAACCGAGTCCGCGTTGCGCGAAGCCTGCGGCGAACTCCCGACGGACGCAGGTCGATCGCATCGGTTTCTCGCGGCTGATTCCGCGAACCCCGAGTCGCTGGCAGCCGGCGTCCGCGCTTTGATCGAGAAGGTCGGACCGCATCAGATTCTGGTCAACAACACCGGCGGACCGCCCTCCGGCTCGATCCTCGATGCCACCCCCGACGCGTTCGTTCAGGCGATATCGAACCACGTGGTTTGTAACCAGCTCCTCGTTTTGACGTTGTTGCCCGGGATGAAGGCGTCGGGTTACGGCCGGGTGATCAACATCATCTCGACGTCCGTTATTGCGCCCATTCCGGGACTCGGCGTCTCGAACACCACACGCGGCGCCGTTGCCAACTGGGCTCGTACGATGGCGGGCGAATTGGCCCCGTTCGGGATTACCGTCAACAACGTGCTGCCCGGATACACCGCCACCGAGCGACTCTGGTCATTGTTCGAGAAGTGGGCGGAGCGGTCCGGAACCGACGCCGAGACGGTCAAGAACCAGACGGTCGCCGGCATCCCCATGCAGCGCTTGGCTGACCCGTCGGAGCTCGGAGCGGTCGTCGCCTTCCTGGCTTCGCCGGCTGCCTCCTATGTGACCGGCGTCAACCTCCCCGTCGACGGCGGCCGGACCGCGTTACAGTAAGAGAGGTCGGGTCGCACGGGTCCGCCATGGCGGATCCGTGGTCTTGCGGTATCGGCGTCAAGGCATCGTCCTCAGGATCGCCCGCACCGGGCTCGCGTCGAAACCCACCAACTTCAACGGCAGGGCGATCAGTTCGTATACGCCATCCGGGACGTCTGCGAGTACGAGCCCCTCGAGAATACCCATCCCGTGTCGCAACACAGCCTTGTGGCTCGGAAGGTCCGATGCGTCGAACAGGTCGACGCTGGGCGTGTCGATGCCGATCAGTTTGACTCCTTTCGCCGCCAGCTCATCGACCGACCGTGGCGAAAGCCCCGCGAAGTCGTCGTTGAACACCGTCGGATCGGGATAGGTCCCCGTCTTGAACAACACGCGCGGAGCCGCGATCTTCGCCTGAATCATCTCCGCATCGATAGAAGTCCCGCGCCCGACCTTCACGCCGACCACCTGACACGGTCCCAGGTAGAGGTCGATCGACCGTTCGTCGATCGTCGGCGCGTCGACGCCGTAGTGGCTCGGTGCATCCGCGTGGGCGCCCAGATGAACCGTTCCGCGGAGCGCGGAAATCGTCGTCGCAGCCCCGTCCCGCATGTCGGATTGCACTTCGCGACGCGGCGGAACGTCGCCCGGCCACACTTTCAGATCCGCCGTGATCGGCGGTGTAATATCATGGATCATTCGTTCGATTCTCGCAGATTTCGGCGCCACCGGGCGCGTACACACTTGCCCCTCCGCTAGGTTCTGATTATCTCTCCTGGAGGGTAATGTGAACAGCCGGGCCGGCGGTAGTTCGTTTCGGGCGTGACGATCGGCTGGACTATGAAATGGAACCCATGACGGAACCCGCAATCGACATCGTGTACGACCGCGAGCCGGCGTTCTTCGACGACGGACTCCCCGTCTTTTTGACGTCGGAGCAGGCGAAGGCGCTGGACGAATATGAAGCGGAGAATCCCTACCGGACCGCTCGCACGGCGGCGACGCGTTGGGACGAGTTCCGCATAGGGACGGTGGTCGAGTTCGCCGCGGGCGTGGTTCTGGACGCCGGATGCGGTGAGGGTGACCTTACGGAGCGCTTGCGTCACCGTCATCAGGTTGCGGCGTTCGACTGCTCGATCTCGGCTGTGAAGCGCGCCCGCGACCGACTTCCCGCCGTCCGCTTCGCCGTCGCCGACGCCGCGGATTTGCCCTACGCCCCCGACCAGTTCGACACCGTTATCGCCGCCAACCTCTTCGAGCACGTCGAGTCGCCCTGTGCCATGCTCCGTCACGCCCACAGTGTGCTCAGGTCCAAAGGCCGCCTGGTCATCTCCACGCCAAGCCGATACCGCACGCGCAACTTCCGCCGCGTTCTCCGAGGTGAGTCGATTCGGTTCAACCACCGCCACCACGTCACGGAGTACACGAACGGTCAGGTCGAGGAACTTCTGGCGCGATGCGGCTTTACCCTCACCGACGTGAAAACGAACCTGACCTGCGGCACGATCATCGGCACCATCGCCGCCAAGACCATGCAGGCAACTGCCGACCTGCTCGGTGCCCACGTCAAGTTCGGTGACCCTACCGTGTACGTCTCGCGCAGAGAATAGCGCGTTCCTGACGTCGTGGATGTGTCCAAGGTCGGTGATATGCCCCCGTCGCACTGTTTTGCAGGGGAATCTGAGGAGCGTGGCGAACCGACATTTCAGCTTCTGTCAATGTCGGCGTGAGCGTTGGTGCGTCGGTTGTGGCGACCCGGTCGCGAGGATTTGATTGGACACCAGAGCCGTCATGATGAAGAAAAACGGCGCGTAGTCGGGGGCGAACCACACGTTCGCCATACACCCGGCCATCGTCGCGAAGCTCGCAACCAGGGCACACAGCAGCTTCCGGTGCATTCCCCTGCCGCGCAGGATGCGACCTCCGCCGGCATACAGGACGCAGAACACGATGGCGAGAAAACACCCACCACCCAGCCAACCACCGCGAAGGAACAAGTACAGATAGGCATTGTCAACGGACCACGCGTGCTGGTACTCCAGGTCCATATCCGCGTCGCCACTCCCCAAAAACCCGGCCTCCAACACCTGCTCTCCGTAAATCAGAAAAAGCGCGAACCGGTAGTGGCTGCTTTCGACGTTTCCTCGGGTATCCAACTCCGTGCGCACATACTTGGCCTCACTTCGCCCCGCTTCGAAGATGAAGGGGCTGGCCGCGAGAACCAGGGCAAGAAGTGCGAAGAGAATGGGCGTCCGTCTCGGAACGGTCGCGATAGTGAACACGATGCCCACCAACCCCAACACCAACATCGGACCGCGCGACAGACTGGCCGCACAACCCGCCGCACACGCGAGCATCGCAACCCATCCCTTCCACCGCACGGACGGTTCGAGCAACCTCCACAACTGCATGAGCGGCGTCATCGCCGCCAGCACCGTCGCCATCGTGAGCGGATGAGTGAATCCGGCTGTCGCGCGGAGCAAGCCCCACCGCCAGCCCGTGGCGTGTCTCGGTATGGGCACTTCCAGACCGGCCATATTCCACAGCTCGGCCGTCAGCCTCGTGGCCATCCGGCATTCGTAGACGGCAAGGCCGGCCAGGATCACACTGCAAATGGCGACCGGGCGCAGCGCGGCTCGAAGATCGCCCCAGTCTCTCAGGACGGCACGGGCGAGGACGTAAGGGACGCCCCAATCCATGGTCAGCGCCACGATACGGTGGGCCAACGCCTTCATCCCCGCGTCCGCGTTGCTCAGACCGTACGAGAGTGAGAACGTCAACACCGGTGCCAGACATAAGACATCGAACAAACGCCACCGCGGTGTGACCTCGCGACTCCGCCCCGCGACCAGCGCTCCCAGCAGCACCCCCATGCACGCCGCTCTTCGTGCGTCGATCTCGGGCAACCCGCCGATGTCGAACCCCAGTCTGTGGGGCACCAGG
>JASFUW010000369.1:0-5478 GCA_050050135.1 Phycisphaerae bacterium
CATTGCACATGGCTGAAGAGTTACGCCCGTACAGCACTCGTGTTCCCACGCAAATCCGCGACCCCGTTCGGGCTGTTGCGGTGCTCGACGGCCGTGGCGGCCATCGGACTAACGCACCGAGAGCTGCGCCTCTCTTTCACGCCGACCGAAGCCGGATATCCCGGGCAGGCTGTTGCCACCACACTGCGCGCAGTTGAGCGCTTGGCAAACCCTCGCTTGCACGCAGCGCGGGCACGTGCCCCCAACGGTGAGATCAGCGCCCGCCGAATGATGGCCAGAGCCGGACCGGTTGATCGGATTATTCTCGTCCTAGTTGCTACTCTGCCCGCACTCGCAAACTGGGATCCCTCCTGTTTTACAATAGGCAATACAACCCATTTTTGGGGGGCAGGCGATACTGCAACTACCGTGGGTGCAGGTTACGGAGCAATTGGACTGACTTGGAGGATCTTCAAGAATGATCTGCCCTCCGTCCGGAGTGTCCCGGTCGATGGGCTCCATCCGCGCTTTTGCAGTCTGGGTGTAGCGGCGAAGGGGTGCACTCAGCTGGAACGCTTTGCCGAGCGTTCGTGAGTCGATGATCGAAACTGATAGGACGCCGTGCTCTGCATCGAAGTCGAGCGTCAAATCACCCACGAACCCTTCCAATTCGTACCGTGGCTCCTCTTCACGTTTGTCGGCTCTATCCGTAAACGACGTGAAACTCAGGCTGCCTGGGCGGAATCCCCGCTCAGCAACCTGTACACCACCTCGGTCCAGGAAGAAGAACCCACGACTCTCCGCAAGCCGCAACTCGGTGGGATCGATCGTGTAAACCAGCACGTCTTTGTCCTCAACGAGGAAACTCCCGGTCACTTCGTTGATGTAGATCGCCCCGTTCACTTTGATGACCAAGGTGGCGTCATCGAGGATTGAAACCTCACCGTATCCGTCATACGGTACCTCGTTCTCTTGAAGCATGAACGCAGGTGCGTCAGGCTTGCTTACGTCCGATCGGAAACGCTCTCCACCGGAAGTTACGCACGCGAATCCGCCGACGCCGACCACACATGTGATAGCCACCCATAGCGTGTGCGAGGGTTGTTTCTCCGACCTTGTCAGTTGAAACCCTGCCATCTTCAGACCTCCTTATGATTAGGTGTAGTGGGTCGCTGACGACGGGCACCGCGATTGCGGCCCACAGAAACGTGCTGCCTGCTATCCCCTTGGTGTCGGGGGCGACGTTCTCCAGCCATCGAGAATCCACCAACGTCGACCACGGAAGCAATTGGCGGTTAGCCCTGACGGTCCCTAATCCAACCTTCGACGGGTACGAGAGTTCCGCCAGACCCAGCCCATTTCGCGCATTATCGTCCAAAGAAAGGAAGCTGTCAACGAATAATTCCAAATAAAGCCGATTCTCAGAAAAAAAACATGCAACACGGCTTTAAGTGGGCGTCAGCACCGATCTTCTTCGTTTCACCGGGCAAGCACTAGGTGTCCAAATCTCTGCGCACCTCGCAGAACGCGTGGAATGTGCTCTAGCCCTCCCCTCGCTGCGCCTCACCGAGACCGCCGTCCGCACTCCGGCTGACGACGCTCGTTCCGGCAGAATCCGCGGCCCTGGTCATCTCTTCACGGTCGATGATGACGGTTTTGTTGGCTTCGATGACTAGCATTTTGGCGCCGTGTGCGTTGAGCTTGGCGATGGTTTCGGGGCCTACGGTGGGGACGTCGAAGCGCATGTCCTGGTTGGGCTTGGCGACTTTTACGAGCGTCCAGCCGCCTCGTGGGCAGAGCTTGCCGGCCCGCTCGATCATCGCATCGGTGCCCTCGATGGCTTCGACGGCGATGACCTCGGTCTCTTTGACGGCGACGGATTGGCCTATGTCCAACCGGCCCAGTTCTTTCGCGATCCGCCATCCGAATTCAGCGTCCTTCTGCTGTGAGGCCGTCGGTTGGGTCTTGGTCAAAACGCCCTCGGGGGCCATGTTCTCGGCTGTATATTCGACGCAATCCTGCATGGTGATCCCGTTTCGATCAAACTCGTCCGCCACGGCTGACAACACCGTGTCGTTGCGTTTGTCGGGAATTCTGAAAAACCAAAGCTTGATCGATGTCAGGTCCGGGAGCAACCGCAACAGTCGGAACCGGCCATACATATCGGTCTTGCGAACCGACCCCGCCATGATCACGCCCGTCGCACGGCTCCGCTTCAGAAACCGCACCCACTGTCCCATCCGCGCCAACCCCGACCAGCGGAACGCGTCCGCATGGTCACGAAGGGCGGCATCGGCCAAGCCGCGGAGCCCGACAACGGTCACGTGGCACCCCGCTCGCTTGGCCCCGTCAACGACTAGGAACGGAAACTTGCCCGCGCCGGCGATGACTCCGATGCGCTCATGGTCTTGGGATGCCGGGTGAGACACTTGTACGCTTCTACGTTCTCGTCACCTTGGCAACAGCGCACGATAACGGCGAACGCAGAATAGCGAACAGCGAAATGAAGACTCTCGCCTCCGCTCCAGTTTTCTGACTTCGTCATTCGACATCGTAGCGCAACGCAGATCCCGATCCATCGGGATTCGTCCCTCCATCCAGCGCCGCGCGGGCTGAAGCCCGCGGCTCAGTCTGGTGGTCCGGTGGACCAAGTCAGCACGGTTCCCGCGCATTGTCCTGCTCACGTAGGTCTGCCAGCTCCCGTTCCAGGTCCTTGATGCGTTTGACCCAATCGGGAAGGTTCTGCACGACGTACAAAGCACGCTTCGCCTTCTCGATCGGGATGGCCGGCGAGCCGAGGAGGTCGGCCTTCGGCGGAACGTCGCCCGCGATGCCGGATTGAGCCCCGATTCTCGCGTCGTCGCCGATCGTCAAATGGCCCGCGACGCCGACCTGACCCGCCAGCGTCACGTGCCGCCCTACTGTCACCGAACCGGCGATGCCGACCTGCCCCACGAAGAGGCAATCCCGCCCGATCTTGGTGCCGTGCCCGACGACAATGTCGTTGCCGAACTTGGTTCCGGCACCGATCTCCGTTTGCCCGAGCGTCGCCCGGTCGATCGAGCAATTCGCACCGATCTCGACGTCGTCACCCAGGATCACGCGACCGACCTGCGGAATCTTGATCCACCGCCCGTCGTGCGGGGCATACCCGAGGCCGTCTTCACCGATCACCGACCCGGCATGGATCGTGACTCGATCCCCAAGTTCACAATAGTCGTAGATCACGACGTTAGGGTAGAGAATGCAATCAGTGCCGAGACCGACTTCGTCCCCGATGTAGCAGCCGGGGTAGATCGTACAGCCGTCGCCGACGGTCGCTTGCGCGGCAATGGTGGCTCCGGGGCCGACGTTCACGTTCCTCCCGATGGTCGCGGTCGGGTCGATCGAGGCCCGCGCGCTGATCCCCCACTGAGGGTGCTTCCGGTACCCGTGCAGCTTGATGATCGCCACGGTAACGGCCGCGTAGGGGTCGGCACAGCGGATCGCGGCGACCGAATCCGGCACGTCGACATGATCCTGGACGATGACGGCCGACGCCCCGGTCGCACCTACCGCGGGGAGGTATTTCGGGTTGGACAGGAAGCTGACCTCACCCTCGGACGCATCCTCGAGCGTGTTGACCGCGCGGACCTCCCGGTCCTCGCCGTCGAGCCGCGCGGGGAAACCGGCCTCGGTCAACACGTCACAGAGCTGCGCAAGCCGCATGGTCACTTCTGATTCAAACTCCAACAAGTTCGGGCGGCATTCTACGGACGCGTTTTCCGGCATGTCAAACACCCCTGAAGTTGGCCGGGCGACCGTAGGCGGCAGGCACCCTCCACGAACCGCCCATTGGAGGCGCATTGCGAGATACCGGCAGGGGCCACGACGGGTTGTGGTGTCCCGGCGCGAGGGGCCACTCGTTGGGGTCTGGGCTCCAAGACTCCTCGTTGGCGAGCCGAACGGCGGCGGCGGGACCCAAGTCGCGGTAGCGCCGGGCGGGCTGCGGCGGGATGCGGGGTTGGCTTGCCTGTGCCCGACGCGGAGGCTGTGGGCCGCCGCCAGCGACACCAGGAAACGGGCAGCCAGTTGCACGAATCAACCTGGCACGCACGGGAAGCACGGAGCCCGGCCTGAGTGGCGGAACGGCGGTGCTGTCGGAGGTTGTCGGCGGAGCGGAGTTTTTGCTTCACCGGTGCGGGGCGGCGTGTTATCCTGTCTTGAAATCGTATCAGCGAAGCGGCCCCTGCGAAGGCTTGGTTCCCGGTCGCGGTCGAGGCTGTCGGCGTGCGGATCGCTCGTGACGAGCAGGTCACCCGCAGAGCGCGTTTCGCCCGCGACGAGCGGTTTGCGAGGCGTAGTAGGGTTGTTGTCTGGAGGTGCGCGATGACGGAGGTCACCCAGTTCTGCATCGGTCTGGAGAACAAACCCGGCATGTTCGCCAGGCTGTGTGCGTCGCTCAAACAGGCGGACATCCGAATCAAGGCGCTGTGCGTGTCCGACGACGAGGACTGCTGCTGGGTCAACATTGTGGCATCGCCGGAGTCGGCGACGGAGTCCCTGCTGCGCGACAACGGATACAACTTCTTCACCGAACGGGTGCTGGCGCTGGAGCTGACCGACGAGCCGGCCCGGATGGAGGAGGTCGCCAGGCTGATGGCTGAGGCCGACATCAACATCAACTACGTCTACGGCAGCGCCGATGACGACGGCACGTCGTTCACCATGTTCATGAGCGTCACCGACATCGACGGGGCGAAGCAGTGCCTTGATGCTGCTACCGCGTAGGGGTGCGCGAAGCGACGGAGCGACGGAGCGACGAAGGGGGCAGGGGCGTATCACTTCTTTTTTTCCGATTCTGTGTACGTCCGCGCATTCGGGCGGGACGGCGCGGGCGTCGTAAATGCCGGGTCTGCGTGAGCGACGAAGCCAACGCGCTCCGCGTTTTTGATAGCGCCAGTGCCGATTTTTGGGTTCGTTTTGCGAAAAAAACTTTGTTTTTCCTTTTCCTGTTTCCTCTGGCGAGCATGCACGGTGCACACCCGTCCGGGGGAATAACGTCAGGGGTGATCGGCGGAATGGGGGAGCGGGTAGCGCGCGAGGGGGGGAGAGTGACGGAGGGACGCAGGAACGCAGCGACGAAGCGACGCAGCGACGGAGGGGGAAGCGGGCGCGGGGCTTTCCTTCGCTATTCGCCATCGTAGGGGAGCGGAGATCCCGATCCATCGGGATTCCTCATTCGCCATTCCGCCTTCATCCTTCATCCTCGAGTTCGTCCAGCCATGCCTGCACCTTCTCCACCTCGTGCGGTATGCCGATCTGCTCGAACAAATCGCGAGCCTTTGTCCAGTACTCGCGCGCCGTCGCGACGTCACCGCGCTGCTCGTAGACCGTTCCGAGGTTGCCGTATTGGATGGCCATGCCTTCGAGTCGGCCGAGCTTCTCCTCGATCGCGAGGGACTTGCGGTGCATCTTCTCGGCCTGGTCCAGGTCGCCGCGAGTCTGGTAGATCAGGCC
>JASFUW010000370.1:0-5421 GCA_050050135.1 Phycisphaerae bacterium
TCCGGCAGAGTCCGGCGCAGACAAACTGACACAAACTTGACACCGCGACGCCCCGTGGAATTGCCCGCGGGGCGTTGTGGTATCGTAATCGCGCAGGGGAGTAGGGATTCACGCCGGGCGCCGCACGTTCGCGCACGGTCTGACCCGCCGGGACGCTTACGGGCTCCTGTGGCGCGGTCCCAGCAGCGGGCACGAAAACACTACGCAGTCAGGATCGAGTCAGCGCACACGTTCAGGCCCGTGACGCAGGCGATCGGACCATCTCCCTGATCGGCGGTCACCCGTAAGTCCGCCAGCGATGACACAACCACGGCGGCAATTACAGACAGGCGCGACCGACTGTAAACGGTGAGGGAGGAGCGTGCTGACGCGAAATCAGCGTGGTTCTTCGTCCGTAGCGAATTCGAGCGCTTGGGCGATGCGTGAGCGTGCGTCGGGACCGAGCGTGACCGGTGACGTCGGCTCCGCCTTGCCGGCGGCCATGCGCCGAACCGCGTCGCGCAAGAGGTGGAGTTGCTTGCCGTAGCGCCGGCAGGGGCGGCAGACGAGGGCGTGGAGCCTCACCGCCCAGCGCTGGGCGGGCGACAGGTCGCGATCGAGCGACTCGGACACCAGCCGCGTCGACTCTTCGCATTTCAAGGTCAGCAGTAATTTGATCGCAGATTTAGACATCGCCTGTCGCCTGCTCAATCCGAGCGAGCAAACCAGTTGCTTTCCAGGCACCGACGCAGGAACATCCGCGCGCGGTGCAACCTCGCCCACAGGTTGGACGGCGAGATCTCCAGAATCTTACAAACTTCCTCGGAATCCATCTGCTCCATTTCACGGAGGCTGAAAGCCCCGGAAACCGTCTCGGGCAGTGACGATACGCAATCGTCAAAAACGTCCCAGAACTCCCGCTCGCGGAACGTCGCGTCGGCGCCCGCCCGCCACTTGGGGAGCGGATTGTGCCATACGCCCCGCTGATCGAAAAACTCCGCTGCGAAGCGCTCGACCTCGTCGGTAGTGTCAGTCAGCGGCAGCCGCTTGCCCCGGAAGTGGTCGACGATCTTCCGGCGGAGGATGCTGATAAGCCACGTCTGGACGTCGGACTGCCCGCTGAACTGCTCCCATCCGCGCAGACCCGCCAGAAAGGTCTCCTGGACCAGCTCTTCGGCGACGTCGCGATCGCGCATCCGTGACAAGGCGTAGCGGAAAAGTGCGTCGCCGTGTCGGTCGAGCCATACGGTCGGCTCCGGCGGCGACAAACCCGGCGCGTCGGGACGAGTCTCGGCCTTGTCATGTTCCCTGTGAACGTTGGTCACGCGACCGCTCCGAAACATCCGGCAAGCCCGCCGGCTCGAAGGTCTCCGCCGGCTCGCGGACGATTATAGCCCTTCGGGGGCGGAGCTGGGGACTTTTGCGGCGGGTCACGGAACACTGTCGTGCCCGCCCCGCCGCTCACAGCCGCTACGCCAGAGCGGGCACGCCTGCAGCGGGGTGGACGCCGGCACGCCTGGGCAAGGCCTTTTTCGGACGGGCACGATCTGCGTTGACGGGGTCGGGGTCTGTATTGCACCTTTGATAGAGTTGGCCCGTGCTGGGCACCGTGGTGAGCGGTTGCGGCGGGCGGTCCGGGTGCGCGCGCCGTTTGCCGTTGGTTATGCCCGGAGCGAGGCACCAAAGCGTGGGGTGGTCGAGATGGTAAAACCGTGTGACATTGAGCAATGCCTGACGGAAGCCGAGTTGGCACGCCTCCTCGAAGACGCCTTCGCCACCTGGCAATCCCAGCCACCCGATCAGGACGGGAAGCGACAGACGCCTCGCATTGCGGCGGGCGAAACCAAACCCATTTTCGTTGTCGGATATGCGTACGCCGGCGCCGAAGTCGCCATCGGCGAGCGTGCGACGATTCTGGATATCTCGGCCGACGGTCTCGGGATCGCCCTGCCGCGGGCGGTCCCTGTCGGTGCGACGCTCCACTTCGCCTACGCCAGTGACACCGACGAGTGCGGGTATGGCACGGCGTCGGTTGTCCGTAGCATTGAGGAAGACGATCGGTTTCATGTGGGGCTCTCGTTTCCGGAGTCCGCGAGCACCCTCGAGATCGAGCCGGCGGAAGACACTGACGTGACCGTTCCGCCGCGCTCCAACCACGCGAGTGGTTTTGCGCCGGTCAGGGCCGGAATGCGAATCCTGGGAAGCCTGCTGGCAAGGCGCGGCTGTATCCGCAGGGAGTTACGGAAAGCGGCTGACGGGCATGAGGCACGTCTCGTCCTCGAAACGAAGACCTTCCGATTCCGGAGCGCGTTGTACGTTGACGAGCAGTGCGTGGCGTCGCACTCGGGTGTCCTGAACGACCGGTTCCGCAACCTCTACTCGACCGACGCGGCTCCGACGCCGGTCCGTCTCGAGGGTGGCGGCTTCGCTGCCTGGGGGATCTTGCAGACGCAGGACGTCAAATGGTGCGTCCTCGATCTGAGCGTCGACGCCAAACAGGCTCTGGCGCAGCGGACGGTGGAGCAGCAAGCCAAACACTCTGAACCGTCGGGCGATCAGGTTGACGACAACGCGTTCGACAACGAAGGCCGGGTCGAAGCGAACGCGGACGCAGCCGTTGTATGAACCGCGACGGCCGGAAAGGTCAGGTCGTGTTTTCGGTGGACTACTGCTCGACGCTCCCGTCGACCTCGTCTCCGCCCACGGACTCCCATAGGATTTCGGAGATGTCGAGGGCCGGAACGTCCTCCTTGTTCTGATCCGCAAGCCCGTCAATCAACATGCGCATACAGAAGGGGCACGCGCTGCTGACGGCGTCGGGTCTGGTTGCCAGAAGCTGCTTGCTGCGCGCCACCATGACGCGCTCGTCGCCCTCTTCCTCCTCCTTGAACATCTGAGCACCGCCGGCGCCGCAGCACATGCCGCGGTCGCGCGTTTCCGCCGGTTCGAGCACTGTCAGACCGGGGACACTTCTCAGCGTGTCGCGCGGCGGGTCGTAGATGTCGTTGTATCGACCGAGGTAGCAGGAGTCGTGGAACGCCACCCTGCGATTGACCGGTCTGGTGGGTCTGAGCCGGCCCTGCCGTAGTAGGTCTGCAAGAAGCTGGGTGTGATGAATGACGTCATAGTGCCCGCCGAAGTCGCCGTACTCGTTCGCCAGGGTGTTGAAGCAGTGCGGACAGATGGTGATGACCTTCTTCTTGTCAACGCCGTAGCCGTTCATCACCTCGATGTTCTGCATGGCGAACATCTGGAACAGGTATTCGTTGCCTGCCCGTCGCGCCGGGTCGCCCGTGCATTGTTCTTCTTCGCCGAGAATCGCGAAATCGACGCCGGCCTCGAGGAGAAGCTGAGCCGTCGCTCGCGTCACCTTTTTGGCACGATCATCGAAGGACGGCGCGCAACCGACCCAGAGCATGTACTCGGCGTCGGGGTGCTCTGCCAGGGTCTTGACGCCGAGTCCCTCGGCCCAGTTGCCTCGCTCGTTGGCGGGAAACCCCCAGGGATTGAAGCTTGCTTCCAGACTGCGGAAGGCGGTTTGCAGCTCGTTGGGCAACTCACCGCGTTCCTGGACAAGATAGCGGCGCATATCAACGATCTTGTCCACATAGCTGATGAAGACGGGACATTCCTGCTCGCAGGCCCGGCAGGTCGTACACGCCCAAAGCACCTCGGGATCGATCACGCCGTCGACCAGGTCCTTGTGGTGCTCGGGCGGATCGGCGTCGTCGCTGCTCCCTGACGGGGGCGGTTCGGAATCCGTGCCGCTTCCTGACGGGCGCGGTTCGGATCGCTTGGCGGCGACAAGGGCGTTTTCGTGCTTGTAGAGGAAATCGCGGAGATCGAGCGTGAAGTGCTTGGGTGACAGCTTTTTGCCGGTGCTGGTCGCCGGGCACTTGTCGCTGCACCGGCCGCACTCCGTGCAGGTGTACCAGTCCAGAATCGCCTTCCAACTGAACTGATCGATCCGCTTGACGCCGAGCGTTTCCTCGCGTTCGAGTCGACCCTCGATGTCCTCAATCGGCGGCAATCGACCGGGCGGATCGAGACCTTGCAGGTATACATTTGGGATCGCCGTGATGACGTGAAAGTGCTTCGAGTATGGCAGCAGGTTCAGAAAGATCAGCACCAACGCCGAGTGTATCCAGAACCCGGCATGCCGTACGCAGTTCAATGCCCCGTCACCCAGTCCGGCTACAATGAACTGGGCCACGCTTCCCGCCGGTTCCCATCCGTGAAACTCCAATGCCACACTGTCGGGCGACGCAGCGTCAGCGGCTTCGGTAGCCACGGGTTGCGCGGCGCGGCGGGATTCCATGACCATAGACGCACCGTCGTAGAAGATGTCCGCGGCCATCATCACGACGATGATCCAAATGATAATCAGCCCTTCGGTGCTGAGCGTCATCCGCGGTAGGCGTTTGATCATCCGGTAGTAGACGAAGACGAGGGCCGCGACGAGGACGATGACGGCGAAGACGTCTTTGAGCAGGGCATAGATGCGGCCGAGCAGGAAGTCGTCGCCGAAGATCCAGAAGTCGAACGACTCGTCGAACCCGCGCCCCCAGAGGATCAATGACCGAAGCAGCAGGACCAGAAACCCCCAGAAAATCAGCATGTGGGCGATGCCGGCGAGCGGATACCGCGGCATGCGCAGTTGGCGGAAGGCATAGGTCCAAACAGCTTTGAGACGCACGCCGACGTCCCCCGATCGGTCCTCGGCCGCCCCGACCATCATCAGCTTCCACCGCCGGCGCGCGGAGTAAAAGAAAATCCCCCACCCCAGGATCAACATCAAGGCCATTATGATTGGATTCACGATCTCTCGCCCTTTCGTGAAAGGTCAGTACGCCCTGCCGTGCCAGCTGGTCGACACGGATCGTGGGGTGACCCTGGGGGAAAACCGAGGTGCTCGGCGTTCAACTCGCCGGGCGGGGCCGCGGTGACCAGTAGAAGACGGAGGTCACAGAGAGAAAACCACATCGGCTGGACTGGGATTGGAGCGTTGTCCGGCCACCCGTGTACCAGCCCTTCAGGAAAAGGCCCAACCCGACGCAATTCACCTGGCAGTTCGGTGAACGTTGCCTGACCGCGCTCCAGGTACACGGCGAAATAGAAAAAGGTACTCCCTTCGCTCCCCGGTGGAACATGTACGCGCTGAAGGCTGGTCTGCTCGGCGTACTTCCGGATCTCGGTCTCTCGCCTTTCACGGTCAGATCTCGGCACACGGACCTTTCGTTCGATGACACGCTCTTCCTCTTCCAGCACGCACCGTCGCACCAGCAGTTGAAACCAAAGTGCAAGCCCAGTTTGTCCAATGTCCTCTAAACACCACCCGCGTCGATGATGGGTAGACGCTCCACTCTCGTTGAGTGACGTCACATGAGTCTTGCCGCTCGGCAACTCAAGCGTGACATGATCAGTAACTAGCGCCATTCGTTC
>JASFUW010000371.1:0-5402 GCA_050050135.1 Phycisphaerae bacterium
ATGTTGCGCGAAACGGCCCCGATAGCATTCCGGCCGATCGTAATACTCTGCAAGCTCGAAGGGGGAGGACGCGTCGATCCTCTCGACCATGTGCTTTTCGTGGAAGACGACCTTGTAGCAGAGCTTTGGGGAGCGCGGCACGTTGGGCAGGTCGTTGGGCGAAATCTGCTCGACGGGCAACAGATCATAGATTTCCTGGGCGCCTTGCGAGACCTGGCCGTATCCGGCGAAGCCGCAAATAAGAGGCAGGCATGCATCCGGCAGGCCGTTCTCTCGTATCTGACTGCCGACGTCCGTGATTTCGCGTTTGGCGGCGTCGAGACTTTCGTACCGGTGGGCCTGGCGGATCCGGGTAAACGGGGTCTCGAACCCTTCGTGCGCAAAGCGTTGGCCAAGGGCCCAGAGGGAGTCGATCATGCCGGCAAGACCTGCGTAGCGACCGAAGAAAACCAGGCGTCGGCCCTGATCGTCCTCGATCTTCTCGTAATCGATGAGGTTGCAGCCGAGGTCGATGAGTCGAGCGAGGGCGGGCATGTTGGCGGGCTGGCCTTTGATGACGTGGGAGAAGTAGACGTAGGTCCGGGCGGGGAGCAGCTTTTCGGGTGGAATCTCCTTGACGCCGAGAATGACGGGGCAGTCGTCGAGGTTCTCGACGATCGTCGCGCCGGCGGAGGCGAAGTCGGCGTCGGGGAAAGCTCGCGTCGGAGAAGTCTGGACCTGAAGCTTCAGCCCCGCGTGCTTAACGAGGTGTGCGACATCAGTCGGAACGAGCGGGGTGCGTCCTTCCCATTCGCTTTTGTCTTCGTGTCGGATGCCGATCATATGTAAACCTGAGGGTATGGTCCGCCTTGCGGCCGTCGGGCTTGGATTCGTCGTTCTTTGAGGTCTGCGTCTCGCTCGCGGAGGTCTTCGTGGTTCCCGCTCGATCCCGCAGGCTCCGTCCTGAGTCACCGCCGGCCGAAACTCACGGGGCGCCGTCGCGCGCGGGCACGATCCTAGAAAAGGACCGCCAGCGCGTCAAGATCGGATGCCGCGCGCGGGCGTCCGATGCCCTTGCGACCGAGAATACGGCGGGCTTTAATACTTGCGTAATGGCAAGGACGCGGAGTTCATCGGCAGGAGGTAGAAGCTGTGTCCGTAGACGTTGACTCGCTTCCGTGGTCGTCGATCGCGCTCCGCGCGGACGAGGTTCCCTGGGAGGCCCTCGGCACGATGGCTGACGCGGTTGCGCGGTCGGAGGAGGTGCGCGGTCGGCTCATGGAGCGGATCGAAGCGCTGTTGGAACTCCGAGAACACTGGGACACCAACTCGCCGTACGATGCCACGGACCTGACGGACTTCGGTGTGCTGGCGATCTTCGCGCTTGCGGCCCGGCGGCTCGACGCGCAAGGGCGGCGCGATCTTGCCCAGGACCTGATGGGTATCCTCTTCCGGGCCGGCGAGCTGGACGATGATTTCTTGCTCGACGCGACACATCGGGTGGCGTTGGGATTGGGCCAAGCTGCGGTCCAACCGGCGATGAACCTGATCGAAACGAAGGGCCCCGAGGCGGCGTGCTGGTTCCATGCGGCCCGGTTGCTCGAATCGGCGGCGGTAGACGCGGATGAGGAAACGAAGGCGTCGATCAGCCGACTCTGCCGGCGGGTCATCCAGGAAGACCCGGACCCCACGAATCGATATCCCGGCTGTATCCCTGCGATTCGGGTTCTTGCGGCGCTGAACGACACCGATTCACTACCGCTGCTTCGGGCGTTGCACAAGGCGTCGGGGTCGCCGGACGCACGCGAGGCGATCCAGAGCCTGGAAGGCCGGCGTGTCGATCTCTGGGACGACAAGGACGCTGACGAGGCGAAGCCGGTCGAGAAGTGGTTACCGGAGCAGATTGCGGAGATGAGAAGGCTGCTCGATGCCCAACGCGAGCCGGGGACATCCGTCGTTGAGGGGGACCGGGAGGAGCGAAGCCCCGGACGCTACGATGAGTTGATGCGCGAATTTGTGGACTCGGAGGCGCACAAGGCATTGCCTGATGCGGTGAAGGAGGAAGCAGGCTTTGCCGTCAGCCTGTT
Source organism: Phycisphaerae bacterium (assembly GCA_050050135.1). Taxonomy (GTDB): domain Bacteria; phylum Planctomycetota; class Phycisphaerae; order UBA1845; family UBA1845. Next base: position 2,067 of record JASFUW010000371.1, read on the forward strand.
CCTGCAATACGCGTGGGACGGGCTTGGCATCGCGCTCGAGGCGCTGAGTGCGGCGGACGTGAATGAGATCCTGCTGGATTGGTTCCCGTGGAGGATCTTGGCCGAACGGTCATTCTACGAGTCGGCGCCAGGCGCGCTGGCGGCATTTCTTGATTGGCTGGGCGACACCGGGCGGCTGGGTGACCCGGCGCCGTTGCGTCAAGCGGTCCTCGATTGCGCAGACGAGATGCTCGAGCGGTCGCAGGACTCTCGCAACTGGGGGCCTGGGAAATCACTTATGACGGCGGCGGAGAAGGCGGGGATCGACACAACCGACCCGTCAGCCGTGCGGCGTTTTGCGCAGGGCAAGCAGTCTCCGCTGTGGGGTGACCCATCAGACGGACTTTACCCGGAAGGGCCACAACCCGAGCGCGACTTGTTTGCCGGCAGTCCAATCGTACGTGATGAGACCAGGCTCAAGCGTAACGATCCGTGTCCGTGTGGCAGTGGGAAGAAATACAAGAAGTGCTGTGGTAGGCCTTCCTGATATCGGGTTTCACAGATCCTACGACCATCGTCGGAACGCGAATCGCAGGAGTCGACGTGCGTGGAACTCCGCGCGGGCTGAGAGCCCGCGGCTCAGATAGCGGCAGGACTTGCGAAACGCGAGACTCGTGCTGTTACCGTAAGAGTACGTCACAGTCGGAGTGGCGCGGTCTGGCGTAGCCAGGCCGTGATCGTGCCGCACCATGGCCGGTCCGTGTAGGACAAGACCATGCCACCCGGACTTGATTTACCTTCTTGGAAACGGCGTTCGTTCCTCCCCCGACCGTCGCGTGCCGTAGCGGTTGACGTGACCGTCACTTCCCCGGCGTATCGGTCCGACGGTCGAACGTTACCTTGCGACCTGCCCCTTTGCCGCCGTTGTCGGAATCGTTGCGGTCGCTCCCGCCGTTTGTGGAGCTGTCGGAATCGTCAGGTAGTGCGACGTCGTAGCCTTCGCGCTGGAGATACTGGACGAGCAGGAAATTGAAGAGATTCATGATCTCGCCGACGGCAGACTCCACGGTCTCGACGCGGGCGGTCTCGTACTCGTCGCGGATCGGTTCGGTCTCGGTGATGTCGAACGGAGCGGAGGGCGGCCGGACGGCGGCCTGGGCCCGGGCGACGCCTCGGTTTACCATCGCCCCGGGGGCGTGGGCGTCCGACGAGGAGGCGGCGAGGTTCTGGAAGGCGGTTTGGCCCGTGTAAGCGGCCTGGCCGCGTGCAGGAGCGCAGGGAAAAGCGGCAAGCACAAGAGCGATCACACCGATCGACAATAGGTTGCGCGTAAGCATCATGTCACCTCATTTTGCGACGGTACCCGCCATCACCGCATACCGTGCGGGCGTCCTTGTGGTTGCAGTATGTTGTATTATTCGGCGATCGGCGCGTCCAGCCAACCGGAAAACCGCGGTCGTTCGGTTGTGAGGCGTTTTCTCGGAACCCGCCGGGTCTCGGAACGGCCCTCCGATTCCCCCTACGAGGCGGAGTCGGTGTCGGCGCCTTCATCCTCGCTGTCCGGGGCATCTTGTACGTCCCCGCTGGTGGCGCCCTCCGACTCGGGGACGTCGGGGTCTGGCAGAGCTTCAGCGTCGTCGCCCGGCACGTCCACGGCTTGATCGAGGGCGTCGCCCTCATGTTCGGGCGCGATTCTGGCGACGGCGACGACGCGGTCGTTCACATCAAGCCGGATCACGCGAACGCCCTGCGTGGCGCGACCGATTTCGCGCAGGGCGGAGAGGTCGGTGCGAAGCATCATGCCCTCTGCGGTGATCAGCATGAGCTCGTCCTGGTCGGTGACGGCTTTGATGGAAACCACCGCTCCGTTCCGCTCGGTGGTCTTGATGTTGATGACGCCCTTGCCACCGCGTCGGGTTTTGCGGTACTCGTCGATGCTGGTTCGTTTGCCGAATCCCTTTTCACAGACGGTAAGCAGCGAGTCGCCGGGGTTGAGGGCGACCATGGAGACGACGGCATCCTGCTCGGTCAAAGCCATGCCGCGCACGCCGCGAGCCCCCCTGCCCATCGCTCGGACGTCACTTTCCTGGAACCGGATGGCCATTCCGTTGCGCGAACCGAGGACGATCTCGTTTTCGCCGGTCGTGCGCTCGACGTTGATCAATGCGTCGTCCGCTTCAAGGGTGATGGCGATGATGCCGCTGGGTCTCGGTCGGCTGAACGCCGTCATGGGGGTCTTCTTCACGATGCCCTTGGCGGTTGCGAAAAAGACAAACGACTCCTCAAAGGCTCTTACAGGTAAGACAGCACGGTGTGACTCGTTTGGCTGCATGTGCAGGAGGTTGGCGATGGATCGGCCCCTGGAGGTCCGGGCCATGACGGGGAGGTCGAACACGCGCGCCCAGTACACCCTTCCGCGGTCGGTGAAGAACAAGAGGAAGTCGTGGGTGGAGACGACGAAGAGGTGCTCGAGGAAGTCGCCCTCTTTTGCGGCGCCGCCGCGGATGCCCTTTCCGCCGCGCCCCTGCTTTCGGTAGGTGTCGACGTCGGTGCGTTTGATGTAGCCCTCGCGGGAGATGGTGACGACGACCTGCTCGTCGGGGACCAACTCCTCGAGGCGGAATTCACCGACGGCGTCGACGATCTCGGTGCGTCGCTTACTGGTGAACTTCTCCTTGATTTCGTGGAGGTCCTCACGAATGATGTCGCGGACCAGGCGTTCATCGCGGAGGATGGCTTCGTAGCCTTCGATCTCCTCGACGAGCTTGCCGTATTCGGAGGCGAGCTTTTCTATTTCGAGCCCGGTGAGGCGCTGAAGCTGCATCGAGAGGATGGCACCTGCTTGGGTGGCTGTCAGATGATAGGCGTCGGACGAGTACCGCGTCACGAAGGCGTCGGGCAAAAGCGCTCGGATGGCGGCGTTTTCCGGCAGTCGCATGGGGCGGGCCATCAGAGCCTGCCTGGCTGCGTCGGGATTGGGCGACGCCTTGATGATGTTGATGACTTCGTCGATGTCGCCGACGGCGAGAATCAGGCCTTCGAGAATGTGAGCACGCTGCTTGGCGCGCTTCAGCAAAAACGAGGTTCGGCGGCGGACGACCTCCTTGCGATAGTCCACGTAGAGCGAGAGCATCTGCTTGAGCGTCAGCGTGCGCGGCTGGCGGTCGACCAGGGCGATGTTCATGATGTGGTAGTTGGACTGGAGGGGGGTGTACTGGAAGAGTTGGTTGATCACGACGTCTTCGTTCGCGCTGGACCTCAAATCGATCTCGATGCGGACTTCGTGCTTCCGGTCCGAAGCGTCGTTGACGCCGGCGACGTCCTTGATGACGCCGGATTTGACACACTCGGCGATCT
>JASFUW010000372.1:0-5393 GCA_050050135.1 Phycisphaerae bacterium
CAGACGACCACCAACCTGGGGCGATCCACCTCGTTGCCGCGTGTCTTGGAACGTTGCCGATGTTCTTTTCGCTCCCGTACAAGGTTGCCAATCCGCATGGAGGTTTCCGTCCCCTTGTTTGGGGCGCCCCGGTCAATCCATGTTGTTGCACGGGAGCACCGCTGGGTTTCGTTATTCTGGTGGGGACGCTGATCGCGATCGATGCTAGACGTGCCCGCGGTCAGAACTCGCCCACATTAACGGCGGCCACGTGGATATGCGGACTCGGGCTGCTCGGACTGTGTGTCGCTGTCTTCCTGCTGGCGTTTTGGGGGCGTTGATTCCAGGTGGGTTACGGCGACGCGTCAGATGCGCTAAACGGGATGCGTTGAGACGCTTACGAGTCGCCCCGCCCAAGCCGCCTCCACCCACCCGCGCCACGTGACGAGTAACTTGGAACGCGACACTGAATCACGGTGCGCGATCAGGCGCCACGTTGGCATAACCGCGGGCACACACTGCCTTCGACGGACCGCGCAGGCTGAAGCCCGCGGCTCAGCGCTTGCGCGGAATCGCGCACGGGCGTCTAGTCCCACGGTCGCAGGGTTACGTGTAGGGTGGCGCCGCCGCGGTTGATGGAGTAGGTGACGATTTGTGCCTCCTCGATGAAGGCACTCAGTTCACCCGGGGCGAACTGGTTCGGTCGTCGGCCGTCGATCCATTCGATCTTGTCGCCGACTCTTATGGGGCTTCGGCTTCCGGGGGTGTCGGGAAAGACCTCCCTGACCTTCAAATACCGACCGAAATGGGAGAACACGATGCCGAATTTCGGTCGGGCGTCACCGAACGTGACCGGTCCGGCGTCCTTTCGCTGGAGTTGCACGCGGCGGTTTTTCTGGTCGAAGGTAACGGCGAAGTTGCTGAGCACGCGGTGGCCCATGAGATGGACCGGACCCCATCCGGGTCCGAGGAAGCGCGCCGTCGGTTGAAAGAGCACGTACTTTCCGAGCTCGACGGTGCCCATGATGTGCGTTTCCTCGCTCAGTTCCTCGTCCGTCGGTCGGCTGCGCGGGCGCTCGTCGTAGGCGAGCGGGGCCATCTTCACGCTCGGTCTCAGCGAGCGTTCGAGGCTCAACGCGCCGCCATAGCCGGAGGCGAGCGCGAGCTTCGTTTTGGCCTCGTCAATGGTCAGCGGAAGCGTGGCGAGTCCGTCTTTCTCGGTGTAGTCCAGGATCGTCTTGCCGTCCGACTCCGGGAGCGCACCTTTGGTGATGACCACCGTCTCTTTGGGGTAATCGAGCGTCAGAAGGACGTCCGCGAAGATCGGCAGGCCGAGGATGCCATCATAGAGTCGCTCTTCCCCGGTGGCCTTTTCCACGTCGATGACCCTGGCGTTGACACCGAAAAAGAAGGCTTCGCCAATGGCGACGGAGATCAACCGCACGGTGGGCTCGGCGGAGGTGTTTTCGTCTGCGGCTTTCGAAGCGTCGTCGGGGGTCGGCAAGGTCAGCCCGAGCGTTTTGACCACGTTGTCATCGAGTGTCGTTGTTGTTTCACTCGTGTCGATGACCATGACGAACGGACCGGTGCCGTTGATCATGACCTCGACGAGCGGCATGGGGTTGGACAGGTCGAGGGGGCGCTTCACCTCGGGTTCGCGGAGCTCGCTTTTTTCCGGTCGGTTCGAGCGTGGCGGTTTGGTCTTCTGGCTCGGGTCGGCGTTCACCGATCCGGAGAGCCCCAGACCGAGCATGAGGAGAGTCGCCCAGATCTTGCATCGAAAACATCTCATTTGCCGGCCTCCGTCGTGTCTTCGCGGCGTTGAAAATCGGTTTCGGTCGCTCCGCAGCGTCATCCCTCGGTGCCCACGCACGAGCACAGGAAGCGCCGCCCGCTTCGGCGGCGCACCCCCTCCCGTCGTGTTCACGCTTTGGATCGCGCACGGCGCAAACGACACGCACGTGCGCAGACCAACCAGGATAGTCGATCGGCGGATGGGAAACAACATGGGGCGGTACGGCTGCCCCGCGGATCGCATCCAGATGGCGAAGCAGTCTGTCTAGCCTGCTGTCGCGGTGATCGTGGTGTCGGCGGCTGCCCGCCGTCCCCCGGTGCGGGCGAGGTACACGAGGCAACAGAGTGCAAGAAAGCCCAGGTCGAGACCGCCGAGCAGGAACATGTACCGCACGACGGCGCCGGTCCCGAACCCGTAACTATGCAGGCCGATCCCGAGCACATAGTTGACGCCGACGTAGGTCATGATGATCAACCAGAAGCACAAGATACTCTTTACCGCGGTTGCGAACGGGCCCCGCGTCACGACGAGGATCACGGCGCCGACCGCGGCGCCGACGAAGCCGAGTATCTTTCCGGCGGTCAGGGGTTGAAGTTTGGGCATGACGATGATGAACAGGGCGGCGGTGAGGACCAGCCCGATCACGTAGGCGAAGCGCGGCACCTTCTCGGCGTCGATGCGCACGTGCAGGATCGTCAGGTACCCGAGCAGGGCGACGAGCGACCAGACCTCCTTCGGGTCCCAGCCCCAGTATCGACCCCAGGACGAGGCCGCCCACATGCTGCCGGTCACGATGCCCGCGAACAGCAGGATGGACCCGACGTGGATGTACCAGTAGTGCAGGGTGTCCACGGTGTTGACCAGTTTTCGCCGGCCGGGCGCTATCGCCATCAGAACGAGCTGCACGTGGGCGAACAACACGCCGAGCGCCAGCACCGAGTATGACACCATGATGATCGGCACGTGGATCGACATCCACACCGTGTCGCGCAGAACGGGCACGATGGGGCGGACGAAAGAGTCCAGCGGGAGGATGTCGGCCAACATCAACGAAAGGGCGCCCATGACCGACGCGGTCAGCGGCACGAGTCGATGCTTCAGAAGGAACGTCGAGACGATCGCGAACGCGACCATCCCCCAACTCAAGAAGAGCAACGACTCGAACATGTTCGACGCGGGAATCCGCCCGGCGATCTGCCAGCGCAACCAGAGCCCGTACGTCAAGACACCGAAGCCGGCGACAAGCCCGAGCACGGTCAGCACGTCGAGCCACTTGTGGTTTACCAGCATCGCCAGCGCCGCCAGGAACGCTCCGACGAACATGAGCTGCCACCCGAGGCGAAAGGCGTGCAGTCTGTTGTAATGGAGTTCCGCCTGGATTCGCTCGGGTGCGGGGCGGTGCGCGGCGGGCAGGGCGGCCAACGTGTTCGTCAACGCCCGTGACGCGGAGGTGAACGCGGCGGGTTCATCGGCGAGGAAGGCATCGCCGAGCGCATCCCATGCTTCGCGTACGGATGACAGGTCGGCCGAGCCCTGAGTCGTCGACGCCGGAATCGCGTGCCAGGCTGCGTTGAAGTCATCAGGGGCCGGGATCGGTCGGACCACGCGACCCTGAAAGACATGCTGGAGGGTCACGAGGCGTTCGTTGATGTCCGATACCTTGGATTCGAGCGGGTTCGGCTTGCGCCCCTGGATATGGGCGAGACGGTCGATCAGCGCCAGCAGGTGGTCGTGGCTGACCAACTCGGCGTAGGAAAAGACGTCCTGGTCTGCGGGCAGTTTCAGCTCCCGTCGCAGTTCGTCGTTTGGGATGCTGATCAGGGGCTGGTCCATCCAGGTGTCGCTGTCGAAGGTCCACGCGAGGAGCAGCAGGACGGGGTCCTGTCCGTCGAAGAACTGCTGACCGGTCACCGATTCGACGGTGTCCCTGGCGACGGTGTCGAGCGGGGGCCAGCGCCCGTCGTGCTGGACGATCAGCGACCGGATCACGGTCAAATCGAGCGAGGCGGGCAGCTTGCCCTCGTGCACGGGCGAGGTGCTCAGCGCCAGAGCCGCCATCGTCATACACAGTGGTGTCATGGTTTTGTCCCTCTTGCGTTACTTCGCGGCGGCCGGGGTCGCGACCCGTTCGGACGACTTACGCGAACCACCTTGCGGTGCCGCGGTCTTTGCCGAGGCGTCGGAGCTTCGGGACCGCTTGGCGTTTCGTCGATAGATGATCGAGCGCGTAACCAGCACGATGACCATACCGGCCATCGTGGCGCCGTATCCGATGAAAACGATCGCGATGCCGGGGTCGCGGGCGACGCTCAGAAAGCTGGCGGTTCGCGTCTTCCCCTGGCGGTAGCTCGACTGATAGAAGTTGTAGCCCCCGTAACTCGCGGGGTTGTTCATGCTGATGACCTCGCTTCGCGTGCCGCCGGAGCCGGGGTCGGTGATGGTGATCTTGCTGGTGAACGATCTGGGTCTGCGCTCGCCGGGGTAGTAGCCGATCTCGAACTTGTCCAGCCGTACGCCGAAACCCAGCGGTATCTCCTTGTCGCCGAAGGTCAACTCGTAGGACCTCCCGCCCCATCGAAACGCGTGGGGGCGGTAACGCTGGACCCAGACTTCGTGGTTCTGCTCGCCGGAGTGAAGCTTCACGCGGATGGCGGCGAAGCGGTCCTGCCGGACGGGCGTAACGGGGGTCACGTCGCGGACGCGTCGGGCGCGATCGTATCGATCGAGCACGGTAAATTTCTGATTCGGCCAGGGCGACTCGATTGTCGTACCCGGTGTAAGTTGCCGTATCTTCGCTCCGTGCCCCATGGTCTCGAAGCGGACGTACAGGGCGTTGTCGGGCCCGGCGAGGATCTGGATCGGCGCCTCTGTGGCGCGGTGTGGCGCGGTTTTGGGTGCTACGAACGTGACGCTTATGTCTGCACCATCACCGTCGCCGTGCATGCCGCGGAAGTTCGGAAACCGGGCAAATACCCATTGCTTCTCTGTCGAGTCGGGGCCGCTGATCTCGACCTGGATCGCCGGGTTGGGCTGTCCGCGGGGGTTGTCCTGGACCTGCCCGCCGACGACCAGTGCACTTGGGACATACCTGAGGGCTCGGATCGTGCGGCCTGTCTCTCCGATCGGTGTGATATCGGCGAGGGCTTTTTTCAGAGGGATTTCGAATTGCTGCTTGTCGACGGAGACCTTGACGACGCCGTCCGACTCGGGTCCCGCGCTTTCCGTGGGTGCCAAAGCGCTGTCGAGCTGGTCTTTGCTCCCGAAGCTGCGCAACGCAGCCGACAGGGGTCCGAGTCTTCCGGTCTGGCCTGCGAACAACCACGTCGGGTTGTCTGACCCTGACGGCGACAGCGAGGCGCGGACGGCGGTCACCGCCTGCGGATTGTCGTCGGTGATTCGCTCGGTGACCTCGCTGTCCGGCACGTACGCGAGAACCTCGACGCCGATATCGTCGAGTGTCAACTCCGGGGCACGGACCCGGTCGCGGGCGTGGAATGCGTTGAAGGTCCTGGGAGGAAGGTCGACGGACGCGACACGGTTCTCCGATCGGGCGCGGAGGGCAAGAGCAGGTCGGTTCGGGAGGCGGAACGCGTCGACGGTCTCGCCTTCGAAGACGCCG
>JASFUW010000373.1:0-5389 GCA_050050135.1 Phycisphaerae bacterium
GGGTCTTCGGTCCCGGGCGGCAGGAGTTAAGGGTGTGGCTGTCCGCATCAGACTAAAACGAGTTGGGCGCAGGCATCGCCCGGCATACCGATTGGCCGTCATGGACGGGCGCCAGGCCCGCGATAGCAAGGTGATCGAAGAGCTGGGGCATTTCGACCCGATCACCAAGACCGAAGACGAGGTGCTGTCGGTCAAGCGTGAACGGGTGGAGTATTGGCTCAGCGTTGGTGCGAAGCCGACGGACACTGTGCGGCAGCTCCTCAAGAAGCAAGGGATCGGCGCAGGTAGCGTTTCCCCAGAATGATGATAGTCCCGGTGGTCGATGCGGATCGACGTACTGACGTTGTTCCCCGAGGTTTTTGGACCGTTTCTGGGTTCGAGCATCGTCGGGCGCGCGATCACGGCGGGTATTGTGGATGTCTCGTGCGTAGACCTTCGTGACTTCGCCCACGACCGGCACCGAAGTGTAGACGACAAACCGTTCGGCGGCGGACCCGGAATGGTTCTGATGTGTGGTCCGGTGTTCGAGGCCTTCGAGCACGTGGAGTCTCAGGCGGCGGAGCAACCGAAACGGATTCTGCTGACGCCGCAGGGACGGCGCCTGACTCAGGATATTGCTGCGGAGCTTGCGGAAGCACCCCGGTTGGCGGTGCTCTGCGGTCGTTACGAAGGCTTTGACGAGCGAATCCGCCAGGGGCTCGACGCGGACGAGGTTTCGATCGGGGACTACGTTCTTTCGGGTGGCGAGCCGGCAGCGATGGTGCTGATCGATGCGGTGGTGCGTTTGCTGCCGGGTGCGCTCGGCGGCGAGTCCTCGGCGGCGGACGAGTCGTTCGCGGGCGGGCTGCTCGAATATCCGCAGTACACACGGCCACGCGCGTTTCGCGGCATGGAGGTGCCCGAGGTTCTGCTCTCCGGCGATCACGGGCGTATCGAGGCGTGGCGTCGGCAGCAAGCGCTCGAACGCACGGCGGCAAGGCGACCCGATCTGATCGAGCGGCGCGGACCGGAAACGCCACCGAAGACGTGAACCATAAGGGTTGGTCGGTCGCAACGACCGCAACAGCGCCGAAGTTGAGGAACGAAGGCAGGAAGTTCGCGGAGTCAGGGTTATGAGACACAAGTTGATCGAACTGGCGGAGAAGCCCCATCTCAAGGCGAACGTGCCTGAATTCCGCGTCGGTGACACGGTGGATGTTCGCTGTCGCATCGTGGAAGGCGAGAAGGAGCGTATCCAGGTCTTTAACGGAACGGTGATCGCGCGTCGCGGAACGGGGATCAACGAGGCGTTCACGGTGCGGCGGATCGTGGCGAACGAGGGCGTCGAGCGCAAGTTCCTAATCCACTCGTCCAACGTGGTGGACGTTCAGGTTCGGCGTCGCGGGAAGGTCCGTCGTGCGAAGCTGTTCTATCTCCGCAAGCGGATCGGTAAGGCGCGTAAGGTACGTGAGCTTCGCGTTTCTAAGAAAGAGACTCCGGAACCTGAGCTGGCTGCGACGCCGGCGTGATCGCAGACACGCGCTCGGCTCACGCGGGGAACGGCTGGCCGCGCGCAGCCTGAAGCGTCGCGGTCATCGAATCATCGCCCGCAACTACCGGTCCCCTGCCGGCGAAATCGATCTGATCACCCAAGACGACGAGACGCTTGTGTTCGTCGAGGTCAAAACGCGGACAAGCGACGACGCCGCGGACCTTCAGGAGGCGATCGGACCGACCCAACGGCGGCGGATCGAGCACGCGGCGCGTTATTTCCTCATGCGGCAATCTGCGCACGACCATCCGTGTCGATTCGACGTGATTACCGTGCTGTGGCCCGCACACGGATCGCCCAAGATCGAGCACTTTGAGGACGCGTTTGCGCCGCGTCGTCCCTGACCGGATCGCATCGGGGCCTGAAAGACCACTGGCGAGGAGTTCGCGATGGGACTGATCGACTCACATGCCCACCTGACGGATGCCAAACTCATGGCATCGATCGACGAGGTGCTCGCGCAGAGCGAGGCTGCGGGCGTTGAGAAGATCATCACGATCGGGATGAACCCGGGCGACTCACGGAAGGCGGTGGAGCTGGCTGACCGCTTCCCGAACCGCGTCTACGCCACGGCGGGCGTTCATCCCCACGAGGCCGGGAAGGTTTCGGAGGGCGACCTCGAAGCGCTCGCCGACCTGTGGGCGCACCCCAAGGTGGTTGCGATCGGCGAGATCGGGCTGGATTATCACTACGACTTCGCGGATCGCTCGGTCCAGCGCGCGGTGTTCGCCCGTCAGCTCGAGACGGCGTCCACGAAAGAGCTTCCGCTGGTGATCCACTGTCGCGAAGCGTTCGCGGACGTGGTGTCGATGCTGCATGAGCATGGACTCGACAACCGCCCTGTGGTGTTCCACTGCTTTTCGGGCGGACGTGAGGAGGCGGAGGGGCTCGACGCGCACGGGTGGCGGTTGTCGCTCACCGGCGTCGTCACGTTTCCGAAATCAACGGAACTCCAGGCGGTCGCCAAGACCTACCCGGCTGACAAGCTGATGCTGGAGACGGATGCGCCGTACCTGTCGCCGGTGCCGAAGCGTGGCAAGCCGAACGAGCCGGCTTACCTGGTGCACACCGCGCGGTTCCTGGCTGACCTCCGCGGCGAATCCGAAGCGGAACTTGCCGTAAACACCCGACGCAACACCATCGAATTCTTTCAACTCGACCGCTGAACCCCTCCGCGACTCGAGGGTGGACGAGAGCGTCCGTGTGTGAGCGAGTCGAGCCCCTCAATCGAGCATCATGCCCCCGGCAGTTGGAGCGTGCCGTCTTCCGGTTGTTCCGAACGGCCGCGCTTGGCGCGAGTGCCATTAGGAACTAGAGTTTCCCCTGCAACTTTCATGGTCGCGGCCGGCACATGGCGTTTGGTCAACGAATGACTCTGCGAACGGGGCCTCTGGTGGGTCATCAGCGGGCTGCGGTTCGATGGCGACGAGTGCCGGTGCCGCACAGACGCGGTTCTGACACCGCTACGTTCTTCATTTCAATTACGGAAAGGGCAGGATGATGACGGCAAGAGCAACTCCATCGGGTGCGGTAGGCAGTGTGGAAGACAGACTGGGCACGTTCGATCACGTGGTTGTTCTCATGCTGGAGAACAGGTCGTTCGACAACCTGCTCGGCTATATGTATCCGCACGGGGTCCCGCCGGACGCTCCAGCGGGCAAGACGTTCGACGGGGTCACCGGGAAGGATCTCTCGAATCCCATTCCGCAGAACCTCGCTGGGTCCGCGTGTGGAGCGCCCACCTCGGTATCCGTTTCGCCCACGACGGATTATTTCCAGCCGTTTCCGGATCCGGGCGAGGAATATCATCACATCAACACGCAGCTCTTCAATTGCATCAACGGTGGAGACAAGTCACCGTACAACCTTCCGAACCCCGTGCCATCGAGACCGGGTATGCAAGGTTTCGTGACGGACTACATCGAGACGCTGAAAGCCACAGGCGGACCGTACAAGAATCCGACCTATGAACAGTTCAAGGTGATCATGGACTGTTTCAAGCCCTCGGCCGTTCCGGTGCTTACGGGGTTGGCGGAAGAATTCGCGGTCTTCGACCACTGGTTCTGCTCGGTGCCGAGCCAGACGTGGTGCAACCGGTGTTTCTGGAACGCGGGTACGTCGTGGGGACACGTCAACAACGGAGGAGCCGTAAACGACAACAGCGAACGCTGGGCGGAGGACAGCATAGGCACGACCATCTTCAATCAGATCGAGGACTCGGGGCTCAGGTCTCCCCTGAATTGGAAGGTGTACTCGAGCAACTTGGCTTCGTTGACGGGTATCATCCACTTCCGCGCCCTTTTGCCGTATCACGTTTTCCCCGATCATTTCCGGCGCCTGGAGTCTTTCTATGACGACTGTGAACGTGGCAAACTGCCCGCCTACTCCTTCCTGGAGCCAAACTTCTGGACGCCACACAACGACATGCACCCTTCGAGCTATGACTCGAAGCATTATGGCCCGGCCGCTGTCGGATCGGTCTTGCTGGGCGAGAAGCTTGTCTGGGACGTGTACAACGCGGTCAGGCGGTCAGCCAGCACGAAGGGTAACAACTCGCGGAATACGTTGTTGATCATCACGTTCGACGAGCATGGCGGGTGCTACGATCATGTTCCGCCACCACCGAAGGTCACCCCGCCGGACTTGTCGGGCTACAAGAAATGGTCCGACTTTGGGTTTACGCGCCTCGGTCTCCGTGTCCCCACGGTGATGGTGTCGGCTCATATCAAGAAAAACACGGTGATCAACACGCCGATGGAGCACTGTTCGTTTCTCAAGACGATGCAAACGAAGTGGAACGGGGTGGTTCCGGGCAAGTTCCCCACGCTGACGCGAAGACAACAGCACGCGCCGGAATTCACCGAGGTGTTCACGTCGCCGGCGGCAAGACTTGCGTCGGATTGGCCCGAGTTGCCGGAACCGGTGATACCGGACAAGTTTCAGGAGATCGACTTCTCGACGGCTCCCTTGAACGACCTCCAGAGGTCCATCGTCGGAGCGATAGCTGCGATCGCTGAGAAGCAGGGGATGCAAGTCGATCCCGCCAAGATCACGACGCAGAATGACGCGCTTGAGTTGATGGGCTCGGTGCCGAAGCTCCCCGGGTCGGAACCCACCGGAAAGGCCGGCGAATAGGGCGGACCGGGAGGCGACCGATCGGGTCGCGCGTCCAACGCGGGTTATTGCGGTGGCGGGACTCGGCGCGACCGGACGCGATCCGCTCACTTTGCACGATATCCTGGGCTGGATTATCCTATACGCGATAAGCGTGGGTTTGCCCCCGGTTTTCGTTGAGACCCTGCACGAATAGGAAAAGACCATGCCCGCGGACCTCGTTCAGTCGTACCTCGCGCAGCGAGAAGGCTCGAAGATCGACTCGGGATTTATGATGTACCTGGCCAGCCTGGAGCGCGTGGCCGGGGTGTCGCCGGAGATTGCGAAGTGGATCGTCCAGGAAATCGCCGACCAGCGGAGTAACATCAAGCTGATCGCCAGTGAGAACTACTCATCGCTGGCGGTTCAGTCGGCGATGGGGAACCTGCTGACCGACAAATATGCGGAGGGGCACCCTTTCCATCGGTTCTACGCCGGGTGCGACAATGTAGACAACATCGAAGATTACGCCTGCAAGAAGGCGTGCGAGTTGTTCGGCGCGGAACACGCCTACGTCCAACCGCACAGCGGGGCGGACGCCAACGTGATCGCTTTCTGGGCGATCCTGAGCACCCGCGTCGAGGCGCCGATGCTGGAGGAGCGCGGGGCGGGGCGGTCGGCGGAGTTGTCACAGGTCGATTGGGAGGCGGTGCGTCAGCGGCTTGCGAATCAGCGACTCTTGGGGCTGGACCTGACATGCGGCGG
>JASFUW010000374.1:0-5389 GCA_050050135.1 Phycisphaerae bacterium
AACGCCGTGCTCGCCAGTCCGGCACCGACGTTCGTCACCGTGTCGGATAGACCGACTGGTACACCCGGCAATACCTCGCTCTCCGTATCGACGAAGGAGTCCTCGACCACCAGGTCCGGAAGCGCCGGGCTGATGCAGTCCGCCGTGTCGTCAAACTGACACCCGCAATCGCACTGACCGTCGTTCTCCCATTCCGCGTCGCAGTTGTCCTCCCAGGGCGTGCCGATCCAGCAGAAGTCGCATTCCCACCCGCAGGGTCTCCGTGCGAATTGCGCCGATGGTTCTGCTGACTCGCGCGGGACTTCATGCGTGTATCGCAAGAGCCGGCCGCCCGGATCGCGCTCGGCACTGCGCTTGGCCACGGCGGCCAAACGGTATCCATCATCGAAGGCACGCACGTCCTGCGAAGCGAGATGCTGCGCACATGCCTGCCGGTCCCCGCTGTTTGCGAACGGCATGAAACACGACAGGACCAACGAGATCGTCATCAAGGGTTGTGATACGCATTGCCGTTTCATCACGTCGCATCCCGCCGCGATCGACGATCGTCAGACTCAGCCGGGTCCCTCAGGTTCTATCTCTCAGGAGCGGTCCGAGACGCCGAGCCTTCCGGACGTGCGGTCGATCCGTCACATTCCGTCGTACAACGATAGTTACATACGTCGGCAGCCTCGCACAGGTACATAGCCGGAACATAACCCACGCTCCACGACTCGCACTGCGATCCCGGTATGTACGGTTCCGGAAAGCTGCCGGGCGCACAGAGTTCATACAGATAGTCGCCCGGTCCGATCACACCGTCGAACCCGAGGATGCACGTGGGTGTCCCGTCATCACCAACGCCCGGAACGCAACATTCGACAAAGACGAGCCGCGCTTCGCTCTGCACTTGCTTCGGCACGGACTCGTAGATCATCTGAAACGCAGCCGCGTCCCGAAGGTCCAAATCACCATCCCCGTCCGCATCGTACATCTCGAACAGGTTGAACTGAGTGTTCGGCAGCGCTACGCATTC
Organism: Phycisphaerae bacterium; assembly: GCA_050050135.1. Classification (GTDB taxonomy): domain Bacteria; phylum Planctomycetota; class Phycisphaerae; order UBA1845; family UBA1845. The sequence goes on from JASFUW010000374.1 coordinate 1,016, forward strand.
CTCGGTGACCTGTGCCTGCGTTGCCGTCCACGACTTACACACCGCTCGCGGTTCGTCCAAAAGCTCCGGGTACGTCGGGTCACACATGACGTCCATGATGGTGGTGTCTTCGCCGAAACCCAGGACGCACGTCACCACCGACCCGCACGCCGGCGGAAGACTGTCGTTTTCTGGCCCCGACAGACACTCCCCGACCCGCGTCAGGTTCCCCTCCGACACGCAGCACGACATCGACACGATCTGCCCCGCCGCCTCGCCCGCAAACACCACCAGGCTGACCGCGACCGCCGAAAGCGCCTGACGAGGATGTGACACCTTGCACGCTTTGGCTCGGCACGGGGCTGCCCGATGTTGTTGTCTCACGATTGTCTGCATGATGACCTACGGGTAAATCAGGGAGTCCGTCACCGAGAAGCGCCCGGGCCCACTTCCGAACGCTTCCTGTCCAGGGTAGGGAGGCGTGGGAGCGGTTTGTGGAAGCTCGCCGTAGATTATACCCTTGTCGACATCCCATAAGTCCAACATCAACGTATAAATGTTGTCATGGTCCACCCCCACGATGGGCTTCACGTGAAAACACACGTGACCGTCAGCGTACAAACAGTTTTGTCCCTCTCCGTTGGAATAGCCGCCGTGGTTCGCCGAGTTGTACTTTCGCCACTCGTTCGGCGGAGAGTCGACCTCCAGATTGTGCCCATCATACCGCCAGTCGATATTACTTCGTTGGCTGTAGAACGGCCCCTTGTCCGCCGCCTGAATCCGCCCGGGGTCCGCCAGCGAATTCGGTTGCGTCGCCCTCGGACCGAACGGAACCTGATACCCGTAACTGATGTTCCGATACCCGGTGAAGTCGTAATACAGCAAGATGTCTTCCGTGCCGTCCACCGTATCCTCACTGCTCGGACAAACGAACTGCGGCAGGTGCACGTCGCCCGACCGAACCAGCATCCAGAACGACCGCGTCGTCGCCGCGGCAACACTCCCCGCGGTGGGGTCCTGTAGCGTCTCGGATGTGCTCTGGAACGGCCGATCGTAGCCCACTTCGCCGGGATCACTCACCGGCACGTTGATCGACGGCGTGTCGTTCACGTAGTCGATACCTTCGACGTCGATCAGTGCACTCTTGAACGGCGGCACCATCCACAGATCGTTATGGTTCTCACCGTAAATCAGCGCCACCGCCCCGATCCCCTTCAGGTTCATGCTGCACACCAGGCGCTTGCTAAGCTCACGGTACCGGGCAAAACTTGCAAACGCCATCGTCAGGACCGTCACGGCAATCCCCGCAACGGCGGCAAGTTCGATAAGGGTGGTGCCTCGAAGCCGCTTGTTCATGACCAGTAGCTCCATGGTCGGCTGGGTGGGTGGAAAAAACTGCCCGATCTGGGTGCTTCGGAGCAGTGCGATGATTTTACCTGAACGATTCCGGCCAATCAACCATTATTTTTCCACATCGTGCGGACCTGCCTAGTGCTGCGTCAACTGTATTTTTGCGGGTAGCGAGCGGCCTCTTTCCGAGCCGCGCCCGTGAGGAAGCGGTCTTCTGGAACCCGCAAATTAAGGCGTGACCGTGCACTAGGCCATTGCTGGCAGTACCGGCCCGCCCGACCCGGCCATCGGTCGACCCGCCCGACGAGCCCGCGAACGCGGGTTTTCGTTGCGTGCACCGCGAGCGGTTGCCAAACCCGAGCACATGGGGTATAATGGATCCAGTGAACAACCGGCAGGCTCTCACCCAGGGGCCCACGATAAGGAGTACACACGGTGCTCATGCTCCTGGCCTGGCACAGAGGCAAGCCACCCCCTTCAGCCACTGCTCAAAGGACCGCATCATGGTAGCGACGTTCTCGTCCCCTTCACGCCCGCCTGCCCCCCTACGCCGCGGTTTCACTTTGATCGAGCTGGTGGCCGCCTTTGTCATCGTGGGGTTGCTCGTTGCCGCCGTCGCACCTTCGCTCGAAGCCGCCCGCAATCGCTCCAAAAACGCCGTTTGTCACTCTCGTCTCCGCGGCATCGGCCTCGCCAGCGCAACCTACGCCGAATGGTGCCCCGATAACTTCGGCATCCCCGTTCACCCCTCGCAGTTCTGCCAATGTCTGGGCGAGCCTTGCGGCCAACCCTGCCAGGACCCGCAGTACGTCGGCGCCTACGAGTGGGGCGGCAAGTCCGGCATCGGCAGCCCAGGCCACCCTCGTGCCCTTGACAGGGGTGCACCGGCGCATGGGTACTACGCATGGCTGAGCAGCAGATACGGAACTGCGGCAGGCTTCGGCCCCGCGACACGACCCATGAACGCCATACTCTATCCCAGTGGTTTCAGGGACCGTCTTGACCACCGTAGTAAGTGGGGCGTGGATACCACGCCCGTCCTCGCCAAATACAGATGCCCCGCCGACGACGGACCACCACGTGGTGCCCATTGTCAGGACTGGGTTCAGCATCCCGAGCGGTCGTCGTACGACCACTTCGGCAACAGCTACGCCGCCAACAAGTTCATGATCGCCATTGTGGGCGGCGGGTGGATGTTCAGCAACTCCCCATTTCTCAGACCCAACTCACGCGTGCCCAATCCCGCTCGCACGATCGCCTTCGAGGAAAACATAGGCCGCTGGGCCTGGGCCGCCAGGAACGAATTCGCTCAATGCCAGGCCAGTTTGGGTCTGGAAGGCGTCGATCCCGGACCGACCAAAGCCGTCCGCGGGTGGCACGGCAGGAACTGGACATTCAACCAGTTGTACGTCGACGGACACACGGGCACGCCCACGCTCTGGATCGAAGGCACGGAAGACGCAGACGGTTACGCCCAACACTACTACAACGAACTCGTCTACCCGGACGACCCGTCGCTCCAGGACCGCTACGGCTGCATCATCGTCCGTGGCGACGGCTGGCAGAAGGACACGCTACCAGCCGATCTTGTCGAGACGTCATTGTGGCACAGTGAAGCCGGGCGCCCTTCGTATGACGGGTGTGTTGAATCAAACTGACGATGCGGAGAAACGACACCATGATCCGACGGACCGACAGGCACCCAGACCACAGGCCCGCCCGCTTCTGGGTACGACCGGTAGTCTGCTTGGCGGCATCCGCAGTGTGCACCTTGCTCCCCTCTCCGCCTGCTCTCGCCGCACCGCCGCCCAACGACGAGTGCGAGGACGCCATCGCGATCGCCGGCCAAGGCATCTTCGCGTTCGACAACACCAGCGCCACTACGCGGTATCCGGGCTCGTACGGGATACACAACGACGTATGGTATTGCTGGACGTCCTCGTGCAGTGGCGCCGTCACCGTCGACACCTGCGCCTCTACTGTCGTCGACACGGCACTTGGCGTCTGGGACGGCTGCGACTGCCCGTCCGGCGCCCCCGGCGATTTCCTCGGCCAATACCCCGATGACAACGACGACCAATGCGCGTTTCAGTCCCGTACCACCTTCCATGCACAGTTAGAACATAACTACCTCATTCAGATCGGCACCGCGCTCGAGCTGACCCCCGTTAGGATCTTTGGCGGTACCGGAACCTTCACCGTCGCCTGCGGCGACACGCCCGTCCCGCCCTGTCAGGAGCCGGAAGAAAACTGTCAACCTCGCGACGCCTGGGACGCTTGGACCAGCGACCGAACCGAGTACTTCGTCGCCGACGATTTCACACCGGCCGTAAGCGGCGAAGTCACCGGAATCTGCTGGTGGGGGATCTACCTCGGCGAAGAAAATGCGCTCCCACCGCCCGATGCCTTTGAAGTCGCCTACTATGTTGATGAAGACGGCCTACCCGGAGCACCCGTCGCACTTTTCTCCCAATCAGCCGGAACACTCACCGTCGAAGGTCCCACGCGGACATACCAGTTGCTCGCAGACACCGACATCGAATACGAATACAAAGCCACGCACGCGCCGGTTCCGGTTTCGGCCGGCCAGTGTTACTGGGTCGAGATCACGAACTCACTCACCGGCTCCCGCTCCTGGCTATGGGAAGTCGCATCCACGGGGAACGGCCGAGCCGTCCAGGATGGCCGCACCCACGCACCCGCGGACGGTTATGACGAACGCGACGCCCGCCCCGCCGATCTGGCCTTCTGCCTCGACGTTCCACTCGGCGATCCTCAGGCGTGCCGGCCCATCCCCGAGAACGACGCTTGTGCCGACAGCCTGTCAATCTCCGAGGGCGAGACCTTCTTCGACACCACCGGCGCCTCCACCGACGGCCCCGACCATCGTTGTCTTCCTTCCGCGGAGTGCTGCATCTTCCCCCTCGGCGACCATCAGGTTCACCGCGATGTCTGGTTCCACTACGTCGCTCCGTGTTCGGCCCGCTTGACCGCCGAACTCTGCGACAGCCCCTTCGATACCAAAGTCGCGATCTATGAAGGTTT
>JASFUW010000375.1:0-5357 GCA_050050135.1 Phycisphaerae bacterium
TCACGTACAACCTGGTGCAGACGATCGGCGCGCTGCCGGGTGCACCCGAGATGAAGATTGTTCGCAATGACGCCGCCGGCATTGACGAATTAGCAGCGCTGCAGCCGACACATGTGATCATCTCGCCAGGCCCATGCACACCCGACGAAGCGGGCGTCAGCGTCGCCCTGATCCGGCGACTGGCAAAGCGGGTGCCCATCCTCGGGGTATGTCTCGGCCATCAGTGCATCGGGCAGGCATTTGGCGCTGTCGTGGTCAGAGCACCTCGCTTGATGCACGGAAAGACGAGCCAGATCTGCCACGACCAAAGAACCATATACAACGGCCTGCCGAGCCCCCTCATCGGGACCCGGTACCACTCGCTCACCGTCGACAGCGCGACCCTGCCGTTGGACTTCGAGATCAGCGCATGGACCGCCGATCAGAACGAACCGATGGGCATGCGCCACAAGAGTCGCCCGATCGAAGGCGTGCAATTCCACCCGGAGAGCTTCCTGACCGTGGAGGGCGGCCGGCTACTGGAGAACTTTCTGCGTTTATAGAACCGCACCGACCAACTAACCAGAAACGACGACGCTACGATGCGACCTGGAGCCGCAGCTTGGCGGGCTTCTCTTCGGCCACGGTCGGTTGGGCGTGCGGGGCGACTTTCCGCACCGGTCGGGTGCCCGAGTCGCGGCCAGGGCGCTTTGCGGGCTCAGATGACAGTGCCTTGTCAACGGCACGACGCCAGGTGATGCGTTCCTTCCGCGTGAGCAGCTCGCTCATCTTGGGTCTCAGCTTGGCGGCCTTGGACAGGTCGGGGCGCGGGCCGGTGGTCACGAGCCCGCCGTCGAGCATGCGCGTCAGGATGTTGAAAAGAACTTCGCCCATTTCGACGGTGATGACGCCGAGTCGAATCTCGCGATATAGGCGGTCCATCGCTTCACCGACCGCGCGGATGTTCGTCATTTTGCGGAGGTAGCCGTCGGGCAAATGCATGAGACGTCGCCGGCGCGGATTGGCGTTCTTCAGCCCCCGGCGCCGTTTGGCTGCAAGCTCGGGGTCATGGAACAGGCAGAAATCGCCGCCGTTCACGATGTGCCCTCGACAACGCGTTCCCGCCTTGGTCAACGCGGCGCATCGCTTGTCGTAGGGAAGGCGCATCGTGCGCGGAGGCGCCGCCGGTCCGTCGTTCGTGTGCTTGGCGAGTGGTTTGTCGTCCGTAACGCTCAGGGCTTCCCAAAGCAGCATGGGTCATCCTCCGCCTGCCGCCCGCCACGGCGCTGCAGCAAGCTGGAATCCATCCCGACGAACATCCCTGATGCGCCGGCCAGTCTGACAAATAAAACGTGTTGAGGTGCGTGATCCCTCGCGTCACCTGGTCCCCACGCGGTCCACTTCGGCAGCCGTCCCCGGCCGACGCCGGGCCTTCCACCGAGCGGAACGCCATTCTATAACGACGTAAGTCGAGGGCAACCTCGCTCGGTCCCGTCGCCGAGAATGCACGCTTGTCGTGAAACGCACCCGACGCGTAAAACCTATTGGTATTTCGATACTTAAGCCATAATTCGCAGAAAAATCACAGATATGACAAATCCCCGGGCCACGAGCACGGCCCGCCTGCTCCGCCCAGACGGGGCGCGGCCCGGTCAGTCCTCGACGAAGCCTTAGTCCGCCAAGACAAGCTCGGTCGGCAAGCCACCCAGGTCACTCAGTGACAACGCCTGGACAGACGACCGCGTCACCGCGTAGACGCTTTCGCCGATGAACAAACCGCGCGTCCAATCGCCCGAGCCCCATTGCGGCAACTCGTCCGCGGGGTAGGTCGAGATTCTTGCGGCGGGGCCGATACCTTCTTCCGCGCTGATGTCGAAAAGACAAAGCCCGCCGAACACCCTCGTGCCATGTGACGACGGCGTCTCCTGGTGTCCCTCGGAGATCATCATGGGCACCGCCAGCATCTGCGCGGGCGAAAAATACGTAAAGGCATGTGGGTTGTGCAACGCCTCGGACTCGGTACCGCGAACGCCGACGATCTGAGAATCCACCAGCCGCGGGTCTTCAAAGTCCGTTACGTCGAAGATGGAAACCTGCACCCCCTGGTACCAGGCGAAGTCACCCATATCGAGCGCGTCCTTGCCGATCGTCAGTAGATGGTGCTCGCCGAGCGGATGAATGTAATCCGAGTAGCCCGGCACCTTGAGCTCACCGACCACCCTGGGTGAGGTGGGATCGCTCATATCCAGCGTGAACAGCGGATCGACCTTCTTGAAAGTGACCAGAAAACCGCGATCGCCCAGGAAACGCGCAGCGTAGATACGCTCGCCCGGGGCGATGTTCTCGACCTTGCCCACGACGGCAAGCTCGTCCCCATCCCGCCCGATCACGTAAACGTGGTTGCGCGCGTCGCCCTCCCCGAACCTCCAGACGTTGCCGGTTGTCGTGGCGATTCGCAAGTAACCGTCGTGCTCGCCGAGCGAGAACCGGTTGAGCACCCGGCCTGGGACGACGGCGGAACCGGCGGGAACCGCACGGTCCTGTTTCACATCGAACTTGTAAACATCCGTCGTCTCGCGCAAACGACCTGCATGGTTGTAGTCGGTATCCGTCAAGTAGAGTGCATCGGTCGACATATAGACCGTTCCCGCGTTCGCGACAACACCTGTGGACTTCACGGCCGTGTCCGCGTCATCGACGTCCACAGTGACAACGGCCGTGATGTGAAAACCGTCCGGGTCAACGGGATGATAGAGGTCCCGCCAATCCACGACGTTCGCCGTGCGGCGTCGCCGACCTTCGATAGTGACCGTGATATCGGGAATCAAAGCGTCGACATCAGTCAACATCACGGCGGGCTGCACGTTCCCAAACGGCAACGCAGGCCACAGACTCACGACCATGTGCAGCTTCGACCCGATCAACCGGCTGGTATTCAGAGAGGCCTCGACCTCAACAGAGGTGACGACGGATGGCGCGGCGCGGTCGGTGACATCCAACACCGTTACGACAATCTGGTTTTTCCGCGCTCGTGAGTCGTAGCCGTCCGCGAGCACAACCAGTGTATCGCCCGCCAGGTACATTTCATCGGCGGATTGTTCGACGTCAGTGGTGGATAGGACCTCCATTTCATCCGCGGGAGCCGCGCGGACAATGTGAAGCCGGTTGTCACTCAGGATATACAGGTGCGTGCCGTCGGTCTTGACCACGTCACCCTCGTCCACGCCCGACTCTTGAATATTGGTTGTCGAGAACCCCTCCTGAGCTTCCGGCGCGGGGGCGGGCAACGCGGGATCACCTCCCGTGTCGGGCGCACCGACCGCAAGGTCCCACGCGTTCCAGTACGAACGGGATCGCTCGGCTTCGATCTGCCGCGAGAGGTACTGCTTGAACTCGGTCAGACTGCGGAACCTGTAGAGGTCCGCTGCGCCGGTTTCGTTCGCGTTGACGATCCAACATCCCGGCAGGGCACATAGTGCGGGAAGAACGCATACCGTACAGATGAGGAACGGCTTGACGACTCGCCGACATCGCGACATGAACATAACACACCTCCGCCTTATCGCTCGCTCCAGAAAGGTCCGACGCTCGAGAACATCCGTAGGCCTAGCCGGCGGCTGCCGACGTCGACGCATCGGATTCCACTGACCCCAACATTCTCGGGAAGCAACTGTCCGGTCAAATCTCGACTGATCGAGCGGAGTTACGCACGACGATCGAACCGCCACAGACCGACGGAGCGGGCGGCCTCGTACGCCTCGTCGAGCTCCTGCCGCGCCGGGCGGCGGTCGAGTTCGGCGTATCGTGCGTCGTCCGTGTCCTCGCCCTGTAGGACAGCCGTGCCGACCTGATAGTCGGGATGGTATTGCCCCATAATGTTCACGAAGGTGTCCGGCGATATCTCCTCGGCGAGGAAGCGGAAGATATCCCGCGTCTCGTGTAAAGAGCCCGGCATCACGAGGTGGCGAACGAGCAAGCCCCGACAGGCGACGCCGTCCGCGGTCAGGCACAGGTCACCCACCTGGCGGTGCATCTCGCGGAAGGCTTCGCGGGCCCGCGCGGGGTAGTCCTTGGCTTTGAGAAACCGGCGGGATGATTCCCTGGTCCAGAACTTGAAGTCCGGCATGTAAATATCCACCAGGCCGTCCATGAGCTTGAGTGACGAGATCGCGTCATAGGCACTTGTGTTATACACGATCGGCAAACTGAGCCCTTCGTCGATGGCGATGGCTACGCCCTCGACAACTTGGGGGACGACATGCTCGGGCGTGACGAAGTTGATGTTGTGGCAGCCGTGCTCCTGGAGCGCCAGCATCAGGTCTGCCAGCGTTCTGGCATCCACCTCCCGGCCGCCGCCCTGCTGCGAGATGTCCCAGTTCTGACAGAACACGCACCGCAGGTTGCACATCGAGAAGAAGATCGTGCCCGAGCCGTGCGAGCCGCGCAGGCAGTCCTCCTCGCCGTGGTGCGGACCCGCCGAGCTGACGACGGCGTATCGACCGGTGTTGCAGAACTTCGTCTCACCGGCCAATCGGTTGACTTTGCAGTTTCGCGGGCAGGCGCAGCAGCTCTCGAGTTCCGTCATGGCCGCCGCCACGCGGTCACTCATCCCCGCACGAACCTCGGGGACCATGTACGCCGGTGTGAACGACGGAACGGTGAATCGATCTGCCCCGCTTTCGTTCATATCATCGATCAGGATACGATCGACCACCGCCAATTGCCACCGGTCCCCGGGCCGGCCTATAAACTGATGCTGTATGCCGGAGTCAAGATGCGACGAGCGCTTCACGGCGGCGCCCCGCGAGCCAAGCGAAGTCCACCACCCCAGGCGCGCTGCCGGAGATCCGCCGGTTCATCGACGTGCGTAAGCCCGCCACTCGAAGCGTGGCTGCTCCGTGCATCCGCTGCCTGCCCCGTCGGGGCAAGTGAGGATAGCCCAGCGATTCATCGCTGGGTTGGACGGGAGAACCGTACAAACGTCGAGTCCCATAGGGACGACTGAACCGCCGCACGGATCTCATCCGTCCCTACGGAACTTAGTGTCGCAAACGCGTCACTTTCCCAGCGATGAATCGCTGGGCTAACGTCGGATGTCCCTCCGGGACAAAGGCGTCAGGCGCTGCTCCGGGAGACGGCTCTTGCGCACACACGTCAGCGACGACGCCGCGCATGATCATGCCTGCAGAGCCGGCTGCGAGTGTCCGTGCAGGCTAATGCCTGCGGCCCGGAGGACTGCCCGGATTCTTACCCCGGACCAATCTCTACCCCGGACCAATCTCTACCCCGGACTAGTTGATCCACGCCGCCTTGCGGACGCCGATCCCGAGGACCTTTCGGCATTTCGGGCAGATGAACAGATACTCGGCATTGACGGC
>JASFUW010000376.1:0-5347 GCA_050050135.1 Phycisphaerae bacterium
CGTAAACGTGAAGGTCAACGGGCCGATCTCGCCGGTCATGGAGAGGAGGTCGTAATAGCCCCAGCGCTGGTCTTCTGGTCGCTCGTCGGCGGTCGAGGTGTCGAACAGGTAGGTGAAAGTGGCTGCATCTCCGATCTCGATGTCGGTCGCGTTAGCCGACGTCCAAAAAACGGTCCCCGTGACGACACCCTCGTAAGGATCGGCCGTCGCGCTCAATTGCGGGAGCAGCAGTACGATCGGAGACAGAACGAGGTGCATCGGGCGCCTGCACATGGCGGTTCTCCTTCTCGGCAAGGAAGACTGGGTCTTGGACCATTCGATCATAGGCCGGTCGAGACGCGTTTGCCACTCAAACTGAGCGGACGGATGGCCGCCCGCCCCCATCGCGGAGACCGAGGTGCAGAAGGCAGCGTGGTACGGTAGGATTCTTGAACGAGACCGCGGGTATGATGGGTGGGGCGGGCGCGGAGGTATACGAACAAGGGAATGGCCAGCAGTGGATCGGAGCGAACGCGGATGAACGTGATTCTCTATGCCATGGATTCCCTTCGCGCGGATCACGTGCATACGTTCGGCTATCCGCGCTCGACCACGCCCGTCATCGATCGCGTTGCGGATGAAGGGGCAGCTTTCTCGCAGTGTTACGCCCAATGCGGGTGGACGGCGCCGTCAGGTGCCAGCCTGCTCTCCGGCGTGTACCCGTCCGCCACGGGCATCCACATGATGCGCGATCCGCTCGAGCCGTCCATCCCCTGGCTTCCCGAGATTCTCAAGGCCCGCGGGTATCAGACGGTCGGTTTTTCCGCTGTTTATCAGGTCAGCAAGCTTCGCGGTTTCGAACGGGGCTTCGACGCCTTCCACGACCTGTTCAAGGACGAGCAGACCATTCGGCGGTGCCAGGAGCGCGACATAGATGCCAGAGGTGACGACTACTGCCTGCCGCTCTCCGAGGACATCCACGTTCCGGCGCTGCAATGGCTCGACGAATCGCGCGAGAAGCGCCGTCCGTTTTTCATGCTGCTCTGGTCGATCGACACGCACGAACCGTTTCGTCAGCCGAGCCGCTACAACGTCGACGTGGACCCCGACTATCGTGGCTCGATCGACGGCCGCGGTCGACCCTACCGCTGGGTCCGTAATCGCCGCGATCTTCGGCAGATCATCGATCTATACGACGGCAGCATCCGCTATCAGGACGAGAAGCTCGGCGAGCTGCTGGCGGAACTGGACCGTCGCGGCGTGCTCGACGACACGCTGATCGTCCTGCTCGGCGACCACGGCGAGATGTTCTTCGAGCACGGCGTCGCGGGACACGGCAAGTTCCCGTGGGAGGAGATGATGCGGGTCCCGCTGATCATGCGGGGGCCGAGTGCGGTGCCGGCGGCGGTTCGCAGCGATGCGATGGTGCAGACCATCGACATCGCACCGACGGTGCTGGATTTGATCGGCGTCGGCCCCGAGCCTGCGTTTCGAGGGAAGTCGCTAAAGCCGCTGATCAAGCATCCGGCGTCGGAGTTACACGAATCGATCGTGCTCGAAATCCCCTTTCCGCTCGATCGTGACGAGGGTGCCCAGGTCGTTCGGGAGGGGCCGTGGAAATACGTCGAACACCATCCTCCACCGTTCGGCAAGCGGGCCCGGAAGTTCTTCAAAGAGTTCAGCCGCTTCCTGTCGGTCCTGGCTCGGCCGGGTGCCTTCGGGCTACTGTACGGGCACCATGTTCGAAAGGGCGCAAGCGGGTTTCTGGCGACACTGCTGTGGCATCCGTTCCGCTTTCTGATCGGCTGCCCGACGCGTTGTCTGTTCGACCTCGACGCTGACCCCGGCGAGACGCGCAACCGATTGGGCGATCACCCGGATGTGGCCGCGCGGCTTCGCGAGCGACTATCCCTGATCGAAGCGCCCCCCGAGCCACCCGCGGTCCCGCAGGAACTGGAGGATAAGGTCGTCAAGCACCTCGAAGCGCTCGGGTATATCGAATAGGTTACACGATCATCGGCCCTCGAAGCGACGAAGCGACGAAGCGACGAAGGAACTCCGGCGCACCGGGACACGCTCCGGGACGAACATGTGTTGGGTCCGCCGTGCGGACCAACACCGTACGCTCCGGTCGGTCGCGGGACCCTCATTCTATGGTCGCGACACGGGTGCCACATTCCGGGCACATACCGCTTGCGTTTCCGGTAAGATCGTATCCGCATGGGATACAAATCGGTACCCCCTGTTCTCGGAGTCGACGCCGCAACGAGCGGCGGAAGCGCCGTCGCAGGAGGCAGAACCACGCCAGACTCGCGATGAGTCCGACAAGCCACATCCCACCCGGACCGAACAGCGTCTGAAGCAGAACGCCGAATTGTGGGATGGAGCGCTCGACGAAAGAGCCGAGCACGACGAATCCGGGAACCAGGATGACAACCAGGAGTGCATACGTGGGCCAGTGCTCCCTGCGCACCTGATCGAGCGCATCGCGCGCCGCCTTGGCGCTGCTGAACAGTGCATACTCTGTAAACAGTTTGTGGGGAAGCCGCCTGTTGAACCACCAGAGACCGACGAACCACCCCACCAGCAGCAACGCCGTCAATGCCAGCACTAAGGTCTGATCGCGACTCATGTGTGTCGGATTCCAGCCGCGTGGTTCTCGATGGCCGTCGGCTCGCCCTCGCGCCCTTCAGGTGCCAAGGATGGCGCAAGCGGTTAGAGACCGCAGTGCGGGCTCCTGAGTGACGACATCCGGTCAATCGGTGAGGTAGAAGGCCTCCGGTTCGCCGATGACGCCCGACTCGGCGGCCGCCTCGTGCGCGCTCGGTGACTCGCAGAAGGCCTTCGCCTTCTCGACGTCGTCGAGCTCGAACAACATGACGATGTAGTTCGGGTCGCTCACGTCGCGCAGAAGGTGAAGCAAATGAAAGCCCGTCTCCTCCCGCGGCTTGGCGTCGGCGTCGAACACCTCACGCCACTTGGCGTAGTCCTTCACCTTGTGTCTGCACAGCATGTAGTTCATGGTTTCTCTCTCCGTTGACAGACTCGTTGCACTGCACTCGGGCAGGGCGTGTCGGGACGTATCTTAAGACCGCGTCTCGGACGTGTCTACAAAACCGTCAGGTCGGGCGTGGTTGGCTGGCCGCGCCCCTGAAACGCACGAGCGGCTTGGCGCTCCGGCAAGGCTAACCCGCTGATGTTCATTCGCGAACCGGTGTTTTGGTCCCGCACTCGGGACAAACACCCGTCATGTTGCCCGCAAGATTATAGCCGCACTTGATGCACAAGCCTTTCCGCCTACGACGCCAGCGGCGAAGCGGCCCTCGAACCAATGCGAACACCGGGTAGGCGGCAAGGAACAAACATGTTGTCCAGCACGGCAAATGCACATGACGCACACGCTGATACGTCCCGGGGCCTGCGACCCAACCGTGCAACATGATCGTATTTCCGCAGTGCACAGGATCCTCCATAACGAGGGTTGCCAAGAGAAATCGCCCGGCGTGTAGCACCCATTCCTTGTTGTTTGCGTCATCTTCGACAGGGGTCTCGAATACCATTACAAAGCTGCCGGACTCGACGCCCCCGCACACGCGGAGGTTCTTTACAACACCCACGTCGACGAGGTAGGTGTCGCGATAGGAAGTCACGCCGCGGATCAACGACGAGAAACCAGTCCGTTCATACCACGCCCTTGGATACCAGGCGACCCATGCCCAGAAAGCTACACTGGGAACGAATGCAAGCGTGGACAGCAGAACGACGGTCTTGCGAATCATGCAGTTGGGCCCATACAGCGCATTACCAAGCCCATCGAAGACGGTTTCAGCCAACAGTCCCGCGCCGTTGACGCGTTCAATTCGAACTGCACGGCGAACACCAGTCTACCCGGTCTTCACCCCCCTGCGGTCCCCCCAGGAGGCGGGACGGATTGGTCCGCACGGCGGACCCTACGGTACTCCGCTCCCTCACAGTCTCGGCACTGAATTCGGCAGTCAACAGCTACGGCGTTGCGACGGCCGGGCGTTTGGCTTTCGTGCTGCGTAGCTTGTTCAGCGCCTGGTCGAGGTCGGCGATGATGTCGTCGGGGTGCTCGGCGCCGACGCACAGACGGACCAGGTTCGGTGGAATGTGGGCGAGCTTGCGGCCCTCTTCGCCTTGCTGTTGATGTGTCGAGATCGCGGGGATCGTCGCGACGCTCTTGATGCGCCCGAGGTCCGTCGCCCGCCAGATCCGATCGAGCCCGTCGAACATTCTGCGAGCCGCCTCCGCACCGCCTTTCACGCAGAACGACATCAGGTGACCATAACGATTCACCGGTTTGCCGTATAGCTCGTCGTATTCGGCGTCGACCAGCCACATATACTTCGAAGCTAACTCGTGCAGCGGATGGTTCGGCAGCCCCAGGTACTCGACCGACTCGACCTGCGGGTGGGTTTCCAGAAACTGCGCGACCTTCATCGTGTTCCGGCTGAGCAGGTCCATCTTGGAGCGAAGCGTGCGCATGTCGTTGAGAGAGAGGATGGCCTGCATCGGGTGCAGGTTGGGGCCGTAGTCGCGGTTCGGCAGGTACTTGATGTAGAGCGAGAAGTCGTTCTTGAGGTCGTCGTTGTCGATGTTCGTGACCAGGCCTTTGCGGGCGATCACCGCCCCGGCGACACCGAACCCGCTGGTGGTCAGGCTCTTTGTCGCCGATTGCACGACGATGTCGGCACCATGGCATATCGGTCTCAGCAGTGCGGGTGTGGCTACGGTCGAATCGACAATCAACGGAATGTTATGGCTATGCGCAAGGTCCGCGACGGCTTCAACGTCGAAGAAACCCTGCTGCGGGTTGCTGGGAAGCTCGCCGTACAGAAACCGCGTGTCGTTGTCGATCCTGGCTGCCCAGGCGTCGATGTTCGAGGCGTCCTCGACCCAGCGGCACTCGATGTCCCGCTCCTCCATCAAACGCACGTTAAACTGCTGGAACGTGCCGCCGTAGCACTGAGCCGTGGCGACGAAGTTCCGCGGCTCGAGCACGTGGTGTTTCTTGTGGACCAAAAACGGCTGCACGGCGGTCATGATGGCCGCCATCCCCGACGACGTGGAGCAACACGACGTCTCACCGTCGTACCCGTATCCTTCGAGAAGCGCCAACGTCCATTCGTAGTAATAGGTAGAGGGGTTGGCGATCCGCGAGTAGCACCACGTCGGAATGAGGTATGCGAGCGCCGCGGCCATCTCGTCCGAGTCGCGATAGGCCTGCGACGCGCTCATGAACACCGGCTCGATGATCGCCCCCTGATAGTCCTCGATGGCGTCCTGGACGGTGTACAGTCCGTGGACGGCGATCGTGTCGAACTTCCAGGTCTTGACCACGTCGCGG
>JASFUW010000377.1:0-5345 GCA_050050135.1 Phycisphaerae bacterium
AGGGGGAGGGCAGGGTGGGGGTGGGGAGCCGCCGTATCAGGGACCGCTTACGGCATTCGAGATCGTTTCCAGGACGCGGTGCAGATCGTGTATTACCTCGTCATTCGGGAATCGGATAATCTCGCAACCCTGAGCTTTCAGATACCCTTCCCTCTCGAGGTCAGCCTTTGCAGTCGTGTCGTGGCTGTGCCCGTCAAGCTCGATCACAAGGCCGCGCGATGGGCAAAAGAAGTCGACGACATAAGGCCCGATTACATGCTGGCGGCGGAACCGAATGCCCTCCAATTGGCCGCTGCGCAGTTTGCTCCATAACATACGCTCGGGAAACGTGGAATCTCGTCGCAAGTGCCGCGCACGTGGCGTCATCTTTGGTGGGACTCGATGACGTTTGTCATTCGTCATTCTTTACCCTCACCCCCGGCCCCTCTCCCTGGAAGGGAGAGGGGTGCAACGCACGCGCAACTCGGCGCTGCCACTGCGAGTCAGCATTTCCACGTCAGGAACACCTGTGTCCGCGACCGTCGGACTGCGGGGTTCGACGGACATTGTAACCCCTCCCCCTTCCAGGGGGAGGGCAGGGTGGGGGTGGAGACGCGCAACGTCCAGTGGGTGTTGCGCGTTTCTTAACTGCGGAACCGAGTGCCCCACCTCATCCAGGTGCCAGGTCCGTAGCGAACGGGCGTTCGAACCAGGTACGCCGTTCAGATCATCAGCTTGTGCTTCCTTCGTTCTTTCGCGACCAATCCGTGGATGCGAGGTAACGCCCGCAGCCGATCTACGAGTTTCTTGAGCCTTTTCTCAAAGCCAGGTAATAAGAAGAACTTATCCGCGACTTGGTCGCACATTGCGATCATGAGCAGGCAGACTTCAAACGCAACGAACTCAGCAGAATAGAAGAACTCGTCCGAACGAGGGCGGGATCGCACACCAGCCTCGCTCCGACCCTTTGGGTACCACAAAAGGCGCAGTGCGACTGGACGGTGATGCGCATGGGCATCACCCAGCTTGCGAACACTGAAGCCCATAATTCGGTCGAAATCGCGCTTGATGAAGTCAGCAAGCCCTTTTAGCTTCTTAGCGGCGCTAATCCACCTCCAACGCTCGGGAAACCACTGGCGATCACCCTTCGAGCGCTTCTTGAATGCCGGGTCACGTTTGACGCGCGCGTATTCCTCCGCAACCTCACGAAGAGAGGGGTAGATCTTCACGATCCCCTTCACGTGCGTTTCATGCATGCGAGCAAGGAACTTCAAATGCTCGTAACGATCCTCCGCATATTCGAGACAGTATAGGTCCCACCGCTCACGGGTTCTTCCCGGATCGCTCCGGATATAGTAGATATCGATAAGCGCGTCGTAGATAGATCGGCTCAGGATCTTCGTTTCCACTGCCAATCCATGCGACGCAAGAGTGTGTACCGCTTCACTTGTGCTCGCCGCCTTGGCTAGTAGACTCACGACCCACAGTCGATCCTCCTTTAAGTGCTTCTCTTTCGTGCATTTCCGTACGATTTGGCGGGCTAGCTTGATGGTATCATGCAGGACCGCAAGATGTATGTCCTTGTCCATAAACAGTTGCCTGCGTTAAGCCTCCGTTGATCGGTACGGTGCTGCGATCGTACGGTAGCCCTACTGGAAGCCGCCGTTCGCGGCGGGCATTCGCCATCTTTCACCCTCACCCCCAACCCCTCTCCCTGGAAGGGAGAGGGGTGCCAGACCACCCTACAGTTTGGTGTTTACGATCTCCATGATTTCTCGCTCTAGGGCGATGGCTTGGGTTTGGATCTGTTCGCCGCGGGAGAGGATGTCGGTCATCCAGGTTTTGTCCTCGACGTCGCCGGAGTTGATCTTGACGTTCAAAAACGCGCCGATTACGCCGGAGCGGGCGGCGAGGGCGCCTACGCCGGCGTCGGAGACGGAGGCGGGGTTGCCGATCTCGGCCATGGCTTTGCAGACCTCCATGCACGCTAGTGACGTCTCCATGACACGGAAGGGAATCTCGATGGCTTCCTTGGTGGCGTCCTGGATGGCCTTATTCTTGGCGGCTTTCTCGTCGTCGGTGCCGTCGGGGAGGCCCCAGGCTGCGACGATCTTGTTGAAGGCGTCGGTGTCGAGGTCGATCAGGCGGAGCAGCTCGTCGTGACACTGTTTGCCCTTGACGGCCCAGTCCGAAAACTCCTCCCAGCGATCGTCCCAGCCGCGTTTGTGACTCGACAGGTTGGCAACCATCGTGCCCAGAGCCGCGCCCATCGCACCCATCGCGGACGAGATCGAGCCGCCGCCGGGGGCCTTCGACTCGCTGGCCGTCTCCCAGACGAACTCGTTGACGCTCATCTCGGCGAGTCGCTTTCGTTTGGGCTTCTTGGCTTCGATGGCATACTCGATGATCTTCTCTTCCGGTTCGAACGGATACAGATCGTCCAGGCCCATCGATTTCACGGCGATCTTAATGATCTCGCTGTCGGAGACGCCGAGCGAGCGGTCCTGCTTGCGAAGATAGTGCCTGCCCGCATCGAGCATGGCACTTAGCGGAATCAGACCGACCAGCTCCGACCCCGAGACGCGAACGCCCCGAGCCAGGGCTTTCTCGAAAACCTCGTCGAACGCCACGTGCACGGGCGTGACACTGATGTTGGTCAGGTTCATGGAAATCTGGGCGACGCCGTACTCCTCGATGAACCAGCCGATGCCCTTGACGCACTTTAGCGTGCCGGGCTCCCAGACCTTTTCACCCTTCTCGTCGAGAACGGGCTTGCCCCACGGCTTGCCGTTGTCGGTCTTGACGCGGCCCTTCTCGCGAACGTCGAAGGCGATGGCGTTGGCCCGGCGGGTCGAGGTGGTGTTGAGGTTGACGTTGTATGCCACGAGGAAGTCACGGGCGCTGACGGCTGTCGCGCCGTACTTGGGGTTGAACTCGGCGGGGCCGAAGTCGGGTTTCCACTCCGGATTGCGGAGCTTTTCAGCCAGACCCTCGTATTCGCCGGCGCGCACGGTGGCCAGGTTGCGTCGCTCGGGCTTGAGGGCGGCGTTTTCGTAGCAATAAATGGTGACTCCGACCTCCTCACCGAGCCGCTTGGCCAGCTTTCGAGCGTATTCGACCGTTTCGTGCATGGTGATATTGGCGACGGGGACGAGTGGGCAGACGTCCATGGCGCCGAAGCGCGGGTGTTCGCCGTGGTGTTTGCTCATGTCGATCAGGTCTGCCGCTTTCCTGGCTGCCCGGACGGCGGCTTCCATAACCGCGTCGGGGGGGCCGACGAAAGTGACGACGGTGCGGTTGGTGGCTTTGCCGGGGTCGACGTCGAGGAGCGTCGCGTCCTCGACGGACTCGATCTGATCGGCAATCTGCTTGATGACGCCCATGTCGTTCCCCTCGCTGAAGTTGGGGACGCATTCGATAAGTTGGTCCTTCATGTCGTTTTGTTTCCTTTGTGATGCTCGGCTCGGGTCCGCACAGCAGAACCTCCACGCCTGTCGTCCGCTCGACGGGGCCAAGCTCTGCGAGATTCCACCCCCCTGTGGTCCCCCCTCCAAAGGGGGGACGGGTCGGTCGGCACGGCGGATGCTACATGCCATCGGTCATGGTCCGCACGGCGGATGCTACATGCCGTCGGTCATGGTCCGCACGGCGGATGCTACATGCCGTCGGTCATGGTCCGCACGGCGGACCCTACAGGCTCGGATTCTTGCGTTATCAGGTAAGTGAATACCAGCGGAAGGTCCGTGGTTCAAGTCGTGCCGCAGAAGGACCGAATCGCCCGGTCGAGGAGTTGGCCGGCTTCGACGAACTCGGCCTTCGAGAGTGATTCGTTCGGCTTGTGAGCGACCTCGATCGACCCGGGACCGAGCAACGCACACTCCGAGTTCGCCTGTTGAAGCACGCCGGCGTCTGTGGCGTAGGCGGCGCTGACCGTCTCGGTCTGCGAGACCAGGTCGTACAGTCGGCGGCAGGTATCGGTGGTTTCGCCGAGCAGCATCGGGGGGCTGTCGTAGAGGACTTCGATCGTGCAGTCGCGGCGGTTGTCGACCGATTCGACCGTCTGTCTGATCCGGTCTATCACGCGGCTCGAATCCATCCCAGGCAGAACGCGAACGCCGACGTGGATGGTGCAGCGGCCGGGGATGATGTTGACGGCCTCACCGCCGCTCACCTGAGCGACGTTCAGCGTGACGAACGGCGTTTCGGGGAAGAAGCGGCTCGTCTCGACCCGCTCAGATTCGAGGGCTATCCGAAGATCGACGAGCGCGGTAATGACTCTCGCCGCGGGCTCGATGGCGTTGACGCCGAGCGACGGGTGAGCGCTGTGGGCGCCTCGGCCGAGGAACGTGATCCGCATCGCCAGGTGCCCTTTGTGCATCCGGACAACTTTCAGGGACGTCGGCTCACCGACGATGACGCTTCGCGGCATCTCGGGAAGCTCATTCCGCGCGTCAACGAGTTGACGGGCACCGTACATACCGACTTCTTCGTCGTAGGTGAGGACGAGCGCGAGCGGTGCGCTTAGATTCCGGTCGGCGGCTGCCCGCATCCGGTTCACGGCGAGGGCGACGAAACCCTTCATGTCACACGCACCGCGAGCGATCAAGACGTCGTCCGTCTCTACCAGTTGGAACGGGTCGCTGCGCCATTCAGGCTCGTTGGCGGGTACGACGTCGAGGTGGCCGGCGAGTGTCAGACCGGTCGCGTCGTCCGATCGTGCTCCATCGACACCGCCGATACGAGCGATGACGTTAGCCTTGGTCTTATCCGGACTGAGCTGTCGAACCAGTGTAATGCGGGGATCGTCCAGATAGTCGCAGATGAAATCGACGACCGGGAGATTGCTGTTGTGACTGGTCGAGTCGAAGGCGACCAATCTCGTAAGGAGTTCTACGTCTGCTAGGCCCGCGTTCATAGCGCGACGCATGGTAGCGGATGGGGAAGGTGCTGTCTCGGCCGTCGCCGCGGGTCACGGTCGGCCCGGTCCGGCGTTCGATGCAGCGTCGGGTCTATCTTGCGGCCGCTAGCGCACCGCATCGCCGTTCGATTCGGTCCAGGGCGTCGGATGTGGGGCGAAGCGTGCGCCATCGGTTGCACAGTTCGGGCAGTTCGGAGAGTTCGGTGTCCGCCGCCTGCTCGGCCCAGTTCGCCAGCCCGGTCAGGACGCGCTGGACCTGGGCCTCGCCGTCGTGGTTGTTTGGGTCTGGGGACGAACACTGCGCCAACGCCAGCGCCGTTCGGGCAGCCACCGTCGGATGCTTTCGTTCTGCGATCGCCAGTGCGCTGTCGATGAGCGGGGTGGCGAAAAGGCGGCTTTCTTCCGATTTGCGCCGAAGTTCAACGAGTCTCGCCCAAAGCGGTTGCGC
>JASFUW010000378.1:0-5337 GCA_050050135.1 Phycisphaerae bacterium
CCGGTGCCACACCACCAGGCCGCCAATCAGCTCCCGAAATCCAAGATCCAACAACCTGGTGAGAAATGCGGGCTAGAGAGGCGTGGCATCGGAACACGACTGCGCACCTTGCTGACCATGGCCGGCGCGACCGGTGGTGCAGCGCACGACGCTCGGCTCAGAATCTCGGCGGCCATCGGGCGCACCGAGGCCAGCGACGAGATCTTCCGCAGCGGCGCGTGCCACATCGGTGCTGAACGGTCGGTGCGCCTTGCCGTGGACGCCGACTTGGCTATGCTCGCAGCGGGACTGTGCCAACTTGGTGACCTTACAGACGCTGCTACATAGGCATGATGGGGGTGAGCCCGGGAGTGTGAACCGATGCATGACGAACGGCAAACGAATCCGTTCGATAGGTTGGCACAACGATATGACCGGTGGTTTGACTCCACACGCGGACAGGCGATCTTCGAGGCCGAAGTGGCATGTTTGCAGGCGCTGATACCGGATCGCGCCGGCCAATGGTTGGAGGTCGGCGTCGGCACCGGGCGTTTTGCCCAGGCGCTGGGAGTACCGGAAGGTGTTGATCCGTCACGCCCCGTGCTCGAGATGGCCCGGCAGCGCGGCATCCGTGCAAGACACGGCTACGGCGAGGAGTTGCCGCACGCAGACGGATCATATGACGGCTTGCTTATGGTCGTAACACTATGCTTTCTTGCTAACCCAGGCAGGGCATTCCAGGAGTGCTCGCGCGTGCTAAAAGATGATGGGTATCTCGTCGCGGGGCTTGTACCCGCCGACAGTTCCTGGGGAGAACTCTATGCACGAAGCGGACGTAAAGGGCACCCGTTCTATGCCGCGGCACGCTTCTACACCGTTCAGCAGGTCCTCGGGCTTGCGGCGGTTGCGCGCTTGGTGTTCAGCGACGCCATGAGCTGCTTGCTGTCTCGCCCCGGCGAGCTTGTTGATGACGGTCACCGGCGTGGGATTGTCGATGGAGCAGGGTTCGTGGGCCTCAAGCTTCACAAGGCGCCGTCGGTAACAAGAGTCGCCTGGCGTACAGCCCGCCGCCTCCGCCGCCCGAACAAGAGGAACTCGAGCAGGTCCTGGAGCGGGAGTTCGTCCGGGGGCTGGATGAAATCGACGAGCACGTTTTGCAGGACAACCGTGACCGGGCGCGGCAGTACATCCTCCAGGATGCGAATTATAATGTCGTCGCGCTGACACAGTCCGGCGGACCGCTCATGCGGCAGATTGAGTACCATCCGTATGGCCGCATGAAATCGATCGAAAGCGGCAGCGGCGGCGCGAAGCCGACCGCCATCGCCCCCTCCGGCTCCCAGGGAAGTCGGCGTGCCCCCGAGTTCGGGCTGACCTACTTCGGTGCTCGATACTACGACCCCGTCACCGGCCGGATGATCTCCTCCGACCCCAACGGCACCGGCTTGCTCGTCGCGAACGCCCTGGCCATGAACGCCCGGACGCAGATGGCATTCATCTCACTGTGCCTGCATTCTGAGTACACCGCCGGGATGAACTTCTATCAGTTCGCCGGCGATAACCCCGTAGCCGGGCGCGATCCGAACGGGGCCTTCTCCTTGTTGGACACCGCCAACTCGTTGTTCGTCCGTGGATATCTCCAGCGGATCGCGTTGAGTGCAGGGACGAGGAAGTCGGGGCCAAACGCGCGCTTCTGTTTTCTGGACACTTTGCAGCCGTTATCATCGGTCCGTGTACGGGGCGTAGATCAGGTAGCTGACGGTCAACTCCGCGTTCCAGGTTTCCCCCCGGTGGCGGGGCGGAGCGACAAGACGGAACTGCGGTATGCTGAGTGCCGGATCTGTGTCGGTAAGATTGAACGCGAATTGCACGAGTTGCCGGAGACTTACTTCTTCGAACATCAGCCGAACGCTCAGTCGCTTGTACGGCGAGCGCGAGAGGCGGACCGGAGGTTGTGGATCATTCCCCACCCACGAATCGGACGGCAGACCCGCCGCGACCATTGCCTCTTCGATCTTTGCGAGCAGTTCGTCGTTGGGTCTTGCGCGTTCGACGGCCAGTCGAGGGGCCTTTCTGAGTGCCTCTACCCGCACGGCGTCCTTGCTCATCTGCCTGAGCTGCGACACTTGCGAGCGGTATGAACTTCGCTTGGAATCCAGACCGCGGGCTTCGGTCCAGCACCAGAGGAGCAGCATGGCGCAGACGCACAGCGCAAGGGTCATGTGACGCTTGGAATGTCGGAGCTCTCGATTATCGTTCGCCGTCATCAGTCTGTCTTTCGGCACGTATACGAAAGTCCACGGTCTGGTCCTTCCGCAGCTTGGTTCGCGGCGGATCGACTACCAGCTTCTCAATGGCGTTGAGCTGCTGAACGAGTTCGCCGGCAGCCGCGTGTGACGTCGTCTGCCCGGCCAGCCGGATGCCCCGGTCATCCACAAGGATTTCATTGACGTAGAGCCTCAAATTCGCCGGAATGGCCGAGGTCACGTCATGGAGCAGGTCGAAGGTGCCAAGGCTATTCGGCCGCAGGTCGGAAGTCTCGATGACGGTTCGCTCGGTGAGGCCCTCAAGCTTGATGCACTCCGATCGAAGGCGAAGTGCCGCGCCGGGTGGAGCGGGCTCACCCGGGAACGCCTGTCCATAAACCCGGGTCCGCAGCGCTCCGAACTCGTCCATCGTGGCGGCGTAGGAGAGATTGTCAACGCGCAACTGCAGCCCCAAGGCCAACAAGAGAACGGCCGCCGCAATGGCACACCCGGTCGCACGCTGTACGACCCGCGTCCAACGACCGGCGTAGGCCAACTTGTCGGTCCGGAGGTCGACCACGTCATCCCTGCCGATCGCCGAATGTAGCAGACGATGGACGGATTCCTCTCTGGAGTATACCTTGACCTGACCATCGGCCCGACGTAGTGTAGTCGCGAGCGTCTCAGCGCAATCAGTCGCCTGTGCAAGCGTGAATACCCTCCAGTTCGACGGAAAGCTGCCTTCGCAGTACGCCGCCATCAGCGCCTGCTGTCGCAGAACGGCCTCCGGACCGTCGGTGAGGATGGGGCTACTCCGGAAATCGCAGACGCCGTGAGCACGATCGTGATGCAAAGCGATCGTCATTCGAGTGTCATCTACGAGGATCACGCCAGGTGCACGATCGCCCTCGTCGTTCGCACGGTCTGAAGCAACGGCCATAACATCGAGACTCACACTCTCGACGATGATGTCACTTTCGTGGAGCGTATCCAGGAAGGCACGCAGGCTCGCGGTGAACACGCCCATGACGAGGGCGGTGGTCCTGGAGGTTCGTTTCGAGCAGCAGGTCAGCTCCTCGAGATCGACGGGTAGGTACTGCTCGAACTCGAACGCCGCTGCTTGTTTGCTCCGTTGTTTGGGCGGTGGCCGAACCGTGTGCGTCAAACACCAGCTTGCGGGGACGATCAAACGGCAAGTCAAGCCGTCGGGATGTTCGCTCCGTATCCGCTGCGCCAGCTCCCCGGCTATCGATGTAAGCTCGGTCGCTTCCTGCGGCAAAACGGGGAGATCGACGTCGAGTTCCTCGAGGCTCGTGCGGACCCACTCATGTTGCTCTCGTTCAAAACCTGCGACGTAGGCACGGCGATCGGTCAGCAAGATGGCAAATGCCGCATCCATCATTGGTCTTCGACAGCCTCCCGAGTGCTACCTGTGTCGTCCGTCCTCACGTCGCACCGTCCGCACCTCGTAGGTTCTCCCATTGCTTCCGAGTTCCGCTCGACCCGGCGAGATGCGCACGATGTCGAAGTCGTCGATACGTCCCAACGTCGAGCGGACCTTCTGCTCACCGCTCTTATTGACGAACAGACCCCACGCCTGTCCCCTTTCGACAAACGTCGCCAGCAGTCCGGGAAGGTCTACCGGCCGCGGAGGCGGTGGCGGCTTCGGTTTCGGCTTCGGCTTGGGCTTCGGTTCGATCAGCGTCTGCCGCAAGCGGCGTTCCCATATCCCCTTGAGTTGATCGGCCGACACGGTCGCCCCCGGGCCGGAGGACGGCACATCGACTTCGGCCCCCTCGGCGAGGTTGGGCACCGATGCTTGATGCTCCGCAAGCGGCATGCTGATCACCACCCATACAGCCACCCCGACCAGCACCCACTGCGCGACAAAACCGAGACCATCCAAACGTCGAATCAGTGCCGGTGACACAACTACACCTTACCCAGCCAATGTACGCGCACGTTGTCGTCTGCGACCGATACGACGCCGTACCACCGGCGCACGTCGGCCTCGACCTTGGTCTGAATCTCGAGTGCGAGCGCGCTCGCCTGGCCCGTGCCCCAAAACGAGATCAAATCCGACCATGTCTTGCTCTCGGCCTGAGTGCGGTCGCCCGCATCCGGAATGACCCAGCGAAAGATCTCTTCGAAATCCGCCGCTTCGACGACCTGATCAAACCAAACGAACTGTGGAAGCGTCTCAGTGTCCTCCCTTGGCTGGATCGGGCGAAGTCGGATGTTCGCAGCGTCGAGTTTGTGCGCGCGGGCGAGTTCACGAAGTCGCGCGGCAACGTCCTGCGACGCGGATGCCAGGTGCAGTTTCTCCTTTTCCGGCGTGATGAGGCATCGCACGCGGCAGTCACCGACCGCCAGTTTGAGCCGTCTCCTGACATCTGATCGCGCTCCTGGTTCGGGGCTGGTCTCTCCCCGCTCGAGCAGTTCGGGCAAGTACAGCAGAAAGCTCTCCAAAGCCAGACGGTGGTCCAGATCGCGAGCGACATAGGCCGCCGTGACCGACTCCGTGGTGGCGGTAAGCGCGAGCCCGGCTCCGGTCGTCGCCAGTAGTACAACTAGAAAGAGCACCAGCACCAGTGCGAAGGACGTTCGCCGATCCACGTTGTGACGATTCCCGCTAATTGGAGCGCTCCCGGTCTTCGGTACTGTGATTGATCAGTACGGTTCGCTTCGCCGTCCGCTCCGGTCTACTTGCCCACCGGCACGAGAGTCTCACACCATTTGCGCGGTCAGCTTTGTCGCTTCGCGCCGGCGCGACCGGTCCCCATCCTCGTTCTGTGTAGACTTCGATCCAGACTTCCAGCAGCCCGGTCGCCAATGTCTCGCGCGCAACAGCTTCGCGAGGTTGCGTTAAGTCATGAACTTCGCGCAGGACCCTGACGGTCGGTGGATCAGTCCTTTCCTGCTGTGTGAGATAAGCGATGCGTGCGGGCACGCGCCGGCGCGTCAGGGGCTTTCCGTTGGGCATCTCGGGCAGTGCAAGAATCTCCACTAGGCCCAAGACCAGCGTAATTTGAACGCTTTCTTGTGAAAAAAAGACTCGAAATGCCTTCGGTAAAGCGTTAGAGTACGGTGTCAAACAAACGTCACTCTTACG
>JASFUW010000379.1:0-5329 GCA_050050135.1 Phycisphaerae bacterium
CGCTGGGTCACGCCCCGGCCGTCCAGAATGCGAGTGACACAGGATGGCACTCCATCATCTGGCCCGGTAACCCCGAGCGCTACAGCGACATGGCGTTCGTGGTGACGTCGCGGACATGCAACATCGCGGGCCCACCGCTTTCCGATCCGATTCCCGTCCCTGTGGACATCGGGTTCGGAACGAAAAACCGGTACCTGTCGTTTTGGACCGATGATCCCGCCCTGCAGGCTGCCCAGGTGACGTTCGTGAGCGTGCCCGACTTCTCGTTTGCCGACGGGCGGACGGCGTGGGTGCAGGAGCCGTACCCGGTGACGGAGTCTTCGGGCTCAGCCGACCCGATCCCAACGCCCACCATGTGGGCGGCGGTGCTGGGTTGTGATCCGTTCTATACGGACTGGTCGGTCTACGACACCGTACACGTGTTCGACGGCGGTATTGTGGCAGGGTCGACGTACGAAGTCCGGCTGATCGACGCGTCATGCGACTGCCACAACCCGGGTGATTATGGGCCGCCGCTGGTGATTGCTACGAGTGTCGCCGGCGACGTGGTCGGAACGAGTTGCAGTCCGCCTCCGTGCAACGCACCGCAGGGTGTGATCGACTTCGTGGACATCTCCGCGGTCGTCGAGAAGTTCAAGAACACACCGGGTGCGCTCAGAAAGGCGCGGGCGGATCTGATTAACTCGACCATCACGTTGCCGCCTCCCGATCAGAAGGTGGACTTCGTCGACATCAGCTTCTGCGTGGACGCGTTCCGCGGTTCGGCGCCGCTGCCTGCGGGTCCGCCGCTCGTCGATCCGTGTCCGGGTCCGTGTCCGTAGCGGACGGCGGCTGTTGTAAGTCGTTTCGAACAACTCGAGACTCACGGGGCGGGCGTTGATCGCCCGCCCCGTTCCGCGCGCCGTGGCGGCGTGTGGCTGGGCTTAGCCCGATAGCGGGAGCGGTTTGCGGTTGGGCCGGCGACGAACATGCCGATAGTACCGGCCTTAACGCGGTGAAACGAGCTTGTATAACCGCTCGGCAACGGATAAAATGCCACTTAATGGGGTGCCCGGGGTAGTTGCCACGCCGCGAGATGTGCAGGGTGAGCGCGGGTGACAGCGCCCGACACCGACCTCGCCTGGGGGGCGTCGACGTGCAGGGACTTCACGGGCGCGCGTCTATGTTTACTGAGGGGCGCTGACACTCTAACGACTCACCGGTACGAACTTGATGGAGCTTGGAGAATGAGCGATCTGCAGATGTCGTGGTTAAGGAAGGGTCGGTTCATGCCGGTTTGGTGTCTGGCGGTGATCGTCGCCGGCGAGGGGTGGGCGTTTGCAACCGAGGGGGCGCCTGGGCCCGGCGAAGCTTCCAAGATCCATCCGACGCTGCTTCGGGAGCTGGACAAATCGCGGTCCCGTGCGGATGTCAAGGCGTGGGTCCTGTTCACAGACAAGGGCTCCGCCTCGGACAAGGACCTGGAGGGACGCCTCGCCGACCTGGCGTCGGACTACAACCCGCGTGCGATCCAACGACGTCAACAACGTCGCACGTTGCCGGGGCTGTTCGATGAGCACGACCTGCCCGTGACACCCGCGTATCTCGACGGTGTCGCCGCGACCGGTGTCCAACTGAAACGAATCAGCAAGTGGGTCAACGGCGTCAGTGTTCTCGGCAACAGAAAACAGTTCGAGCGGATCGCCGACCTCTCGTTCGTGCGTCAGGTGCAACCGGTGCGCCGCGGGCTCGAGGTGAAACCGACCGAAGTCGACGACCGTCCCGGACGCGCGTCCACGGACAAGGGGGTCGGTTGGCGGGCGGGCGGAGGCTTCTACGGGCTCTCCGAGGAGCAACTCACCCAGATCAGCCTGACCGCCGTGCACGACCAGGGCTTTACGGGGGCGGGTGTGGTCATCGGAATCCTCGACACGGGTTTTCAGCGAAGCCACGTGGCTTTCAACGAACCCGGACATCTGGTGAACGTGATCGCGGAGTACGACTTCATCGACGACGACGCGGACACCAGCATGGAGGCGGGCGACCCGTCCGGGCAGCATTCGCACGGCACTTACATTCTGGGAACGATCGGAGCCTACAAGCCGAACGAACTGGTCGGTGCTGCGTATGATGCCTCGTTTATCCTGTGCAAAACGGAGGACACGACGGACGAATACGAGGCCGAGGAGGACAACTACGTCGCCGGGTTGGAGTTCATCGAGTCGAATGGCGGTGACATAGCCACGTCGTCGCTCAGTTACATCGACTGGTATACGCAAGATGACCTCGATGGGCTGACGGCGGTAACGACCGTGGCGGTGAACATTGCGACGGCCAACGGCGTTCACTGCTGCACGGCCGCCCGCAACGGCGGACACGACGACGACCCCGCGACGTCGACGCTGGGTGCGCCCGCCGATGCGTTTCAGGTCCTGACGTGCGGGGCGGTGGATTCCTTCGGGGGTATTGCTTCCTTCAGTTCGGACGGTCCCACGGCCGACGGCCGCGTCAAGCCGGAGGTGCTCGCCAGGGGCGTCGACACGCAGACCGTCAGCTCGTTCAGTGACACGAATTACACCGGTGTCGGTGGTACGTCACTATCCACGCCGCTCGTTGCGGGGGCGGTGGCGTGCATGGTGCAGGCTCATCCCGAGTGGACGGTCGACGAATTGCGAAGCAGGCTTTTCGACACGGCGGATTTCTTCGTCGCGCACGGCACGTTCGACCCGGAATACGTCCGCGGGTACGGTATCATCAACGTCCTGGCTGCGCTGAACACCGAGGACTGCAACAACAACGGCATCGATGACGGCCTCGACATCGCCAACGGAACAAGCGAAGACTCGAACGACAACGGCGTTCCCGACGAGTGCGAAGACGGCGCGTGCTGCGTGTGCGGTGCGGGGGTGGGGTGCCAGGACATTACGCTTTTCGACTGCAACGACACCGGCGGGTTCTTCGTTGCGGATGAGGAATGCGCGGCGGTCACGTGCCCGCCGTCCACACCGCCGAACGACGACAGTGCAAACGCCACACCGGTCGTCGACGGTGACAACGCACTGGTGACGGCGTGTGCGACGACGGACGGACCGATCACCGAGACCGACGGCTGTGTCTTCGACCCGCCCGACCGGTTCACGAACGACGTGTGGTACGACTACGTGGCTACGTGTGAAGGCTCGCTGACCATCTCGGCGCCGCTGTCGACTTTCGACGTGTACGCCGCCGTGTACTGCGACGACTCGGAAACCTGCTCCGGACCGATCGACGGGAGCACGGAATACGGGTGCGGACTCGTGGGCACGCTTCCGTTGACGGTACTCGTGAATCCCGGGAAATGCTATCGAATCCGTATCGGTGGGCTGGATGGGGACACCGGTCTGGGGACGCTCTCGCTGACGTGCGAGTGGTGGTCGTGCGTGGTTCCGGATGCACCCGTGCCCGATCCGGTCGTGGCGGACCTCGGGTTCGGAACGCGAAACCGGTTCCTTTCGTTTCAGGGAGGTAACGGTGGCGGCGAGCTGGAAGCCGTCCGGGTGAAGTTCGCCGATCTGCCGCCGCCTTTCGAGGCTTTGGAAGGTCAGAGCATGTGGGTTGGTGAACCGTTTGACGTGTCCGAGGCGAGCGGTTCACCCTTCGGTCCGCCGCCGAACCTCACCGTGGCGATGCTTCAGTGTGAGCCGCACTTCACCGACTGGAGCGTGTGGGGCACGGTGAACGTTTTTGCGCGCGAGATCATTCCGGAGTCCACTTACGAACTGCAAATGATCGACGAGTTCTGCGCGCCCCGGGCATGCTTCGACATCGGTGAAGTGGCGTTCTCTAGCCCGCTTACGATTCATACGAGTCGTTGGGGTGATGTCGCTGGCGATTGCAGCCTGACCGCGTGTACCTCACCGCAGGGGATCGTCGACTTCGTGGATATCGCCGCCGTCGTCGACAAGTTCAAGAACCTCGAGGGTGCGGAGTCGAAGTCGCGAACCGATCTGACGGGCGATCTGCCGGACTTGAAGATCGACTTCGTCGACATCTCGCATACGGTCGAAGCGTTCACCGGCTCTGCGTATCCCTTCGACGGGCCTACGGGTTGTGATTGAGGTTCGCATCCGTGCCGGAGTGGGGGCCGCGGGCTGAAAGCGCGGCCGCGACCCGGTTCCGTTTGATTGGTCTTGCCGGCGCGTGGGGTGCGCTCGGGCTCTTTCCCGTTTGCGCGCGTTGGCGTGTGAGTTCGTCCGGACTGATGGCGCGCCCGGGCGGTCGAAAGCGGTCAGACGGGAATAGGAGGCGTCCGGTAACGGGTTGGTAACGAACGGACCGCGGGATCGCCGCTTTTTCGCCCTGAGACGTCCATGACCGGCGTCGGAATCGCCCGTTGGCGGCAGGAAATCGATTGCATTATCGGGTTCAGGTGGGTATAAGCGGGGCGTTGGGTCGAGCTGGACAGGTCTGTGGCGTCCGTGTCGCGACGCTTGGGGGTGGAGACGGTTTAAGCTAAGGTACGACAGGGTACGCAGCCGAAGCAGCGTGCGGAGGCTGCGAAATGCGGACCATAAAGAGGGTGACCCTTCTTGAAAGGAAAGACGATGCGAAAGGGAACAACGTTATTGGCCTTGGTGGTTATGGGGGCATGGGCGACCTCAGCCCTGGCGGCTGTGGATTTCCACCTCGCCGGCACGAACCAGATAAACGGGTTCGGAAAGGCGACGGTCGCCGGCGTAACGCTGCATGTATCACCCGACGTGGCGGTGACGGGGCAGAGCATCAAGTCGGCTGACGCGATCGACTCCAGCAGCGGAACAGATATTGAGGTCGTTGTCGGTCCGGCGGCGGCGCAGCGCCTCGCCGACTCCATGAAGAAGAACGGCGCGAACCGGCTGGTCGCGGTTTCGAGCGGACGGATCATCGGTGCGGGCACACCCACCGTCGATACGAAGAGCGGTCGCATCACGATCGCCGGAATGAATGCCAACATCGCGCGGCGTCTGACGCGCGTGCTCAATGGTGCCTCGGTGACCCAGTTGGGTCCCGCTGTCGAGCTGGTTCCGTCCACGACGTCGCTGACCGCGGGCGGTGTCTTCACGGTTGACGTGTTCGCAGCGAATATTCCGGACCTGCGGGTCTACCAGGCGACGCTCGACGCCGTCGGCGGAACGCGCGGCAACCTGACCGTCTCCGACCTGAAGATCGATGGCACGCGGAGCAACTTCGTGTTCGCCGGTCAAAAGAAGATCGACGCGGTGGACCGAATCGGCGGGCGACTGGGGGCGATGCTGTTCGACGGCAGCGTGGACGTCGCCAACAGGGCGTATCTGGGCAGTTTCACCCTCAAGGCGTCGAACGATGCCGCGGG
>JASFUW010000380.1:0-5323 GCA_050050135.1 Phycisphaerae bacterium
GGCGATTCGCTGCTATCTGCATGAACACAACAGGAACCCAGTGCCTTTCGTGTGGACAGCGACCGCCCGCAAGATCATGCGGAAGATAAAACGTTGTAAAGAACTGTTAGAGACAGGACACTAGGCTCTAACCTTGATCCTCGCGCGCCCGCGGGAGGGCGACCAGTCAAATGTCGGCGCGGCACCAACAGCATACCGATCACCGGCAACGTGGAGCACTTGCCTCACGACGCCTCACGGCATGTTGCGTCCTGCTCATCGGATACTCGTTCGTTGTCATCGCCCTATTGGGTCTGCGCTTCCTTGCCGCCGGTTGGGGGATGGTACTCGGTGATGGCGAAACCGCCGCTTTGGTAAGATCGCTCGTTCAGCACGCCGTCAGCGCAGCGCTTGCTTTCTTCGTCTCCCTGTGGGCACGTAACCGTCCACGCGCCTCCCCGCTCGTTCCCAAATTCATCCTCGCCGTAATACCGCTTTGGCTCCTCATGTCCGTCGACAGTCTTTTGAACGTCGTCCTCAGGCCCCCGCCCCTCCACCCCGAGATCTATATGCCCCACGCAGAAAGGGACTGGACCTTCCGCCCCGGTTCCTTCGGCACCTACCTGAATCAACCGGTTCACATCAACGCCCACGGCCTGCCCGGCCCCGAAATCCCCTACGAAAGGAGCGAGCCCGAGCACCGCGTGCTCCTGCTCGGAGACTCCGTTACGGTCGGTTTCGGTGTGCCGGAAAGCGACACCTTCGCAGCGATCCTCTCGACGAGGCTCCCTGCACGCCCGCCGCAGACACGTGTCACGATCGTCAACTGCGCCGTCACCTCCTACTCACCGTGGCAACAGGTGAACCTCCTCGCCAATGAGGGTATCCAACACCAGCCCGACGTAGTCGTCCACGTCTTCTGCCTGAACGATTACGTAGAGAAGTTCCTGCTCTCCCGGTTCGGCGGAAATTCCTCCGGGCCTTACGAGTTCGTCTCCCCTCTCCTGCGCCGCTCGGGTCTATATCGCGCAGCCCGTGAGATTCGCAAGAGATCCAGACGCAGTGCCGGACAGCGCCGCAACGAATTGATCGACCGATTCGCCGTCTCCCGACTGATCCAAGACCCAGACGCCCCGCACCTGAAAAACGCCTGGAAGCTCACCTTCGACAACATGAGCAAAATCGTCGACCTCGCCAGGCAAAACGATCTGCCCTTCGCCATCGTCTGTTTTCCTTACGCGATGCAGATCCGACCCGGCGCTGTTCAGCACCCGGCCCCTCAGGTCCGATTGGCTGAGTTCGCCCGCCGCCACGATGTACCATACCTGGACCTCTTGCCCGTGTTTCGAACATACGCCCGCGAAAACGCCCTCGAACCTTCCGAGCTGTTCTTGGACGCCTCCCACCCCACCACGCTCGGACACGCGCTCGCCGCACGCGAAATCCGACAGTTCTTGGTCGAGCACCACCTCGTGCCCTAGCAGTCCGTCGAAAGAGCGGACTGGCTCCGAGCAACGAGTCGTCCACGGAGTCGTGAGTGGCCCCCGGCGAGGTGCCTGTACCCTTTTCCAGCAGCCTCATAGCGGACTTTGCCCCCGTCCCCGACGCATCTATAATGCACACTTCTGACCCGATTCGAACACTGCGACGCCGCGTCGCCGACATACGGGGCCTGCCCCCCGGCGAGACCAAAGGTAAAAATGGCAAAGCTTGGCGTAAACATCGATCACGTGGCCACCGTCCGACAGGCCCGCCGCACCGACGAGCCCGACCCCGTCTGGGCCGCCGTCGAGGCCGAGCTCGGCGGCGCAGACGGCATTACCTTCCATCTTCGGGAAGACCGCCGCCACATCAACGACCGCGACGCCCGACTCCTTCGCGAAACCGTTGCCGTGAAGCTCAACATGGAGATGGCCGTCGACGACGAGATCGTCTCCGTCGCCCTCGACCTCAGACCCGCCCAGTGTTCGCTCGTCCCCGAACGCCGAGAAGAGCTCACCACCGAAGGCGGTCTCGATGTCATCCGGCACCGCGACCGCGTACGAAAAGCCGTCACGCGTCTCCGCGACGCGGGTATCACCGTCAGCGCGTTCATCGAGCCGATTACCGACCAGATCGACGCCGCTGCCGGCGTCGGTTTCCACGGCGTCGAGCTATGGACCGGGGCATACGCCCACGCAAGCACACAGTCGGAACGGAAAGCGGCCATCGACGATCTGCGCCGCGGTATCGAAGTCGGCCACCGCGCCGGACTCGAAGTCCACGGCGGGCACGGCCTGACCTATCGCAACATCGCCCCCATCGCAGCCCTCCCCGGCTTCTCAGAATTCAACATCGGACACTCCATCGTCGCTCGATCCGTCTTCGTCGGCATGCGCGATGCCGTTCGCGAAATGAAACGCCTCATCACCCTGCACCAACCCCGACAAGAAAACAGAGGATGAAGGATGATCCCGAACTCCACCACCATGCTTCGGGTTCATCCTTCATCCTGCGCAACGCAACATACGACACGAATCGACAAGGAGGTCTGAGAGATAATGTCAACCGCTGACACTCAAATTCGCGGCTCTATGACAGCCCTGGTCACCCCGTTCCGAAACGGCGAGGTGGATTGGCCGTGCCTCGAAAAACTCGTCGATCGCCAGATCGACGGCGGAACCGACTGGCTCGTCCCGTTGGGCACGACCGGCGAGTCGCCGACCTTGTCCAAACCCGAGCGCGACAAGCTTCTCGATCTTGTGCTCACCCGGGCAAACGGGCGCTGCCCCGTAATGGTCGGCACCGGCTCCAACAACACCGCGAACACCATCGCCCGCACCAAGCAAGCTGCCGCCGCCGGCGCGAACGCCGCGCTCGTCGTCGCGCCCAGTTACAACCGCCCCACACAGGAAGGCCTCTTTCGCCACTACGCAGCCGTCGCCGACGCCGCCGAACTCCCCCTTGTCCTCTACAACGTCCCCGCAAGAACCGGTGTCAACATCACCAACGACACGGTCGTGAGACTCCGCCGGCAGTATCCCAACATCCTCGCATTGAAAGACGCCACCGGCGGCGTCGATCTGACCACCGACCTGCTCGCCCGCTGTGACATCACGGTGCTCAGCGGCGATGACTCCCTGACCTGGCCCTTCATCGCCCTCGGCGCGGTCGGCGCCATCAGCGTCGTCGCGAATCTCTCACCTGCCCTCATGAAACGCCTCGTCGACGCAGGCTTGCACGGCGACCTGTCAAAGGCCCGCGACCTTCACCGCAAGGCCTACGCCATCGCCGCCGGCCTCGCCCGATTCGGCCCCAATCCCCTCCCGATCAAGACCGCGATGGCCGCCGCCGGGCTGATAGCAGAGGAGTTCCGTCTTCCGCTCTGTCCTCTGGCCAACGAAGCACGACAAGAAGTCGAAGCCCTCCTCCGCCGACTTGAGCTCTTGGAGCAGCCTACCGTATGAGCGATGCAGCCGATGCAATGACGGAACAGTGGCACCAGCCCGGCACCTTGGACAAAACGGTGACATTGGCCTCCTGGGGGCTCGCCGCCGCACTCTTCTTGACCGTCGGATGGCTCACCATGGCACCCGATGACCCCCTCGGCGCCGTCAGCGTCTTGACCCGTCAAGGCGCCATCGGCATGATCGTCCAGATTGCCGCATTAGGCGGTGTCGTCGGTGCCCTCGCAACGCTCATCGCCGGACGACGTCTACCCGACGTAGGCCCCTTCGCCGTCGCCCTCGGCCTCGCACTCGTATCGCTTCGAGGGGGAACCGCTGAATACCTGCTACTACAACGCGCCGACCTCCCCGGAAAAACCGAAAACGCACTCGCAGTTCGATTCGCCCTCGGCGCCCTCGGCTGGTTTCTCGTCCTCGCCGTATCCGTCCTGGTGAGTGCCGCCGTTCAACGCTGGTTGTTTACGGACTCGGTCGCTGCCCCGGTCCCGAACAAACCGAACGAGCGAGACCGGCACCCCACGCTCGCGGGTTGTGACATCCCCCGACTTTCCACACACTGGCTCCCCACAGACCGCGCTCGACAGACCCGGCCGGCGGACGGCGTCAAGCACATGCTCATCGTCGCCGCCATCGCCCTCGCCGCCATGTCCGTCCTCTCCTTCGGGCTCTCCGCCAGGACCATCCGTCACGGGCAGACCTGCTTCATCGTCGCCGCCTCGGTCTGCATCGGCGTTTACGTCGCCTACCGCTCCGTGCCCGTTCGGTCCGCCTTGTGGGCGCTCCTCGCCGTCTCCCTGATCACGCTCACCGCCTACGTCTGGGCCGCCCTCGCGCCTCAAGCGCCCGGGTCGCCGCCCAACGTCCCCTCGTCCCATTTCATGCGAATCCTCCCCGTCCAGTTCGTCTCGGTCGGCGCAGCCGCAGCCCTCGGGATGTTCTGGTACGTCTACGCGCCGCAACCCCTGGCCGATGCCTCTCGCACCGCCCCGCCCGCATCACGACCCAAGGGACGCCGCTGATGGCCTTCCGACGAAAAAAGCACGAATCGTACGGGCAAATGCGAAAGCGATTGATCGCCGAAACCGAAATCGCCTTGCTCTACGGCATG
Source organism: Phycisphaerae bacterium (assembly GCA_050050135.1). Lineage (GTDB taxonomy): Bacteria > Planctomycetota > Phycisphaerae > UBA1845 > UBA1845. The sequence goes on from JASFUW010000380.1 coordinate 4,534, forward strand.
CGCTTCCCCGAGCGCGCATCCCGCATTCCAACACTGATAGTGGGCACCGGTACGTTCGAACGCAACGCCGCGGAGCGCTTCTGGGCCCAGGCCCTCGACCTGGACCAAGCCGAGGTCGCTCGACTGAACGCACCGCCGCCAATCCAGTCACTGCCCGAAATCCCCGCCTGACGTGCTTACGCCTACTCGACGCACGCGGTGCAACGCAACCCGCTCGCCCCCTGTGATTAGTTGAACTTCCGACGTGTGCACCATCACGCGACACGCGGCGAAGAGGCATGTGTTATCATGTCTAACGCTTGCATCTTTTGCTCGCTTCGGTATCCTCCACGACGGATAGAATGTGTCGGCCCTAAAGGGCGATTCAGTCTGCTCGTCTCGTGCGCGGAGTCCGAAGCTCGTGGCCAGGTATCGAAGATTTCGCAGGCGGCGTCGCTTCCGCTGGACAATCCCGACTCTGCTCCTCGTCGCAGCGGCCGCCGCGGCATGGTGGTCGTACCGCTTCATCGTTCCGTCATCGACAACGCAGCGCCCCTTGGCCTCCCGCCCCTTGCCCGCCCTTGCCACCAATCGCCCGGACACCCAGCCCCCCGTCGCCCCATACAACGACGTCCCCGAGAAGGGCGAATCACCCGCCCGCCCGATGTCGCCCAACCCCTCCCAATCCGTCTCCCGTCGCGTCGAGTCGCTGATAAGCACCGGAAAGGACGCCCTCCAGCGCGGCGATCTCGTCGCCGCTCGCACCTACCTGAGCGAAGCCTTCACGCAAACCGTGGACCCCACCCAGGCC
>JASFUW010000381.1:0-5322 GCA_050050135.1 Phycisphaerae bacterium
GACCCCATCGAAAGCGCCATGCGCATGGAAGTCCGACGCACCTCCGACCACACCCTCTGCCACCGTTACCGTCACGCCCGACCAGGCCGCATCAGACCCTACGCCTGGCTCCGCAACCACTGGACACCCCGGCGCGTAACCCCGCCGATCAACATGAGCTTCGTCGGCCTGCGAACCTGGACCTGGCCGCTCGTCCTGATCCTCACCGCATACCCCCTCATCACCTTCGTCCATCAGCGGTTCTTCTACTACGTGCGCAAGGCCCGTCACAAGCGAACCCTCTGCCCCGGCTGCGGGTATAACCGAACGGGACTCGAAGGCGACCGCTGCCCCGAGTGCGGCGCGATGCGCCTCTGCCTCAACTGCGGCCACGAGCTGGCTGACCTGACCGGGCCCAAATGCCCACAATGCGCAAGGACAATTCCGCCGGATAACATCCCGCTTGGCGGATCACCCGTTTGATTGCCGGTCCACGCCCGTGTGGTAGACTGAGATTCGACGTCGAAGGGTCCGCCGTGCACCCCAGCTCCCCTCCCTGGCAGGGAGGGATTGCGAGAGGGTCGAACTCCCGCAGTCCACGCCGTGCGTCTGCCCCATTCTTCGCGAAGCGAAGGGTGGGGGACGGATGGGACCCGCGACATGGTCGTAGGGTCTGCCATGCAGACCGGACTTTCTTGAGCCCCGAGCGCAAGCGACGGGTGCAACCCCGTTGCGCCGATCGTGACGCGCCGCGGAGAGCCTTCCCCGTTGTCGTCGACAAAACGCTCAACGCATCGCCCGCCCACCAAGCCGAGTCCCGGCGCGTCGGGATCGCTCACCCCCGCCATGCGCCAATACGCCGACCAGAAAAAACGCGTCGGCGACGCCATCCTCCTCTTCCGCATGGGCGACTTCTACGAAACCTTCTACGACGACGCCGTCCTCTGCTCGAAGGTCCTCGGCATCGCGCTGACCTCGCGAAACAAAGGCGCCGAAAATGAAATTCCACTCGCCGGCATCCCCTACCACGCACTCGACGCCTACCTAAAGAAGCTGGTTACTGCCGGCTACAAGGTCGCCATCTCCGAACAGCTCGAAGACGCTAGGCTCGCCAAGGGCGTCGTCAAACGAGACGTCATCCGCATCGTCACCGCAGGCACCCTCACCGATGACGCACTGCTCAACGAACGCGATGACAACACCTTGGCATCCATTTGCATCCGTGATAAGGAAGCCGGCCTCGCCCTCGTCGAACTGGCCAGCGGGCGCTTCGAGGTCGTCGACGTCTCGCGAGATTCACTACTCGACGAACTCGTCCGCGCAAAACCCGCAGAGCTTCTCATCGACGACGAACGGAGCCCCGACCTCGAGCGGGTCGCGGACGAGTTGCGACAGATCCTCGGCACCGCCCCCACACGACGCCCCGCCCACGAGTTCTCGTCGTATCAGGCCGAGCGATCGCTCCTCGAACACTTCGGCGTCTCCACCCTCGCGGGATTCGGCTTCGATGACATGAACGCCTCCCTCTGTGCCGCAGGCTGCGCCATCCAGTATCTCCAGGAAACCCAGAAGAGCACCCTCGCCCACATCACAGCCATCCGTCAGCGGACAACCACTGAATACCTCCAGATCGACCACAGCTCCTGGCGGTCCCTCGAAATCGAACGAACCCTCCGCAGCGGAAGCGTCGAGGGAACCCTCCTCTGGGCCGTCGATCGAACCGTCCACCCCATCGGCGGGCGAAAGCTCCGCCACTGGCTCCGGGCCCCGTTGATCAACGTCACCGAGATCACCCGCCGCCAGGACGCCGTCAGCCATCTCCTCGACCACGAAGACGTCCGATCGACCGTGCGCAGACGGCTCAAAAACATGGCCGACGTGGAACGCATCGCCGGCCGGGTAGCCCTAGGCCGCACCTCCCCGCGCGACCTCGCCGCGCTAGCCACCACGCTCTCCGCACTACCCCTGACTGCACAGCCCTTGCGGGACGGTCAGATCGCCTTCCTCGCCGAGATCGCCACCGACCTCGAAGGACTCACCGACCTGGCTGACCTGCTCACCCGCGCCATCCGCCCCGACCCGCCCAACGCCATCCGCGAAGGTGGGTTCATTGCCGACGGCTTCGACCCCGAGCTCGATCGACTCCGCGCCGTCGCCCAAGGCGGCCAGGACTGGCTCGCCGAATACCAAAAACGCGAGATCGAGCGCACCGGCATCGCATCCCTCAAGGTCGGCTTCAACCGCGTCTTCGGCTACTACATCGAAATCCCCAACAGTGCCAAAAACCAGGCACCCACCGAATACGTCCGCCGCCAGACCATCAAAAGCGCCGAGCGATACATCACCGACCAGCTCAAGAAGCACGAAACCGAGGTCCTCACCGCCCAGGACCGCGCCAACGAACTCGAGTTCAACCTCTTCGAACGCGTCCGCGAGCAGACCGCCGCCCGCGTCCCCGCCCTCATGCGCGTCGCCGACGCCATCGGCCGCCTGGACTGCGTCACCGGCCTCGCCCAGCTTGCCGTCGAGCGACGCTTCGTCCGACCCGAGTTCACCGACGACCCCCGACTCGAAATATCCCAAGGCCGACACCCCGTGTTGGACCACGTCCTCGGCGACGACTTCGTGCCCAACGACACCACCATGACCGACGACGCCTCCCGCGTCTTTGTCATCACCGGCCCCAACATGGCCGGCAAAAGCACCTACATCCGCCAGGTCGCCTTAGTCGCTTTACTCGCCCAAACCGGATCGTTCGTCCCCGCCAGACGCGTGACACTATCCCCCGTCGATCGCATCTTCGCCCGCGTCGGCTCGTCCGACGAGATCATGCGCGACCGCTCCACCTTCATGGTCGAAATGAACGAAGCCGCCAACATCCTGCACAACGCAACGGACCGATCACTCGTCGTCCTCGACGAGCTGGGCCGCGGCACCAGCACCTTCGACGGCTTGTCCCTCGCCTGGGCCATCACCGAGCACCTCGCCACCGAAGTCAAGTGCCGCTGCCTTGTCGCCACCCACTACCACGAATTGACGGAACTGGCCGAACTCCTCCGCGGCGTCCGCAACTACAACGTCGCCGTCCGCGAAGTCGCCCACGATCCCGCAGCGAAAGCCCCGACCGGACCGGAAGACGAAGGCATCATCTTCCTCCACCAGATCGTCGAGGGCGGCGCAAGCAAGAGCTACGGCATCCACGTCGCCCGGCTCGCCGGCATCCCCCGAACGGTCATCGAGCGCTCCCGCGAAGTCCTCGACGAGCTCCAGCGAGCCTTCGAGCGCGAATCCCGCACCCCCCAACTATCCCGAAGAAAAACCCGACCCGACGCCCAGCTTACCCTCTTCCGAGACCCCGGCGACGAACTCATCGACGAACTCAAAGCCCTCGACCCCGAACACATCACCCCCCTCGAAGCCCTCCAACGCCTGATCGATTGGAAGAAACGCTTTGGATAGGTACGGGATACGTCAGAGACCCGCCGACCCTACCCATTAAGGCGTGCTCGTGGATTTTGCCGAAAGCATCTCCTCGATCAGCTTCTCGAACTCGACCTGAAGCCTCCTGTATTCCGCCCCCGTCGCCGGCCCGGAAAAACCGGAGTGAATCGCGCGCACCTTCCCCGCCGCATCCATGAAAATCGTCGTCGGGTAGGCCTGAATCCGATCCAGCACCGGCAGTTTCTTGGCCACGTCCTCCTTGGTCGCCACCCCCGCAACCAACAGCGGATACTCCACGCCATGTCGTTTCGCATACCGCTGGACCTGTCTGCCGTCTCGCTTGAAGTCACCCGTCAGCTCGAATGCCAGACCGATGATCCGCAGCCCGCGCGAATGATATTTCTTGTCCAACTCCACCAGATACCGCGTCTCGTCATGACAGTTCGGGCACCACGTCCCGAACACCTCGATGATCCGCGGGTGGCCCTGCCATTTCGGATCGTCCAACGACCAGAATCTGCCCGTCAAGTCGGGAAAGAACATGTCGCCGAATGCCGTTCCCCCGACCCATTTGGATCGCCCGAACGCCTCCGGCAGCTTCGCCCTCGCGTCCCGCTTCGCCGTCCACGTCTCATGCCACGTGTCCCGCGACCAGAAGTCGCCCTTGAGCGTTCCGTCCGGTTGAATCCTCGCGTCGAACAGAAACGCATGGGCCCCGTCGAAGTTGGACAGTCGAAGCCGATTCCCGTCCAGATTCCCCGAAAGAAAACCGTAGTCACCTCCCACCGTCAGAAACGTTCCCGCGATACTGTCATCAGGTTGTCGCTCGAAGATTCCCACCGCCGGCTCGTCGCTCCCCGAGAAGTCGACCGACCATCGCCCGTCCACCGTCTGCTCGATCGGAAGACCCGTGTCCGTCGCCACCCTGCCGAATCGCCGCGCCGGACCCGCTTTCGCGTGAAACGGCAACTTCGACCACTCATCCCCGCGGCCCTTCTTGATCCACTCCCCGTCAAGCCGCGAACCGTCGCGGCTCGCCTTGGCTGCGATCTTCGCATCGTAGTAGCCGATGTCCAGAACGAGTTCCTGCCCGTCCCACAGGGTCAGGGGAACCCGGATTCGCTCCACCCCGTTAGTAATCCACGCAGTCCATACGCGCTCACCCTTCTCCAACTCCAGCCCGAACGGCAGCTCACCCCCCGGACTGTCAAACCACGCCCGCCACGGCCCCGTCCTCGGCTCCGATGCCTTTACTGACATGCATGTGGCACTCAACAAAACGAGGGAAGAACCCGCGACAACCCGACCGGGAACCCGACCCCCAACCCGCCTGTGACGTAGCAATGACACGATGATCCTCCACGATTCGGAAACCTGTACATTCGTCCGGCAATCGCAGGGTGCGACCCGCCGAACCACTTCCGCGCATCCCTCAGCCGGTGCGCCCGGGACACAACCTATACCTTCGCCCGGCACCGCCGCGCAAAGTAAACCATCACCGCCCCGAACACCACCGCCGCCGACACGCTTGAGATCGCATCGGCGACAAACGGCGCATTCAAGCCCGCGGCAAGCCTCGCAGCCCAATCCGTTCCGATCGCAAGCGGCAGCGGCTGATCCGCCGTCGGGTCCTCCGCCAACCACTTCTGCACGAAGACCACGCCCGCGATCGCCACACCGCAAAGCCCCTCCCCGCCCACCAACCCCGACCCGAACAGCACCCCCCGCTCGCGACGCTCGTTCTTCTCATCCTCCGATTTTCCCCGCCGCTGCATCAACCACCGCAGCCACCCGCCCAGAAACACCGGCACCATCGTAGACACCGGCAGATAGAGCCCCACCGCAAACGGCAACGACGGCACGCGCACGACCTCCGCCAACAGCGCGATCCCCACCCCGATC
>JASFUW010000382.1:0-5320 GCA_050050135.1 Phycisphaerae bacterium
CATGGCACGGTCTAACGAGGCACTCGGTAGCCCGTGGGTCCGGACTTTGACACTCGGCTGTGAGGTAGGCGCCTTCGAGCCGCTGAGCCGACCATTGACCGCGATTGTGCCGCGATCTACCATTTCGGGCGATGCGGTACGTCCTATCTGGCCGATACCGCGCGAAACGTGTGGTGCCCGACCGCGCGATCGGCTTGCCGGCTGGTTCGGGGCCGCCTCCGCCGCCAACGCGAAAGCAAAGGAATGCTCGAATGACCCAATTCCAGCCACCGCCACCCCCCGACGGCGGGGAAGCGCAAGAATTCACAGCTCCGCCCGGCCCTCCGCCCTGGAGCGGTACGGCCGTTGCGGGGTTCGTGCTCTCGATTCTGGGATGCACCGGGATCGGTGCGATTCTGGGCCTGATTCTCGGTATCGTCGGCATCGCTGCGACGCGCAGCGGCCGACGTCGCGGGCTGGGTCTGGCGATCGCAGCCATCCCGATTTCGTTGGTGACCGGCGTGATCGGGGTGACGGTCGGGATCGGATCGATCGCCGCGATCGGGATGTGGTCGACCATGATGAAGGTACCGGAGCTGCTCAAGCTGAACGACGCGAGCATCGCCGAGCTGCGAGAGATCACAACCGACGACTTCGACAACGCGGTCGACGACGAGACGCTCCGCGCCTGGTTCGACGAGGTCGAAGCCAAGCACGGCAAGCTCGTCGAGCTGGTCCCGAACAGCCCTCCGACGACACGCCAACAAGACGGCCGTGCCGTGTTCAGCCTGCCCGCCAAATTCGTGAACGGCAACGCCGACATCAGCCTGACATTCGAGGTCGAGAACTTCCGAACCATCCGCATCGACAACATCGAGGTCGACGGCGTGTCACCCAGACCGCCGGGTTGACACTCCGCCCGCAGTCTTTCACCGCATCGAGACCTCCTGAGCCGCGGGCTTCAGCCCGCGCGGACGTCCGTGCGGAAAGCTAGATGTAACTCCATCGCCCGCCTGCTTCTGACTTGCTTGCGTGTGATTTCACCTCTCCCCTGGAGGGGAGAGGCTGGGTGAGGGGTGAGCCTTTCATCGCTGCCCGCGACCGAGGATGCACCCAAGCCGTTCTTACGCAACGCCCCCGTAGGGGCACGTGAGTCTGGCCCAGCCATCCATGGCTGGGTGGGAGACCCGCGAGGAACACGAGTCCTGTAAGGACGGCTGAATGTCACGACCCTCAGTCGTCCCTACGGGACTGAGCCCCTTACACATCGCCCGCAGCCCCAGCGATGAATCGCTGGGCTAACCTCGACCGTCCCTACGGGACTCGCACCGCGCTCCTTCTCTGGTCCTCCCGCGCACCCGGCGACACGGTCTTGCCCAGCCCATGGTGCCGAATTAACCTACAAACGTCCTATCGGTGACGCACTACAATTGGAGAGTCGAAATGGCGGAGGAGAAGAAAACCTGTTTCATCATCATGCCGATCACGACGCCGGAGGCGTTCCTGGACAGGTACCGAGATGGTGCGGCCCATTTCCGGCATGTTCTCGAATGCCTTTTCATGCCGAGCGTCGAGCAGGCGGGCTATGACCCGATCCCGACGATCGCGAAAGGGGCCGACCTAATCCACGCGGAGATCATCAAGAACCTCGAAAACTCTGACCTCGTCCTCTGTGACATGTCCTGCCTGAACCCGAACGTGTTCTTCGAGTTCGGGATTCGGACTTCGCTGAACAAGCCGGTTTGCGCTGTCAAGGATGAGCTCATCACCAACGTTCCGTTCGATACGGGCATCCTACACCATCACGAGTATGCGAGTTCGCTTGAACCTTGGGAGCTTTCCCGGCAGGTCGCCAAGCTGGCTGAGCACCTCGGCGTTTCTGACAAGCGTAGCCAGGGTAAGAACACACTGTGGAAGTACTTCGGGTTAAAGTCTGAGATTAAGCCCCTCGAGGGCGAGACGGGAGCGGATGCGAAACTTGACTATCTTGTTGACCAAGTTGAAGGGTTGCGGCGGAAGATCGACAGAATCGATTATGGAGACTCCGCTCGACGGACTGCTGACTGGGTCGCTACAGACGATCATGAGCGAGCCTTCGAGGAAGCCGTGGGTTACTCCCCCAAAGAGGTGACTTTCGAGTCGTGGGTGCCGGAAGGGGTCAACGAGATCTCGATTTTCTACTCAGGCACCCTGTCGGACACCTGGGCCCGCCGCATCGACCAGTTCGTACGCAAACGGCACGGAATCAGCGTTCGGTTTCACGGACCGATCGAAAGACCGTAGGTGTGTGCGCCCATGGGACGTTCTGAGACGCCAGCAACACCGATCCGCCCATCTGACGTGTACACCGGTCCGCCATGAATGCCAGCTCCAGGGATCCGCGCCAATCCCCCCGACCGATATCAGGCTGGTTGTGGCCACTGCCCGGGCAGAACTCGGGTCCGTCAGGTGCGATCCCACTGCCGCATGTCTCTAGACGGAATGGTGTGCATAAAGGCCGCAATTCACCCGGTAGATGCAACCACCGGCGCTGCTGGCGGCGCGAGGTTCAGGGTGGTGAAGACGTCATCGTACTGCCGGCGGAGGTAGTCGGCGGTCATCTTGGTGCGGAGGTGGGACCAGGGGAAGACTTCGTCGGCGGGGCGTTCCCGGTGGGCGTACCAGGCGGGGTCGAGGCCGGTGGCGTCGAAGGCTTCGGTCCAGAGGCGGTCGTTGAAGCACTCGTCCCAGCCGTCGAACCGGGCGCCGGCGCGATACGCGTGCTCGAGAACGTCAGCCAGCCGCCGGTCGCCGCGGGATATCACAGCCTCGAGGATCGATCGCTCGACGCGGTGCGTCTTGATCTTGATCGGTCCGCGGCGTTTGCCGTTCGTGCGGAGCAAGCTCTGCAACCGTTGGCGGGCCTCGTGGAAATACTCCGCTTCGGGTTGGGCGGCCCACTGGAACGGCGTGTGCGGTTTGGGCACCAGCCAACCGACCGAGGCGTTGACCGAGGCGGGACTCTTGGCAAACTCGCGGCGGGCTTCGCTGACCTGGCGGCTGACGTCGATGATGCCGTCGATGTCCTCCTGGCGCTCACCCGGAAACCCGCACATGAAATAGAGCTTCACCGACCGCCAGCCGGCTTTGTAGGCCTCTTTGACGCCATCGAGCAGGTTGCCGTCTGTGACTTTTTTCTTGATCGCATCCCGCATGTCATCCGACGCGGCCTCGACAGCCATGGTCAGACCGCTCTTGCGCACGGCGCTGACCATCCAGGGGATGTTCTGGAGCATCTTGTCGATCCGCAGCGAGGGCAGCGAAATGTTCACGCGTCGCTCGGCGAAGCGATCGTTGACGGCTTCGCCAAGCGCCGCCAAATACGGATAGTCAGCCGTGGAGAGCGAGAGCAGGCCGAGTTCCTTCATGCCGGTGGCCCAGTACATTTCCTCAGCCATCGCTAAGATCTTGTCGACGCTTCGCAGGCGGAGCGGACGCTTGGTGAACCCGGCGTGACAGAATCGACACCGCTGCGGGCAGCCACGCATGATCTCGATGGCCATCCGATCGTGAACGACCTCGACGTGAGGCACAAGCGGCTTGACGGGGAACGGTGCGTCCTCGAAATCAGGCGTCTGACACCGCACGATCTCGGCAGGAATATCCGCGTCCGTCGGATCGACCGAACGAATCGTCCCGTCAGCGTGATACTGCACATCGTACAGCCCCGGCGCGTAGATCCACTCGAACCGCCGAGCCATGGCTGCAATCATGTCGCGCCGACTCATCCCCCCCGCCTTCATCTCTCGATACGCGTCAAGAATCGCGGCCATCGAGACCTCGCCGTCGCCCAGGACTACAAGGTCGAGAAATGGTGCAACCGGTTCCGGGTTGTCGGCCTGTGGACCGCCGGCGATGACGAGTGGGTGGCGGTCATCGCGGTCGGACGATCGCAACGGAATCCCCGCCAAGTCCAGCAATTGCAGCACACTCGTGTAAGCCATCTCGTATTGCAGCGAGATCGCCAGGATGTCGGCCGACGACACGGGCTGGCGAGTGTCCCACGTGAAAAGCTCGATCCCCCTCCGGCGCATGACCGCCTCGGCATCGCCCCACGGACAATACACCCGCTCCGCACAGCACCCAGGCGTGTGATTGATGAGCCAATAGAGAATCTGACAGCCGAGGTGGCTCATGCCGAGGGTGTAGGCGTCGGGAAACGCGACGGCGACGCGGACGTCGGCGCGCTCCCAGTCGCCGTCCTGCACGAGCTGGTTGACCTCCCGGCCGATGTACTGTCCAGGGCGCTCGACAAAGGGCAGCAGCTCCTTGCTGATTGTATCATGTAGTGTTGACATTTTTACGGTCTTGATGAAATTCCGACACAGCATCGCCGATGGAGCAAACAGACGCGTGATCCATCGCGCATTTCCGACAAGCGACCGTCTCTTGTTTAGTGAGGAAGCCCATACGAACAGGGCGGCCCGGGTGAAGAATACCCGCTTGGCAGACGAAAAAAAAGTTGCGGGGCGCAATAAATCGCAGTATCTTATAGGGCTGCGTATGCGTCTATGTCAGGAACCTGCTGTGGTCTCGACTCGATCTCCATTCCGGGTTGAGCGCAGAGCGGCTACGCTTATTGAGCTGCTCGTGGTCATTTCTATGATCGCGTTTTTGATCGCGCTGCTTCTTCCGTCGCTCAAACGGTCGATGGCGCTGGCCAACAACACCGTGTGCATGCACAACCTGCGCGAGATAGGCCAAGCCATGATGGCGTATCGCGTGGAGAACGACGGCTGGCTGCCCTCCGCAGAGGAAGAGCAGAACCCCTTGCAGATTCAGGCGGTTGCAGAGCCCGATCCCTGGTTCGTCAAGCTCTTCCCGACGTACCTTAACGATCCGCTGATTCTGGGTTGCCCCGCCGACCCGTACAAGTTCCGCCTCGTCAAGATGCACAGCAGACTGCGAGGCCCCGAACTGGCCGACTCCTCGAGTTACGGAATCAACAGCTTCATCACGCAAGCAGGTGACGGTTATCTGGCGCAGATCGACCGACACCAGCCGTCGCGCCCGCACGAGACGATTCTTCTCGCGGACATGGGTCCCGACGAATATGTCAACCAGAAACAGGTGCGTATCGACGGCGAGATTCAGCTCCTTCGGGGACCCGAGCGGAACGCCGGCTATATGTCGTGGGACGACGGGTTTGATCCCTTCGCGCAAGAGCCGAATCTCCCCTGGCTCACCAAGCGGCACGGTCGTGGCATTAACGTGCTCACGCTTGCCGGCGGGGTGCGTTCGGCGAACACGGCCGACCTGATCGACCGACCGATCGAGCGGTTCTACAGCGCCGGCGCCGCCG
>JASFUW010000383.1:0-5317 GCA_050050135.1 Phycisphaerae bacterium
CGACCCACGGCGTGCTTCGCCTCGTGCTGCGGACCGATGGGGAGATGGTCCTCGAAGTCGTCCCCCACATCGGGTACCTGCACCGCTGCGCCGAGAAGATCGGTGAAAACCTCAAGCCGTTCCAATTCATCCCATACACCGACCGGATGGACTACCTCTCGGGGATGAACAACAACCAGGCGTTCGCCCTCGCGATCGAGAGGCTTTGCGGCATCGAGGTGCCTCCGCGTGCCCAGGCCATCCGTGTCATCCATATGGAGCTGAACCGCATCGCCTCGCACCTCGTCTCACTCGGTTGTTACGGGCTGGACATGGGTGCGTTCACCCCGTTCACCTGGTGCTTCCGCGAGCGGGAGATGATCCTCGATCTGTTCGAGGCCGCGTGCGGGGCACGCCTGACCTACAGCTACATTACCATCGGCGGCGTCACGGACGATCTTCCCGACGGTTGGGTCGAGCGGTGCTACGAGTTCCTGGATTTCTTCGAGCCCAAGATCGACGACTACAACAAGCTGCTCAGCTTCAACCATATTTTCCTGAAGCGAACCGCCAACGTCGGCGTGATCTCGTTGGAAGACGCGCTCGCCTGGGGGCTGACCGGCTCGTGCCTGAGGGCGAGCGGTGTGCGGTGGGACTTGCGCAAGGTTCTGCCCTACGACGGTTACGATCAGTACGAGTTCGAGGTTCCCATCGGCGCGCCCGGTGGAACGAACGGTATACCCGATGGCGTGGTCGTTGGTGACAGTTGGAGCCGATACTTCGTTCGCATCCTTGAGATGGTTCAATCCGTGCGGATCATCCGTCAGGCGTTGGACAACCTTCCGGACGGCGAGGTAATGGCTCCCAAGACCAAGAACTTGAAGCTGCCGAATGACGAGGTGTACGCCGAGGCCGAGAACCCGCGCGGTCAGCTCGGCTTCTACGTGCAGGGTGACGGCTCGCAGATTCCGAGCCGGGTGAAGGCGCGGGGGCCCTGCTTCAGCAACCTCTCGATCACGAACCACGTGTGTCGGAACATCCTGATGGCGGACATCCCGGCGATCGTCGGCAGTATCGACATCGTATTGGGTGAAGTGGATCGATAACGTGACGCAGATTTCCGTACCCTGGCATCCGAAAGCCAAACACCTTGGCGTCAGCTTTCTGCCCAAGGCGCTCGAGGTCGCGTTGATCAAGGCGGCGGGCCCCATCCTGATCGTGGCTGTCGTCCTTTCGTGCCTGTTCGTTTGGGCGGTCAACGCACTGTTCCTTTGGGTGCAGGGCGGGCTGATCCAAACGGCTGATGACGCAGCGCTCACGACGTACTTCTCGGGCCCGCTCACACTCGCGGAGATTCGGAGCGGGATGCCGGGTGGTCTCGGGTGGTTGTCGTTCGCCGTCTGGCCGTTGCAGTTCCCGCTTTTGCGCGACGTAATTTCGACAACAGCGGTCATCATCTTCTTCACGATCGTTCCGGTCTTCGCGATCTGGTGGGAGCGGAAGGTCGCCGGTCGCATCCAGTCCCGGCTGGGACCGATGCGGGTCGGCAAGTGGCACGGTTGGGCACAGTCGCCCGCCGACGGGCTCAAGCTGGTTCTCAAGGAAGATCTGATCCCCGCGGAGGCGGATCGCATCCTGTTCCGCGTCGCCCCCTACTTCGCGATCATACCGAGTGCAGCCGCGTTTCTCGCGTTGCCGTTCGGTGTGACGTACGTCTTCCGCGATCTCGAGGTCTCGCTGATCTTCGTGCTCGCGCTCTTGGGTGTCGAGGTGGTTGCGGTCATTCTTGGCGGCTGGGCGTCCAACAACAAATGGAGCATATACGGCGGGATGCGCGAAGCCTGCCAGATGGTCTCATACGAAATACCGATGGGTATGGCCCTGCTCGTACCGGCCGTGTGCGTCGGGTCGTTGAGCCTGAGGGAAATCGGCGAAGCCCAGGCGAACGGCTGGTTCAGTTGGCTTGCGTTCAGCAACCCGTTCGCGTTTGTTGCGTTCGTCTCCTATTTCATCGCGTCGCTGGCAAGCTGCAAAAGAGCGCCGTTTGATCTTCCGGAGGCGGAGAGCGAACTGGTCGCCGGGTTTTTGACCGAATACTCCGGTTTTCGCTGGGCGCTGTTCTTCTTTGCGGAATACGCTGCGATGTTCGTGGTGGCCGGCGTGCTCGTGATCGTGTTCTTGGGTGGATGGAACTCGCCGCTGCCGCTTTCGTGGAGTGACGCGGTCGTCGGATGGCTCGGTGACAATTGGTTCGCACGGGGAATCAACGGCATCCTGTTCAGCGGACCGTTGTGGTTTATCGCCAAGGCGACGTTCTTCCTGTTCGTCCAACTTTGGGTCCGCTGGACGTTGCCGCGCGTGCGGATCGACCAGGTGCTCTACGCCTGCGTGCAGGTGCTGTTGCCGCTCACCATGTTCCTGCTGCTCGGTGCTACGGTGTGGGTGTGGGCGTCGACGTCGACGAGCGGCGGCTGGGCGGCTTTTGATACGGTGATCAACGTGATCCTCGGTCTGATCGGTGTTCTTTTCGTCGTGGGCTTCGTGGGAATCGCCGCTTACGGTTTCTATCACCGCCGGCGGTTGGTCGGGAATCTCGTGATCGACCCGTTGCCCGGAGGCTGACGCACGGTGTGGGCGCGTGAAAGACAAGGCGAAGTGAGCATGCGTGTGACATCCCGGTTTGTGACCGCCCTCGCGATGCTGCTCGGCGTGGGGTCGATGAGCTCGACCGTGCTCGCCGCCGGTGGCAGCGTCCCGACCGCCGCGCCGCCGGGCGGTGTGTTGGAGGGAATACTTTTCTACGTGGTGGCGGTCGCGACGGTGATGTCGGCGCTGGGCGTCTGTATCTCGCGCAACATCGTGCGCATGGCGGTCTGGCTCTTTCTGACGTTGGGGTCCGTCGCACTGCTCTATTTCCTGTTGGCCGCCAGCTTCCTGGGCGCGATCCAGTTGATCGTGTACGCCGGCGGAACGCTGATCCTGCTGGCGTTCGGTGTCATGCTGACCAGTAAGTCGCCATGGGTGCGGTACGACGCCCCGAAGATCGAGTTCGTCGGTGCGGGCGTGGTGTGCCTGGCGCTTTTTATCACGCTTGCCGTGGTCCTTTGTCGCGCCGCCTGGCCCGAGGCGGAAACCGCGGTCCCCGGCACGCCGGTGGCTGACATCGGCCGACGGCTGCTCACGACGTATCTGGTTCCGTTCGAGGTGGCCGGCGTGTTGCTCATGATCGTGATGGTCGGCGCCGCCCATCTGGCGAGACAGGAAAAGTGACCGGATGTTGACGATCGGATTGACTCATTACCTGGTGGTCGCAGCCGCACTGTTTTGTGCGGGCATCTTCACCATGATGACCAAACGCAACGCGATCGGAATCCTCATCGGGGTCGAGCTCGTGCTCAACAGCTCCGGCATCAACCTTGTGGCGTTCGATCGATTCATGGGTCCCGGCCGGATCGACGGGCAGATACTCGCGATTTTCGTGATCGTATTGGCCGCCGCCGAGGCCGCGATCGCGGTAGGAATATGCATCAACCTGTACAAGAACCTCGCGACCGTGGACGTGGACAAGGCCGCGGTCTTGCAGGGTTGAATCACTGACGCACGATTAGCTGACGCCTATGGCAACCTCGCACACATACGAGATTCTGCTCGCACTCGGGGTCTTGTTCCCGATGGTCAGTTTCTGGCTGCTTGTCTTCTTCGGCCCGAAGATGGGAAAGCCCGGCGCGGGTTGGTTCGGCGTGATCATGGGAATGGGTATTCCGCTCGTCCTTTCGACGATAGTGTTGGCCGGGTGGTTGGGCGAGGACCCGGCTTCCAAGGCAGCCCTTACGGAAAACGCCGTCCGCTGGCACTGGGCCAACCTGGGCACCGTCCCGGTAACGGTAGGGATCAAGCTCGACTCGCTGACGGTGGCCATGTTCTTCATGGTCACGTTCGTGGCGTTTTGGATTTTCTTTTTCAGCGTCGGCTACATGTGCGGCCACAGCGACGAAGTCGACGGGAAGAGCAAGTACGGCCGGTTCTTCGCATATCTGTCGCTGTTCGGCTTCAGCATGTTGGGGCTCGTGGTCAGCAGCAGCCTGTTCTTCCTGTTCATATGCTGGGAGCTGGTCGGGCTGTGCAGCTATCTGCTGATCGGGTTCTACTTCGACAGGGCATATGCCTCAGCCGCAGCGATCAAGGCCTTCGTCACCAACCGCTTTGGTGACTTCGGCTTTCTGATCGGGTTGATGCTGGTGTACTTCCAGCTTCATACGCTCGACCTGGACCAGGCGGCGGTTGCTTTTGCGGAGCAACACGCGGCACACGCCGGCATCTTCGCGAGCCCCTTTACGCTGTTCGGCTGGTCGCTTGCGACAATTATGGGCATCGGGCTTTTCTGCGGTGCGATGGGCAAGAGTGCGCAGTTCCCCTTACATGTATGGCTGCCCGATGCCATGGCCGGTCCGACCCCGGTCAGCGCTTTGATCCATGCCGCTACGATGGTCGCCGCCGGTGTCTACCTCGTGGCCCGCGTCTTCAGACTGATGACGCCCGAGGCCTTGATTTTCGTCGCGACGATAGGTTGCCTGACGCTGTTCTTGATGGCGCTCATCGCGATCGTTCAGGTCGACATCAAGAAGTGTCTCGCGTATTCGACGCTCTCGCAACTCGGCTACATGATCTTCGGTATGGGTTGCGGAGCGTGGATCGCGGCGCTGTTCCATCTGATTACCCACGCGTTCTTCAAGGCCATGCTCTTTCTCTGCTCCGGCCAGGTTATCGAGGGCTGCCACCACGAGCAGGACATGCGAAAGATGGGCGGACTTCGAAAGAAGATGCCCGCTACATGTTGGACGTTCTTTATAGGTGTTCTGGCCATCTCCGGCGCGGGGATAGCCGGCCTGCAGGTCGGTAAGGTGAAGTTTGGTCTAGGCGGGTTCTTCAGCAAGGACGAGATTCTGGCTGTTGCCTATACCCGCGCCTACGAATGGGAGTACGACAAACACCAGGTTGACCATCACGACGGTTCACACGGTTCGACCACCGACCCGCAGGTATCTTCGGTGCGGCTGGCGAACTTCCAACCGGATGAGCATGGCCACGCCGCAACCTCCGACCACGGCGATTCGCACGGCGGCGGGATGCGGGCGGTCTTCGCAAACATCCCCCCGTTGCCGAAATGGATGTTCTGGTTGGCGATCTTTACAGCCTACGTCACCCCGTTCTACATGATGCGGGCATGGTGGATGACGTTCATGGGCAAACCGCGGGACAAGGACGTGCATCATCACGCCCATGAGATTCCGCTGATGTACATCCCGCTGGTTGTGCTCGCGGTCGGCACGGTGGTAGC
>JASFUW010000384.1:0-5316 GCA_050050135.1 Phycisphaerae bacterium
AACCTCATCCCCCTCGCCGCCACCGGGTTGCTCGCCATCGCCCTGCTCCCCGTACTCGACGTCATGCCCGAGCGGCAGGCCCTCTCACTGTTCGGCAACAGCGCCGTCTTCTTCATGCTCGGTGTCTTCCTCCTCGCGGGAGCCATGATCTCGACCGGTCTCTCCAAGCGCGTCACCCTTCTCGCCTTGCAGCGCTTCGACCGGAGCCCCACCACGCTCGTCGTCGGCGTAACCGTCTCTGCCTCGTTCATGGCACTCTGGATGCCCGAACACGCAGTCGCCGCCATGATGTTCCCCATCATCACCGAAATCGTTGACTCGCTCGGTCTCCAAAAGGGCAGCAACTACGCCAAGAAGCTGTTCCTCGGTCTGGCCTGGGGCTCGGTCATCGGCGGCGTCGGCACGTTCCTCGGCGGTGCCCGAGCACCCCTTGCACTCAGCATCCTCCAGCAGACCTATCCCGGAAAGTCCATCGGCTTCCTGCACTGGATGGCCGCCTCCGCCCCCATCGTAATGATCATGACCGCCCTCGCGGTCTGGATCGTATGCTCGCGCGTCCCCGCCGACGTACGCGACATAAAGGCCGCCACCAGAATGCTCGACGAGCGTGTCCGCCGCCTCGGCCCCATGTCCTCGCGCGAACGCCGCCTCGCCGCACTCGGACTCCTGACCATCATTACCTGGATTTCGGTCGGACACGCCTTCGACCTCGGCGTCGTCGCCATGTTGTCCGCCTCACTCCTGTTCATCCTTCGCATTGCCGATTGGAACGCCGTCCAGGGCTTCGTCAACTGGGGCGTGCTCCTCATGTACGGCGGCGCCGTCGCCCTCGGCCGAGCCATCACCGAGACACACGCCATGGAGTGGTTGCTCGGCCACGTGTTTGACGCTGCCATGCCCGGTGTCCTCGCCCTGATGATCATGGCCGCCATCGCCATCATCCTGACCGAAGGCATCAGCAACGCCGCCGCGGTCGCCGTGCTGCTACCCATCGGATACTCCGTGGGTGATATGATGGGCGTAGGCCCCGCCATGATGACATTGGCCGTGACCATCCCCTCGGGTCTGGCGTTCCTGTTGCCGGTCGGCTCTCCGCCAAACGCAATCTGTTTCGCATCGGGGCATTACAGCATCCGCCAGGTGGTACAATGGGGTTGGCCGTTGACACTATGCGGATTGCTACTGATCTTCGCGGTCATTGTGGTATGGTGGGGGTTGGTGCTGAACATCAACGCCTGGTAACGATCGGGGTCGCGTGACACCATGAGCAATGCTTTCACCATTTGGTTCACCGGGTTGTCGGGTTCCGGAAAATCCACCATCGGCCTCGCGACCGGCGACGCACTCAAGGCTCGGAACCTGAAGGTCGAGGTCCTCGACTCGGGACGCATCCGACAGCAGATCAACCGACTCCTCGGTTTCTCCCGCGAAGAGGTCGAGACGAATCTCCTGCGCCTAGGCTATGAGTGCAGACTCTTGAACCGCAACGGCGTCACCGCCATCGTCACCGCCGTCGCCCCCTACCGCGACGTCCGCGACAGAATTCGCGAAGAGGTGGGGAGGTTCGTCGAGATCTATTGCCGCTGCCCGATGGAAATCCTGATGAAACGCGGTGCGGCCGACTTGTTTGAAAAGGCCCAACGCGGCGAAATCGCCCACGTCGCCGGCGTCAACGCACCATACGAGGAGCCGCTCAAACCCGAGATACTCCTCAACACCGACCAGCTTACCGTCGACCAATCCGTCAATCAGGTGATAACCACGCTCGAACTCCTCGGCCGTATCGACAAGGTCGAGTCCGCCTGCTACACCCCTCAGGAAGAGGAGATCATCCGCCAGCGCCTTCAAGACCTGGGGTACCTCTAGCCCCCAGCCCCGACACCAGACCGCCTCAGTTCCGCTCGAATGCAATCGGGCCGCCTTGACTTGGGGGTCGCTTTGGGGATATTGACCCCACGTTCGTGATTGGTTGGTTTGGGGCTTCGACTTAGTTCAGCCGGAGTCGCGGCTGTGCCGGACAATCCCCGATCCCCGATCTGCAATCCTCCACCGGGGGTGTAGCTCAGCGGTAGAGCACCGGCCTTTTAAGCCGTAGGTCCTGGGTTCGATTCCCAGCACCCTCAGTTCTCATAACGCCATGTCAACGAACAGCCTGCGCATGATTACTGACCGCTCGAATCACCCAATTTGCTTTCCAGGATCTGAATCTCCAACTCAGCCAGATCAACCTGAAGCTGCGCCGCGCGGAACTCCATCTCCAAACCACGAGCCTCCGATCGCGATGCCATACCGCCTTCGACGAGAGCGTGCATGCGGTCCAACTTGGGTTGAAGCTCAGCCACACGCCCTGCGGCGATCTCTCGTTGCCGCCGTACCGAGAACCGGATGTCAGCAAGTTCGACCTGACGGGCCGTGTGCACCCCGGACAGATAGTCCCCGCGAAGAGCAAGCCGCTCCTCCACGATCGACAGCGCAGCTCGCGCCGCCCCCAGCTCCTGCCGCATCCCTCCCGATTCGGTCGCCGTCAGCCCGGCTCGGGACGCCTGCTTCTCGAGTAGAGCAACGCGCTGAAGCAGTACCCCCCGCTCGAGTTCCAATCGTTCCGTCACGAAATCGCGACCGCGCAGGATCGGCGCGGAGAGCGAATTGTCCGGATCAACCCCGGTCATCCGCGATTCCTCGACGTCCAGCGTTCGAGCCGCGGCCTCCGCTTCGACCTGCACCAACTCGAGCCGCATCGAGTCAACCTCACTTTGCGTCAGCGCCCCCGCCGCCCCACGCGACTCCGTCTCCTGAAATTGCTCGCGGAACAGATCGAGCCGGGCGTCGGCGAACGCCTGATGGGCGTCCGCTCTCGCGATGATCAGATCAGCCGTCTGCGAACGAAGTCGTTGCGTCACCGCGAGCGTGCCCGCGCTCCCGACGAACAGCGCAGCCACAGCCACGACGCCCGTCGTCCAACGAGGCCGTCCCGCCACAACTCCGCGCGCGGATACGCGCTTGCCGAACCGCCCTTGTCGGCGGATCGTCGATCGCAATGCCTGCTCGAGATTGTCGACGAACTTGGGGCCTGGATCATGGATGGTGTTCATGTCACTTCTCCGCCGACGCCCACGTGAGGCGTCAATACCTTCTTCAGTGCGATGCGAGCACGTCGCAGCCGACCTTCGACCGCTCTTTCGCTGATGCCCAGATTCTCGGCCATGCCACGCACCGACACGCCGTCGATGTAGAACGCCTCCAGCACCCGAGCGTGTCGTGCACCGACACGGGCAAGCCCCCAGCACACCAACGCTCCGTTCTCTGTGCCACCCTGACCGGTTTCGGCGAACACGCTCTCGAGCGCCGTCGAGTCGACCGGTTCCAACCGGTGACGCCGAAAGTGGTTCAACAGGAGGTTCCGAGCAACCATCTTCAACCAGGCAAGTGGACAGTCGGGCAGACCGCGCCGGCGCCACGCCGCCGTGGCCCGCAGGTACGTCTCTTGCGTCACGTCCTCGGCCAGCTCGCGCGATCCTCCAGATCGCCGTGAAACGAACGCGTAAAGTTCGCGGACCGTCGTCCGATAGACGTCAATGACTTCATCCGTGAACCGGTCTACGCCGTTGTTTTCCATGCCGTCTTCGATCCTCGTGCCCGCCTCCGCGTCATCGCCGTACACTAAAGTATGACACCCGACGCCGCAGGAACCCACGCAACCGCTCGAGTTTGCCGACAAGATCATGCGCACGCCCCGGCGCGGCCGCCTCGATGTCACCCGCATTGCATTCCGGAACGGTCCGGCAGACGATGTACGCAGCAGGTTTGTTCCTCTCGACGAGCGCGTCCTTCGTCGCAATTCCGTGAGCCTACGCCGCAGCCCTCTGCGCGCGCTGTCACCCCGGAAAAGGACCGGGCGCCCACCGAGTTATTCGTATGGAGAACGTGCGCGCCCGAATACGGCCGCACCAGCGGAAGGGAGAAAAAAAGAAAACGAAAAAAAAAGTTGCAAAACGGACCCAAGAGACCGCACTGGCGCTATCAAGAACGCGGGTCGCTTGGCTTCGTATCCGGCGACCACGCGATCCGCACGCATCACCAGACGCGCAATGCCGGTGCTTGCACCACCCGACTCGCTGCCCGCGCAACGGACTACCGCGCCAGGCGGATGCCCGAAAACTGCCACCGCGCCGACGGTGCGAAGAAGTTGCGGTACGTCGGGCGAACATGGGATGAATGCGTGGCGCAGGACCCGCCGCGGAGCACGAACTGATTGCACATGAACTTCCCGTTGTACTCCCCGAGCGCACCATCCACCGGCTTGTACCCCGGATACGGCGAATACGCGCTCGACGTCCACTCCCACACGTCGCCGAACAACTGATGAATCGCGCCATTGTGTTCCTGAGCGTCGGCCTGCGGATGATAGATCCCCCGCTCCACGAAGTTACCGTCGACCGGCGCGCCCACACCCGCCGTCTCCCACTCCGCCTCCGTGGGCAGACGCGCGCCGGCCCACCGGGCGAATGCATCCGCTTCATAATAGCTCACGTGGCAGACCGGTTCCGCTTCCTCCACGCGACGCATCCCCCCCAGCGTGAAGTTCCACCACTCATCGTCGCGCCGTTCCCAATACAGCGGTGCTTCCCATCCTTGCTCTTCGACCGTGCCCCACCCGTCGGAAAGCCACAGCTCCGGCCTTTCGTACCCCTTCGCCCGTATGAACTCCAGATACTCGCCGTTGGTGACCAGTCGATTCGCGAGTTCGAACGCCGGAACAAACGCCCTGTGTCGCGGACACTCGTTGTCGTAGCAAAACCCTTTCCCCTCGTGACCGACGTAGCGCACGCCCTCCTCGAAGGAGACCCACACGACGTCGCCGACCGCAGCGCGTTCGTCGGTCCGCTCTCGGTAGACCGGCATGATCGGGTTGCACGAGAAAACGTGCTTGATGTCCGTAAGCATCAGTTCCTGATGTTGCTGCTCGTGGTTCAACCCCACCTCGACAACCGGACCCAATTCCTCGCGTGCGTCCGAGGCGGTTTCGGCAAACCACGCGCGCATGTGGCGATCTACATGGACGCGATAGTCCATGATCTGCTTGACCGTCGGTCGGGAACACAGGCCCCGTTGTGGCCGCGGATACTGAGGCCCCACGGCGTTATAGTACGAGTTGAACAGGTATACGAAGTCAGGATGGAACTCGGCGTACGGGGGGTGCGACGGCCGGAGCACGAACGTCTCGAAAAACCACGTCGTGTGCGCCAGGTGCCAACGCGTCGGGCTCGCATCCGGCATGGATTGAACAACGAAATCCTCGGTCTCGAGCGGTTCGCA
>JASFUW010000385.1:0-5306 GCA_050050135.1 Phycisphaerae bacterium
ACGGGTGATGGGGCGGATTACCTATGTCGGTGCCGCGTTCCTGGCGCTGATCGCGATCATTCCGACGCTGGTGGCCCAATCCATGCAGATACCGTTTATGGTTTCGGCGTTCTTGGGCGGGACGGGTCTGCTGATCGTTGTCAGCGTGGCGCTTGATCTGGTTCAGCGCGTCGAGGCGAACCTCATCATGCGGAATTACGAGGGCTTCCTCGGCGGTGGGACCGCCATCAAGGGGGCGCATTAGGGCCGATGGACCGGAAGGAAACGACGGGCGTCATAGCGACGGACCGGTCAAGGGTGTGGCGAAACGTTGGCGGGATGTTGCCATTGGAGCGATCGAGTTTGCCAAGCAAGGTGTCCCGCGTGAGTCGGCCCCGTGGAATCATTCTGAAGAGCGATCGCGAGATCGAATTGATACGAGCGGCCGGTAGTGTCGTTCAGCGCGTCTTGAGCAAGATGCGGGAAATGGCCTTGCCGGGCGTGACGACAAGCGAATTGAACACAACCGCGGAAGCGATGATCGCCGAGGCGGGTGGAATTCCATTGTTCAAGGGCGTGGAAAACCCCCAGGCACGGTTTCCGTTTCCGGCGGCGCTGTGCACGAGCGTGAACGAAGAGTTGGTCCACGGGATTCCCGGGGACCGAGTTTTGCGCGACGGAGACATTGTCAGCGTCGACTGTGGTGTGAAACTGGCGGGATACTGCGGAGATTCAGCCACGACGATCGCGGTCGGAGACGTCGCCGAAGAGACCGCGCGGTTGATGAACGTGACACGCGGGTCGTTGATGCTCGCGCTCGGGGAGATCAAGCCCGGCCGTATGTGGAGCGAGGTTGCCGGGAAAATACAGGCGTACGTGGAAGGGCAAGGGTTCGCGGTCGTCCGTGACTTCGTCGGCCACGGCATCGGCCGGGACATGCACGAGGAACCGAAGGTCCCGAACTACTGGAACAAAAGTCAACGAGCCGTCGACTTCGAGTTGACCGAGCGGATGGTCCTCGCGATCGAGCCTATGGTGAACGCCGGAACGCATCGGGTCGAGTACGGCGACGATGATCGTTGGGTCGTTGTGACCTGCGACCGCCGGCCCGCCGCTCATTTTGAACATACGGTGGCGGTAAGGGCGAACGGTGTGGACGTTCTCACCGAAGCCGATTCGGACGGTGGGTAATCGGCGGCGTACGTGATGACGGGGCCGGGAGTGCTGCGGTTATGAAGGTCAGGGCAAGCGTAAGACGGATTTGCGAGAACTGCAAAGTGATCAAGCGGAAGGGTGTCGTCCGCGTGATCTGTACGAACCCTCGGCATAAGCAACGGCAAGGGTAAGGAGCTTCGACGTGCCACGTGTCGCCGGTGTTGACATTCCGAATGACAAGCGGGTCGAATACGCCCTGCAGTATATCTATGGCGTCGGCCCGAAGATTTCCTTGGATGTCCTCAAAGAGGCCGAGGTCGACCTCGGCGTCCGAGCAAAGGACCTTACCGAGGAGCAGATCGCCCGTATCGGTGCGGTCATCGACCGGAACTACCAGGTCGAAGGGCAACTTCGGCGGATCGTTCAGTCGAACATCACGCGATTGAAGGACATTCGGTGCTATCGGGGCGTGCGCCACCGTGTGCATCTGCCCGTGCGCGGGCAACGAACGCGGACCAATGCCCGTACCCGTAAGGGACCGAAGAAGACGGTCGCCGGCAAGAAGGGTGTGAAGGAACTGCGATAAGGGGATTCACGTGGCTAAGCGGAGCGGTAAACGCAGGGCTCGCCGGAATGTGGCGCGTGGTTACGCCCACATCAAGGCGACGTTCAACAATACCCTGGTCACCATCACGGACGTGAACGGGGACGTTTTGTGTCGAGCGTCTGCCGGTACCGTCGGCTTCAAGGGGACGCGGAAGAGCACGCCGTTCGCCGCGCAGCGGGCGGTGGAGCAGGTGGCTCATACCGCCAAGCGGTTCGGACTCGTCGAGGTCGAGGTCCGCGTGAAGGGACCGGGCACCGGGCGCGACGCGGCGATCACGGCTTTGCAGAGTTCCGGGTTGCGGGTCCATTCGATCGAGGATGTCACGCCGCTTCCGCACAACGGGTGCCGTCCCAAGAAACGCCGCCGCGTATGACCGGATTCACGGGTTCGCCCCGCCGTGCGGCGGGGCACGCGACTCGAACCCGGTTTTGTGGAATGATTTAGAAGGTAGCTGGACAAGAACATGGGACGCTATATCGGACCAGTGTGTCGCCTGTGTCGCCGCGAGGGTGTCAAGTTGATGCTCAAGGGGGCACGGTGCGAAACGGCGAAATGTGCGATGGAACGCCAATGGCGATGCCAACCGCCCGGCATGCATTCGTGGCGCCGCCGGCGGAAAGCCGGGGACTATGGCATCCGTCTGCGTGAAAAGCAGAAGGTCAAGCGATACTACGGTGTGCTCGAGCGACAGTTTATGATCTATTTCCGCATGGCGGAGCGTGCCAAAGCCAACACCGGCGAGGCCCTGCTCAGCCTGCTGGAACGTCGCCTGGACAACGTGGTGTGGAAGCTCGGTTTCGCACCGTCGCATCGTGCCGCCCGGGCCGCGATCGCGCACGGACACATTCACGTCAACGGTCGGCGGCTGAACCGCCCAAGCTACCTCGTCCGGACGGGCGACCGGATCAGCGTGAAATCCGCCGACAAAAGTCAGAAGCTGGTTCGCGAGGCATTGGGCGACGGCGGGCCCCCGCTCCAGGCGTGGCTGCAACTGGACGCCCCGCGGCTCGAAGGCGTCATCAACGCGCTTCCCTCCCGTGAGGACGTGCAGATTCCGGTCGAAGAGCAGCTTATCATCGAGATGTGTAGTCGGTAGTACTCGTAACTCTGTCGCGGTTCGTGTGAGGTCGGCGCGAAGCCAGGTTTAATCCAAGTTCAAACGCCTTTGGAGGTCAGTTCGATGCGCATCAGGTGGCGAGGATTAGAGTTACCGAGCCGCGTTGTACGTGACGACGCTGTCAGCACTGATGCTTACGGACGGTTTGTCATCGAACCGTTTGAACAGGGTTTCGGGACGACAATCGGGAACTCGCTTCGGCGGGTCCTGTTGTCGAGCCTCGAAGGTGCAGCCGTCACGACGGTGAAGATCGACGGTGTATCGCACGAGTTCACGAGTATCGAGGGTGTGCTCGAGGACGTGACCGACGTTCTCCTGAACATCAAGGGAATCGTCCTGCACCTCGACACCGACGAATCCAAGACGCTCACGGTTGAGCGGAACACGGCGGGCGAAGTACGTGCGGGCGACATCGTCGCCGATCCGACCGTCACCGTCCTCAACCCCGACCATCTCATTGCAACGCTGACCGCCGACGTGCACTTCCGCGCCGAAATGACGGTCAGCAAGGGACGCGGATACCGCACGGGGACTGACAACCGTCAGCAGGAGCAGGAACTCGGCGTGATCCCGATCGATTCGGTTTTCTCGCCGGTGCTGCGTGTTCGCTTCCGAACCGAGGACATGCGCGTCGGCCAGAGGACCAACTACGATCGTTTGATTCTCGAGGTTTGGACGAATCGAACGGTCTCGCCCGAAGACGCCCTGGTCGAGGCGGGGCTGATCCTGCGGAAGCACCTAAACCCGCTTGTGCTCTACAACGACTTGGGCGACGACTCGGTGACCGTCTCGGAAGACATGATTCGGCCGGCCAGCCCGACGGACGCGGCCCTGGAGGAGCTGCTGGAGAAGCCGATCTCGTCTCTGAATCTCTCCGTTCGGGCCAGCAATTGTCTGGAAGCGGCGAAGATCGGCACCATCCGGGAGTTGGTAACGCGGGCGGAGGGCGACCTGTTGCAGTTCCGCAGCTTCGGGAAGACATCGCTGCACGAGGTCCAGCGGAAACTGACCGAGATCGGGCTTTCACTGGGCATGCGGTTCGACGGGGAACCGGCCGTGGACGAGTTGTCGCCACCTCGACCGCCGGGACCACCGGATTACGGGGTGTCGCCTCCGCTGCCGCCGAGCCCAACCGAAATGCCGCCGCCCCCACCGTCGGAACGTCCGCGCGTAGCCCCGCCGGAATCCGGGGTTCCGCTTCCGCCCGAGCCCCCACAGCCGCCGGACTCGTCCACGCCGGACGCGCCGTCAGGCTCCAACCCGACGGACGAGGAAGGAGAGTCCAACGACCCGGCCGTGCCGAACAACAGCGGAACAATGGGAGCCTACTCGAGGGGAGAATAATCGCCGGCTCCTTGTGTGCGGGCGAACTGTCCGCCCGAACCGAGACCTAAGACCATGAACCACCGCAATCGTCAAAGAAAGCTCAACCGGACCTCCGAACACCGGCGCGCATTGCTCCGGAACATGGCGCAGAACCTGATCGAGCACGGGAGAATCAAGACCACGCTCCCGAAAGCGAAGACCCTGCGCCCATACTTCGAGCGCGTGATCACGTTGGCGGTCAAGAGTCGTAAGCTCGCCGCCGCCAGTGACGAGGCAGGGGCACTACGTGCCCGACGCAGGCTCTACCGTATGCTCGGTGACCGGAGTATCATCCCCCAAGACCACCGCGACGCGTATGTTTCGATGACCGACGCGCGCCGGGCAAAGAGCTTGCGCATGGTGAGCGGGCGCCGCTATCGAACGGGAGAACCGAAAGGGCGCCTTGCATTCACCGCTGAATCGGTGACGCACCGCCTGATCGACACGGTGGCGCCGAAGTTCGAGGATCGCCGGGGCGGTTACACGCGTCTCGTGCGGTTG
This sequence comes from Phycisphaerae bacterium, assembly GCA_050050135.1. GTDB lineage: Bacteria > Planctomycetota > Phycisphaerae > UBA1845 > UBA1845. The sequence goes on from JASFUW010000385.1 coordinate 4,725, forward strand.
CCGGTCAGGCGTCTCGGTGATCATTCGGCGATGGCCATGCTCGAACTCGTCGGGGATGAGGAGGCGCCGCTCTCTTTGACGAAACCCGGGCGATCGGCCCGGCGTCGACGCGCCGACGCACGGTACGCGATGGTGGTCAAGCTGAGCAAGTCGCTGGGCCGCAAGTCGAAAACCGACGTGGATGACGCGACGCCCGAAGACGAAACGGAATCCTCCGCACCCGAAACCGAAGCACCGGAAGCGCAACCGGAGGACGCAGCCGAGACCGGAACCGGAGGCGACACGCCGAAGGAAGATTGATCTTCCATTGCCGCGGGCTCGCGACCGCATTTGACGCGACGAGCGCGCTACGGGGCGCCGGTTGATCGGCTCTTGGCGTTCCTCAAAAGACTGATATGTCCAGCGACCCGAACTGCATTTTTTGTAAGATTGTTTCGGGAGCGATTCCGGCCGGGGTCGTGTACAAAGACGACGCCGTCCTCGCGTTTTTGGACATCAACCCAGTGTCGGAGGGCCACCTGCTTGTCATTCCCCGCGATCACTACGCGCTGATCACGGACATGCCAGCCGGAATGTCCGCGG
>JASFUW010000386.1:0-5305 GCA_050050135.1 Phycisphaerae bacterium
AATCAAGAAATACGGCTCGGAAGAGCTGATCGAGGTGACGGCCGGTTCCGACGGCGATGTCTACTTTCTGGTCGACCCGAAGACCAAGATGGCCCATGAAGACATGGACGTCGCGGTCCTGGGGACAAACGCCCGGAACATCCAACGACCCGTGATGGGCGAATTCGCCGACGCCAAGCCCTTTCACGACATTCTCGAACCGGACGGCGACGCCCCCACCATCGAACTCAAAGGGACGACGAAGATCGCCGACCACGATTGCTACGAGGTTTTGGTCAAGGGCAAGAGCCCGCCCGAGTTCCAGTGGTTTATCTCCAAGACCGATTTCCTTCCGCGCAAGGTCGTTCGCACCTACGAGCAGGAGGGCGAAAAGGGCACGACCGAGCTGGCGATCTCCGATCTCAAAATCAACCCGAAGCTCGACAAGGACGCCTTCAAGGTCGACGTGCCCCCGGGGTTCACCAAGACCGACGAGTTCGCGCCGTAGGGCGTGTCTCGGACGGACCGACGGGTCAGCGAACAGTGACTCGGCACGTCAGTTGCAGATGCGACGCCCGGCCGATGGCGTGGGGGTTGCGGGACAGGCGGCGTTCGACGGCGCCCCATTTGCGCCTTGCCTCTGAGGTACCCAGCAGCTCGCGGTAGTGACGCATCGGTAGCACTGTCTTTCCGACAAGGTCGAGCACTTTGTACCCCGTCGTCTCGGCGAGCGCGATGACGTCGTCGGGGGCGAACGTCGTGATCGGGAACTGCTCGTCGCGATCTTTCGTGAGCCAATGCGTCTTTCCACTTCGCAGAAACTGCGTCAGCGCGCCCGCGTCGCCACTCTGAAGGTAGAAATCGATCCCGGCCAGCCGGTTGTCGAACGTTGCGATCAAAACGCCGTCCTCTCGGAGAATCCGCCGCACCTGCTTCATGGCTTTTCGGGGCGAGTCCGTGCACCCGATCGGATCGCCGAGCGCGACAGCCAGGGCATAGCGATTCGGTCGCAGCGCGGAGAGATCAGCAAGATCGGCCTGGACGAACTCACTCGGCTTGGCGCCGCTCGACGATTCGAGCTTCTGCCGTGCCTGGTCGAGCATCTGCGCCGAAATGTCCACACAGGTCACGCGATAACCGCTCTTCGCGAGCTTGGCCGCCCACTTCCCCGTTCCACAACCGAGGTCCATCACCTCGGCGTTCGCGTCGCGCGGCAGGTAGGGCTTGATGTAGTCCCAGGTCAGCGCATCGTGCCACACCCAGAACGCGTCGTCGTAGCTACGGTCGTACCGCGGAGCGACGCGGTCGTGGTACTTCTGCACGGCTGAGCGTCGTGACCTGGCCATCGGCGGCATTCTAGGCGGCACCCGGGGCACGGCAAAGGGCGATCACGACTCGGCGTACCGCTCACCGCCACGCGAGGTTCGAAGGTTCGATAACTCGCGCGCCGACCAGCGGTACGCCCCCGCCGTGGGCTCGTCGTCGCCCTTTGCGCGGGCAGGTTGGGGGTGTTCGGGTCGGCAGCCGAGCGATCCGCCGTGGTTGACCACAGGAGGCTCATTTGCGACCATACGCCCTGTGAGTAAATCAACGCGAACCGCATCGAGGAGCTATGGCGAGATGATCAAAGCGATCGAGCTTCGGAAGGGCCGAACGATTCTGCATGAGGGTGAGCTGGCCGTCGTCCACGACGCCAAGCACGTCGCCAAGGGCAACAAGGGCAGCTACATGCAGACCAAAATCAAGAACTTCAAGACCGGCACGATCTTCGATGTCCGGTTCAACGTCAATGATCGGGTCGAGATTCCGTTCGTGGAGTCGAAGAACTACGAGTTTCTCTACCGGGACGGCGACAACTTCGTCGTGATGGACCTCGAGTCCTACGATCAGTTCCCCATCCATGCGGATCTGGTGGGCGACGCGTCCAACTGGCTCACCCCGAACCAGAAAGTCGCCTGCCAGCTCTACCAGGATCAGATCGTCTCGCTCGAAGTCCCGTTCACCGTCGAACTCACCGTGACGGAAGCCCCGCCCGTGGTGAAGGGCGCCACCGCGACCAACCAGCTCAAGGACGTGACGCTCGAGACCGGCGTAAAACTCCGTGTTCCGCCGTTTATCGAGGAAGGCGAGCGGATTTGCGTCGACACGCGGACGGGGGAGTATATCGAGCGGGCCAAATAGGGCTGCTTCGCATTTCTCACCATTCGGCTCGAAAAACCACGGCTTGCGCGTCCGCAACGTACGGTTTCGCCGGGCACATGGGGCATCCAAAACGCTCAACGACATGGGCGCGAGGCCCGGCTCCAGCGAACATCCGCGCATATGTCCCGTCGATGCCGTCCCCGCGGCAGGGCATGTGATACGCGCCGATGCGGTGCTCGATCTGATCCAGAGAACCCTCCGATCATGCCGAATGCGCACGTGTGCGGTGGTGCCAGCGCGTCGGCTTTGACTTCGTGCAGGAGGGTCGATTCGTTCAAACACGTCGATCAGACCGCGGTCTGCAAGGAAAAAAACAAAAAATTTTTGAAAAATTTTCGGCCCGAGCGCATGCCCCGAGTACCGGCGTCGGTGCGTGTGATCGAGCAGTCCGTTCACCGCGATCGTCGAGTACGCAAGCCGGGGCTCAGCGGAGCGTCGAGCTGCGTGTCGGCGCGAGCGCGCCCGCCGCGCCGAGATCACGCTTCACGAAGCACGACGCTGCGTGACCGTCGACACGTCGCCGCCATCGGCGCCGTGCCGGTGCCGGCCACCTGTCCCCCGAGAAAGCGACGAACCGTGAATCCCCCTTTTTTTCAAGGGTTTTCACACATCTCACACCGAAAACCGGTCGGGTCGAGCACCCACGGCGACCAACGATCAAAGCAGCATATCGCAATGGTGTGCGCGGCTCCGCGCGGTTCGCACCGAGTGGCTTCGATGCGTCCGTGAGGGTCGGCATGCGCAATCTGCCGATCACGATGTCGGTTCATACGCCCTACCTTACTCCGTGCCAGCACGTGGCGTCGCCGACTTCAGCGGTGCAACGACGCAAGCTCAACCCGTGTGCAAGGCTGTGAAGAAACGCGCGCGCCAGCCAATTAGGATAAAAAAATTTTTGACAGCGACCGATGATAGTGTAGGATTTTGCCTAGAAAGGAGGTGATGTCCATGGCGAAGAAACGTAAGGTGGCCAAGAAGAAGAAGGCTGGTAAGAAGAAAGCCGGCAAGAAGAAAGCCGCCAAGAAGAAAAAGAAGAAAGCTGCAAAGAAGAGAGGCAAAAAGAAAGCCGCCAAGAAGACGGCTAAGAAGAAAACTGCCAAGAAGAAACGCCGCAAGAAACGAAAGAAATGATGATCGCTAGCCCGTAGACGCGGTTGGCGCGAACGATTCGGTGCGGCTCTCGCCACGGCGGTCGGACCGAGTCAGCCAACGACGTCAAACGGGCACCATAGGGCATCGCTTGGTGGAAGGTGCTCCTCGCCACGGCAGCACCTTCCACCATTTTTTTGCGCAGATTATCACCTCGCCTGGAACACCGAGAGACTTGTCTCGACTCGATCGCCCGTATTGCGCAAGCGTCACGGTCTGTCAGGGCTGCACGACCGGCACGGCGTTCTTCCCACGCGGGTCGCCTCCTCGACCGACTTGAACCAGACGAGGTTCTCCTCCTTGATACGTTTGGCGTGGCTGCACGTCGCTCGATGATAGACCTTCGAATTGCGACTCCCGACGTATGGCCCCGGGCGGGTGTTCTCGGATGCTGCCGGCGTCTCCGCGTCCGGTTTGGCGGCTTCAAACACGCCCGGAGCCGGTTTACCCGCGTCCATCCACGCCGAGGCAATCAGGTTCGCGCCGAGCAATGCGGCGGCCTCGATCCGTGACTCCAGCATCCGCGACGCCCGCTCGGCAGCCTGCTGCTCATAGGCCTCGACCTTCCTTGCGAATGTGTCCTCGTCGGCAATACCGAGTGTGGTCATGACATCACGGTCGATCGCCAGCAGCGTATCGAGGTCGTCATTGGCGTCGATCAGCGTCTCGAAAACCGCGTCAACGACATCCTCGACGGGCGCACCCAGCGCGGGCCACACGCGAGCTTCGTACGCCAGACGATCTCGCAACCGGCGGACCACGGCTCCTTGGAGTCGATGGCGCACCGTGCGGTATGGTCGGGTCTGCTGCGTGGCCGTCGCGCCGGCCCATCGCAGGTGACCCGTCTCGGCTCCGTCTCGATTGCGCGTGGTGTTGAGGGGCATGGCGGCGTCCGCGCAGAAGTGCACAAGCGTTCCGGCTTCGCGGAGCAGCGCCGCGCCGTCACGTGCGGTAAACGCCTCAACCAGCGCGGTGTGCCGTTCGGCGATCACCCAGGGAAGCTCCCCGCCGCGCGGTGTGCCGGTACTCCTGAACCGTTTCCTCGCTTCTGCGCGATCGCGCGGGAATTGGCGGACGGCGGCCCGACGCGCGTCTGCATCGGCCGTCTCGACGCCTGCATCCAGCATGATGAAGTGCCAATCCGGCGTGATCGTCGGCGCGTCCGCCTCGACCTTCTCACCGAGCTTCGAAGTGGCGTGCTGCTCGAGTGTCTGAACATGCTCCCCGAAGAAATCCTGCAAAGGGTCCGGCAGCACCGGGACCGCGCATGCGATCGCAAGCTCGTACACATCCGGGATTTCATCCTCTAAGCCCGCCCCGAGGCAGACGCGCAGCGTGGCGGCCGACATGACGAGAATGGATACGAGCAGGCGCATCGGTCTTGCCATCGCGCGGGGCTCCTGCGTTGGAAGTCAATCGCGGTCCCAGGCGTCCATAAACGCAGCCTGGATGCCCGCTCGCTTCAAAATCTCAGTGAGCAGGTATTCTTCCATGGCCGGGTCGCGTCCTACCTCGAGCCAGGTGTCGTCCTCGGCGGTCACACGCTCCAAACCGGTCGTCGAAGGCAGCCGGTCGCCGAAATACTGATAGGCTGCGCCCGTACTGTTGAACTGCCGATCGGGTGACGAGAGCCGCTCCTTGTGCACCGCAACGTCGATCTCTGACCATTGCCCGTCCTCGCCGCGCACAACCCTCACCTCGACCCAACGCCGGATCGGATTCAGCGTCGACTCCCACAGATCAGACCCTGTGTCGACGTCGTGCCGCCAGAACTCGAAGAACTGCTGCGACGGTTCCGGCAACGTGGTGATCACGCCGGTGCGGCGGTCAACGCGGTCAAGATGGTAGGGGTTGTCGCGGAGCGTGTCCTGGATGGCCGTCCAAAGCCGATCCGCGTCATCGGATCGGTCCGCCATGGCGATCGTCTGCGACGAGGTGTAGTCACTCCTCCGCGGCCCCGAACAACCCACAGCCG
>JASFUW010000387.1:0-5301 GCA_050050135.1 Phycisphaerae bacterium
AGGTATCAGCAACGAAAACGTCGTCCCGCAGACGCACCGTTTCTGTGGGCCTTACGTAAACGTGGTCCCTATAATAAGATCCAACGAAGCGGAACTCCTTCCCGCGGTAATGGGGGAATAGCTCACCTCCCTCTTGTGTGCTGCTGCCAAGGGACGGACACCGTGTACTCTCCTGACGGCAGCCCCCGACGAAAACGAGGGCCAGGACCGCTACCACAAACGGACAAAGTGGTTCGATTCTGTATCTCGTTGGTGGGGTATGCGCTATGCTCATAGACGCTCAGGGGCAGTTGCGTGGGCCCAGGGACCGCGCCACGCCTACCTAATTATCATCGGTGTCCTCTCGGTCCGCGTCAACACGCGATTGACCGTACCGCGCCCAAACTGACGAGGATGGTGCGACGAGTCCAAGCGTGCCATTGCACCATGGCGAGCGTGAAGTCGAAAATCAACCACGAAATGGACGAAATTCAACCACTCGATGGACGATTTTCGTCCACGTGGTCTGCCCGGACCCGCCGCCGGATGCGGCCTGCGTTTCGCCGGCCGACGAACACGCCGTCCGCGGCACCCCCGCTTCGCGGGTCTCAGGCTCGAACCCGGACGCACCGCGGCGTACACCGAACCCCTCGGATTGGGCCTGCTCTCCCGATTTCAACGCCCCGAGCCGCTGCCCAGGTCGTAGAAACGGGGGTAAGATATGCCGGACGTTCCGGCGCTGACCATGCGCCCGGTTCGGCGACGGAGCAGGCTTCACGATCGCCGACCGCCGTGGCGGTTCCGACGCAGGCTGAGACCATGCTCAAAACCCTCAATCAGGAACTCTCCTCCTACGGATTATTGGACCGCGACGAAACGGTCGTCGTCGGCGTCTCGGGCGGGCCGGACTCGATGGCCCTGCTGCACCTTCTGCTGGACCTCAACGAGCACCTGGATTGGCAACTCGAGCTTCATGCGGCGCACTTCGACCACCAGCTACGCGGCGAGGAAGCCGAGCGCGACGCCGCCTTCGTCCAGGCCGCCGCCGACAGCCTCTCCCTACCTTGCACGATCGAAGAACGCGACGTCGCCGCCCTCGCCACAGTGGAGAAAATGGGTGTCGAGGAGGTCAGTCGGCGCGAGCGCTACAACTTCCTCGAACGCGTCTGCCTGCGGATCGGCTGCAAGACGATCGCCGTAGGCCACCACGCCGACGACAACGCCGAGACGATCCTCCACCGCGTCCTCCGCGGCACCGGCCTACGCGGGTTAGCCGGCATCCCGCGCGTCCGGGTCCTCAATCCCGACACCGGCACCCGCGTGATTCGCCCCCTCCTCCGGTTCTCGAAACAATCCCTGCACCGTTACCTGACCGACGCCGGCATCGCCTTCCGCGAGGACCGGACCAACGCCTCGAACGAACCCATGCGGAACCGCATCCGAAATCTCATCCTTCCGCAGATCGAGTCCCAGGTGAACCCCCAGGTGCGCGACGCCCTCGTTCGTTTGGGCGAGCAAGCCGAGTGGGTCCGTGAGTTCCTCGCTGAAACCACGCAGCGGACCTTTGAAACGCTGATCATCTCCCGAACCGACCAGTTTCTCATCCTCAACGCCGACCCCCTGTCGCGCAAAAGCCGACTTGTCCAAAGCGAGATCATGCGGCTAGCCTACCGCTCGTTCGGTCTTGGCGAGCAGGACCTTTCCTTCACCCACATGGTCGCGGCCCTCGAACTGATCGCCGACCCCACGAGCGGCAAACAGTTGCAGCTACCCGGCGGAATGACGATCGAAAAACGCTACAACCAACTCATGTTCTCACTCCCCACCGACGAACCACGTGAGACCATCGCCAGCGAGATCGCCGTGCACCTTCCCGGCCGCACGCTGCTGCCCGTCCGCAGGCTCGAAATCGACTGTTCGTTCCTCGACGTCGGCCCCAACGACATTCAACGCCTCAGACGAACCACCGACCGAATGGAGGAGCACCTTGATCTGGACGCTGTTCACCCGCCGCTCGTAGTCCGCACCAGACGATCCGGTGACCGGTTCTTCCCTCTCGGTGCACCCGGCTCGAAGAAACTTTCGGACTTCCTCATCGATGCAAAGGTCGACCCCAAGACACGCGCCAGGGTGGCGGTCCTGTGCGATCAGCTTGGCCCCGTCTGGGTCATCGGCCACCGTCTCGATGATCGTGTCAAGATCACGGCACTGACGAAACGCGTTCTCCACATTCGCGCCAGATCCTTGGAACCAGCACCTTGACCACAACCCCCGCGTCCTCGAACCGACCCCGACACGATCCCGCCTCGCACAGTTCACTGGGATGGCGCTGGGTGGCCGTGCTGATCCTCGCCTTGCTGCTCCGCGCGGGCTTCGGAATCTACAGGATGAACACCGCGCCTGACCCGATGTCGCTCGAATTCGACGACGAACGGCAATACTGGGCGATGGCTCACGCATTCCGTGCGGGTGAGGGCCTCCAGGACGAACTCGGGTTTCTCGCTACGCGCATGCCGCTCTATCCCGCGGCGCTTTCGCTGCTGGTCGAGCTTCCTTCCGGCGTGATCGTCGCCCGGGTCCTGCATTGGGTGCTCGGCGCGACAGCCGCCGCCCTCACCGCCTCGCTGGCCAACGCGCTCCTCGGCCGCCGTGTCGGCGTGGCAGCCGGTTTGGTCGTCGCGTTTGATCCATTCCTCGTGTTTTTTTCCTCGCTTCTGCTCACGGAAACGGCGTTCATACTCGTGCTGGTCGGCTTGATGTGGACGTTGTGGCCGCTGCACGACCCTCGCCGGGACGCAATCCCGCGATGGCTTCTCGCGGGTCTACTCGCCTCCTTTGCGGTCTACGTGCGCGAGTCAAGCCTGGGCCTCGTCGTCGTTCTCTTGTGTTTCGTTGTCCTGTGTCGACGGCTCGACCTTCGCGCGGTCCTCGGTGCAGCCTGTGCATGTGCGCTCGTACTGGCCACCCTCTTCCCCTGGGCCGCCCGCAACAAACAGATTCTCGGCGAATCCTGCTGGCTCACCACCCGCGCAGGCATTTCACTGTATGATGGCGTCGGACCGCAGGCTACCGGGGCGTCCGACTTGGGAAACGTAAAGCAGATGCCGGCTGTTGTGGGATTAAGCGAGGCCGAGTGGAACCGCTTCTTTCTGACGGAGGCTGTCGAAGCGATTCGTACCGATCCGCTCCGTATTCTCCGCCTGGCCGGCATCAAGGTTGCTCGAATGTGGAACCCGGTTCCCAACGCACAGGACTATAAGTCGCCGCTGGTCCGCGTCGTCGCAGGCGCGTGGTCCGTTTCGCTCTACCTGCTAAGCGCCACGGGCGCAATCATCTTGTGCAGCAGCCCGCCTCGAGGAAATCGCAAGCTCGCACTCTTCCTGCTCATCCCCGCTGTCTATCTCACCGCGCTGCACAGTCTCTTCGTCGGCAGCGTCCGCTATCGGCTGGGCGCCGTCCCGATGCTCGCGGTGCTCGCCGGCTTGGCGCTGGTATACTTGGTCGATTACAGCCGTGCTCGGGTCGCCGAAGGAGCGTGCGATGTCGGCGACTGACCCACCCCGAGTGCCCTCCCCGCGCCCGCGCACGAAGAGGCTGCGCCGTTGGGTCGTCCCCCTGATACTACTGCTCCTTGTACTCGCAGGCTATGCCGTTGTCCGCAGCTACACCAGTCCGGACCGCATCAAGTCGATTGCGGAGACGTACCTGCAACAGTTCACCCGCGGACGGGTGTCGGTGGGAGGCGCCAGCTTCTCGTTTTTCGATGGCGTCCGTCTCTACGATATGATCATACAGCCAGCAACCGATGAACTGTTATCCGACGGCACGATTTCGGGAGCGCGTCGCCCGACGCCGCCCGTCTTCTCATGTCGCGAAACCAAGATCACGCACGATCTGCTTCCGACGCTGCTCGGTAACTTCAGCATAAAGTCGATTGTCGCATCCCAACCCACATGCTGGGTCATCCGTGATGCGGCCACCGGACGGACCACCGTGCGGAATCTGTTTACGGTCCCCGAGAGCACCGAACGAAAACCCGGCCTGCTCCCCACGGTCTATCTGCGCGACGCCCGCATCGCGGTCGTCTCCCGAGAGCAAGACGCCGACCGCACCGTTACCGACTTGAAACTCAGCTTCCGAGCACTTCCGGCACGCGGTCAGCCCGGCGTCTACGACATCGTCTGGGAAGGCGGCACCGATCGCGTCTCCAGCGGCCATTCACAGATCGATCTGCACTCCGGTCGCCTCCGGAACGTCAGAGGCGGGTTGCCTTGGCTTTCCATCGAGGCCGTCATGCTGGCCCTGGACGCCCAATACGACGGCGCTGGCGCGTGGTCCCAGCTCCTCGGCCTCGACGGCACCGTCCGCGCATCCGATTACACCTTGGGCGGTGGCCCCCACCACCGGGACGCCGCATCCGCCGTCATTGAGCTGCGCGATGCCTCACTCTCCATCCCCATCGACACCCAGGAACAGGCGCTGCCTGCGAACCGGCGCTACCTTCGCTTCGAACGCGTCAACGGCCGGACCGAAGTCACCCCGGACCGGATCGTCGCCCGCTTCGACGGCACCTTCCACGGCAGCGAGTGTAACGTCGTCGCCACCTTTCGCGGCCGGATGGAAGAACTCACCACCCTCCAGGACGTCGGTTTCGACGCCAAGCTGACTGCCAAACACCTGACCCTACCTCGACCCGATCCCGACAGACCGCCCGCCGAAATTCGGTTCATAAAACGATGGCAGAGTCTCGTCGAGTTCTACGCCGATTACGACCCGCACGGCACCGCCGACCTCGAGGTGGAACTCAACAAGCAGCCCGGCAAAGACCAGCGCATTGTCGTCCAACGGCTCTTGTTTACGGTCGGGGAAGGCGACGCCTCCTGCCGCTACTTTCCATACAGGCTCAGTGCCAAAGGCGGTTCCGTCGAGTACACGCCCGAGGGCCTGTGGATTCACGATCTTCACGGCGAGCGGGAGGGCGGTACCGTCTTGATCAACGGACACTTCGAGGAGGTGACGTACGCAGCCGCGAAAGAAGTCCGGATCAACGGTACGGACATCCTCATCGACGACGCCCTCGCCGACGCCCTGCCCAGCCGTTTCGCGAAGATCGGGCGACAGTTCGACGCCCGAGGCCGACTCGATATCGACGTGACCCTGACACAGCCCCGCGGAGACGACAGACAACCCGCACCTTGGAGAACCGAGACCACCATCAAGCTCGACAAGGTCTCAGCGGCCTTCGATCGGTTTCCCTATCGCGCGGACGACCTCACCGGGGCCCTGGTCGTAGCCGACAACCTGATCCGCGTGGAAGACGTC
>JASFUW010000388.1:0-5280 GCA_050050135.1 Phycisphaerae bacterium
ATCGCAGCACCCGTTCAAAGGCAACATGGATATCGGACGTTTGGAGCGGCTGTTCGCCGACGTGGGCGCGAACCGCATCCCGCTCGTGATGCTCACGGTGACCAACAACAGCGGCGGTGGGCAGCCGGTCAGTCTCGAAAACATCCGCGCGGTTCGGGAGGTGTGCAGCAAGCATGGCACGCCGCTGTTCCTCGACGCGTGCCGTTTTGCGGAAAATGCCTACCTTATCAAGCGACGCGAACCTGGGTATGCCGATCGATCCGTGGCTGACATTGTCCGAGAGATGTTCGATCTGGCTGACGGAGCGTCGATCAGCGCGAAGAAGGATGGGTTGGTCAACATCGGCGGGCTGCTGCTCTTCCGCGACGGCGAGCTGGCTCGGCAGGCGCGCAACACGTTGATTCTGACGGAGGGCTTTCCGACCTACGGCGGGCTGGCCGGGCGGGACCTCGAAGCGATCGCCCAGGGCTTCGCGGAGGTGGTGCAGGAGGACTACCTCCAGTATCGCGTACGTAGCGTCGAGTATCTCGGCGAGAAGCTGATCGCGGGCGGCGTGGACATCGTCGAGCCACCGGGCGGTCACGCGGTTTACATCGACGCGGCTGCGTTCTGTCCACACATCAAGCCGGCGAACTTCCCCGGTCAGGCCGTCGTGTGTGCCTTTTATCGACACGCCGGCATCCGAGCGGTCGAGATCGGGAGTGTGATGTTCGGGGCCGACGGTCGGGCGCCGGAGATGGAACTGGTTCGGCTGGCGATCCCGCGAAGGGTTTACACGCAAAGCCACATAGACTATGTCGTCGAGGCCGTGTTGGAGGTGCACGCGGAGCGGCAGACGCTCAAGCCGCTCGAAATCGTGGAGGCTCCGCCGCAGCTTCGTCATTTCACGGCCCGGTTCAAGGAAGTGGGGGCGTGAGCACGGCCGACCGAAGGCGCCAAGCCATGCCAGAACGACGCAACATAGATTCCCCCGCGGAGCAGCGAGAGCTGCTTGCCCACGCTCGGGCGACGGCGGTCCGCGCGCTGGGCGGGACGCCAGACAGGGGGCACGAGAAGCCGGAGGTCACCGGGCGGTTCGGTGGGGCGTTCGTGACGTTCTGGAAGGGAAAAACGCTTCGCGGGTGCGTGGGCACGTTCTCGCCGACGTCGGACATCGCCTCGACGATCGCGGATATGACCCGGGCATCGCTCTCGGACAGCCGGTTCGCGGCCAACCCGGTCACGGCCGACGAGCTGCAGGATCTGGAGATCGAGATATCGATCCTGTCGGACCCGGAGGTGACCGACAATCCGGCGGCACTGATACCGGGCGAACACGGTATCATCGTTCGGCGGGGCGGGCAGTCGGGGTGCTTCCTTCCGAAAGTGGCGTCCGAGCGCGGGTGGTCCGCCGAGGCGTTCCTGTCGAACTGCTGCACGATGAAGGCGGGGCTGCCGTCCGACGCCTGGCGCGAGCCGGACGCGGAAGTTCGTCTTTTCACAGCTCAGGCGTTCTCCGAGTCAAAGTTGTCAGACGGATGACGGGCGCGCGGTGCTTCGTCGGATCGGGGACAGCGGGATGGGCGAGAGCCGCATACAAGCCATCGACCACATCCACCTCGAGGCGGTTCGGGGAATTGAAGAGCGGATGCGCTGGTTTTACCGGGATGTCGTGGGACTCAGTGAAGTGGCGTGTGATGCCGACGACGAGTTCGCGTTACGTTTCAAGTCGGAGCGGATCGAGATTCGAGTCCGTGTTGCCGCGAGCCCGCAGATCGGCTCGACCGCGGTGCGGTTGGCGGTCGGCGCGTCAAGCTTGGAGGGGATCGCGGAACGGCTCGATGAACGCAAATGGGGCTATGTCGTCTTGCGCGGGCTCATGTGGACGGATCGACGGATCGAAACGCTGGACCCGGCGGGTCATCGGGTAGCCCTGAAGCGACATTGGCCCACCGGTCCGATCTGACCAGTAGACGGTGTCGATACGATTACAAAAAAAACCACTTTCGAGGGTGACAAGCGCGAGAATCGAGCGTATATTACGGGTGATCCTCAGGATTCGGCGTCCTGTTGCGGTTTGCCCGTCCGTCGTGTAAACTCCGGAAGTCGCGTTCGTGGGGGATTTCGAGAGGCACCGGGTTTCGCGTCGCCAAGCGGTGCGACGCCCAACTGCGACGCAGGGGTTTTCCGGCGGAAGAAGCGATCCGCGGGGCACTGTCTGTCTGCCGTATCGGCACCGGCTCAACAGAGCCCTCCTGACAACGATCGGCTCGGCGGCCGAGGCAGGAGCCGACATGATGACCCAGGGCCTGGATGACTCGGGGCGAGTCCGCAGAGAGTTCGGGAAACCGGTCATCGGGTTAGCCGGTGGCATCGGAGCGGGGAAGACCGCGGTTGCTCGGGTGTTCGAATCGCTCGGCGCGGCGGTGATCGATTCGGATCGTTTAGCTCATGAAGTGCTGCAAGATCCGGATGCGGTCACGACGTTGCGAGAGTGGTGGGGCGACTCGATCCTGTCGAGCGGCGGGGCGATTGATCGCGCTGCGGTGGGGGAGCTGGTCTTCCGACAGCCCGCCGAGTTGAAGCGGCTCGAAGGATTGCTTTATCCGCTGATCGAGCGCCGCCGAAGCGAGTTGATGGCGGCGTACGCTAAAGAGGAGGGGGTCAAGGGAATCGTGGTCGACGCCCCGAAGCTTTACGAGGCGGGCGTCGACAAAATCTGCGATGTAGTCGTGTTTGTTGAAGCGGATCGGTCTGTGCGTGTGTCGCGCGTGGCCGACTCGCGAGGTTGGACAGAAGAGGAGCTGGATCGCCGAGAATCGCTGCAAAATCCACTGGATGCCAAGAAGGCATCTGCCGATTATGTAGTGACGAACAACTCCGGCATCGAGGGGTTGCGTATCCAGGTTGAAAGGGTGTTTTCCTCGGTGTTGGCCTCGTTCACTTGAGGGTGTTTCGAGGCGATTCCCCGGTTTGCAAACGTACCTGACGAAGCTGAAAAGCTACAGTCCTTAGTATGCCAGGCATCTGGAGCTTGGCTCATTTCCTATTTTTGGGAGGAACGATCCATGGCGAAAGCCACCGCTGGTAAGGCGCGGACCACGAAGAAGAAGACCTCGGCCTCGACCGAATCGACAGCAGACGCTGCGAAGACCGAGGAGGCTGCGCCGGACACACCTGTTGAAGAGACCGAACCAAAGGACGACGCGTTCGCCGCGGGTGTCGGTGAAGACGACGACCTCGAGGCCGGTGAGGTCGGCGAAACCGGTCCCATCGACGCCGAAACGCATGCCAAATACGAAGAGATCAAGAAGGGCGACATCCACATTACGCAGCTTCAGCGCATGACGGTGCAGGAGCTTCACGACGTCGCCACCGCGGAAGGGCTCGAAGATTATACCGGGCTCAAGAAGCAGGACCTGATTTTCAAGATCCTCAAGGACCGGATCAATCGGAACGGGTTGATGTACGGCGAGGGGGTGCTGGAAATCCTGCCGGACGGGTTCGGGTTCTTGCGGAGCCCGGAGTATAACTACCTGCCCTGTCCCGATGATATTTACATCAGCCCGTCGCAGATTCGGCGGTTCGGGCTGAGGAACGGTCATATTGTCGCGGGGCAGATCAGACCGCCGAAGGAGTCCGAGCGATACTTCGCGCTGCTGCGCGTCGAAGCCATCAACTTCCAGGACCCCAACGACGTTACGGAGAAGACGAACTTCGAAGACCTCACCGCCATGCACCCCGACCAGCGTCTGTTTCTCGAGACGGCGCCGGACGAGCTGAACATGCGCATCGTCGACATCGTGACGCCGATCGGGGCGGGGCAGCGCATGCTGATTGTGGCGCCGCCGCGAACGGGGAAGACGGTGCTGTTGCAGAAGATGGCCAACGCCGTGTCGGCCAACCATCCGGACGTCTACGTCATCATCCTGTTGATCGACGAGCGACCGGAAGAGGTCACCGAGATGCAGCGGAACACCTCGGCCGAGGTGGTCAGCTCGACGTTTGACGAGCCGGCTTCTCGCCACGTGCAGGTGGCGGACATGGTGTTGGAGAAGGCGAAGCGGCTTGTCGAGTACCAGCGAGATGTGGTTATTCTGCTGGACTCGATTACGCGACTGGCCAGGGCACACAATACCGAGATGCCGCACTCCGGCAGAATCCTGTCGGGTGGTGTCGATGCCAACGCCCTGCAACAGCCGAAGCGTTTCTTCGGTGCCGCTCGGAACGTGGAAGAAGGCGGGTCGCTGACGATCATCGGAACGGCGCTGGTCGACACCGGGTCGAAGATGGACGAGGTTATCTTCGAGGAGTTCAAGGGCACGGGCAACAGCGAGCTGCACCTGGATCGCCGTTTGGTCGACCGTCGGGTGTGGCCGGCGATTGACGTGGCTGCTTCGGGCACACGCAAGGAAGAGCTGCTGCTCGACCCGAAGGAACTCGAGCTGATTTACCGTTTGCGTCGCGTGCTTTCGGACATGAACGTGGTCGAAGCCATCGAGCTGCTGCGTGCCCAGCTCCAGAAGGTGCGCACCAACGCCGAGTTCTTGATGACGATGAACTTGTCCTAGCGCGCGGGGGCGACATGGCAAGGTCCCTGAGCCGCGGGCTTCAGCCCGCGCGGACCAGCGTGGGCGACGTCGTCTAAGACCGCGGCACCGTAGTTCGGAACCGCGCCCGCTGAGAGCGACCGAGCAGGGAGCTCGAAGGCCGAAGTGCGAAGCACGGAGGCTGTGAAGCGGCAAACCCGCTGAGCCGCCACTTTAGCCCGCGCGGATCTGCGCGGGGATAACGCGGTCCAAGCATGCGATCCCGGCGCGCCGGGAAAGCTGCCACGATTCAGAGCCGCGCCCGTGAGGAAGCGGACTTCAGCCGGAGCGCGAGCGACGGATGTATCAACCGCGCTGTTTGCGTTATGGATTGCACAAGACCTCCCGCCATCCGGGCCGATGACGGGCGTGTGACACATAGGAACGAGGGAAAAACATTCAGGCGGTCTAACAGGACTTGTGCGCGAGGGATGAAATGCCCGCTCCCTCACGGTCGCGGCTCGGTTTTGTTAGGCGTCCTAGGGAATACCGACCGATGAACATCAGCATCAAATACTGCGGAGAGTGAAACTATCGCCCGAAGGCCGCCAGTTTGGCCGCCGAGTTGAAGCGTGAGTTCGACGCCGAGTCCGAGTTGATCGAGGGCGCGGGTGGCGTCTTTGACGTCCACGTCAACGGCACCCAGGTCTGGAGCAAACACCAGGCCGGCCGCTTCCCCACCGCCGACGAGGTCATACAGAAAATCGCGACT
>JASFUW010000389.1:0-5279 GCA_050050135.1 Phycisphaerae bacterium
CTTCGAGTTGCTCAAAGGCGTGCCGACCCGGATGGATCTGGGTAATCGGGGGACACTATACTCATTTGTTCCCAGACCGCGCTTTGTTCGTGCGATTTGGTTTCCGACCTGGTCTACTCGGGCGTAGTGCCCGGCCGAGTCTCCGCTTCAGCCGTGCCATCTTTATGGCACCTACAAGCGATCGTACGGTGGCGTGTGACCGGTCTATGCCCGTCGTGTCGTGACTGCGGTTCGTGGCGGTTCATCGCTGCGATGGGGTGCCCAGCATTTCCTTCATGACGCTGTCAAGTTCGATAAGTGCCTTGGCCCCGTCACCGGCGAAAGAGCTACCGTGCATGGTCGCGAGGGTGCGCGGCTGGAGGGCCGCGAGGCGCTCGAGCAGCGGGCGTGTGTTGGGGGTGTAGGGCGTGTAGTCCATCAAGGGACCGGCCTGGAATTCCTCGAGCGACGCGCGTGCGCGGCCGAGGATGTCCGACTCGGTCAAGGCTTCGACGTCACCATTGTGGGTGAACAGATCGGAGCAGAACAGGACCTTATGTGTTTCCTCGAACAACATGCCGGCATCCCAGCCGTGTGGCAGATGCGGCGTCGGGTAGTGTCGGAAGCGAAACCTCCCTGTATTGAGCGTCTCGCCGGTTTCAAGCACCCGCGGCGGCCGGTCGGCGAAATCCGTAAGGTTCACCATCGATCCGACCAATCCCGAGACCGCCTGAGCTTGCGGGGCGACCTCGAGCCAACTGTTGAGCGAGCCGCATTCGTCCACCTCGAAATGGCTGAACCCGATCCAGCGAAGCGTCGCGGGGTCTATCACGGTTTTCACCGCCTCGAGCACGTCCGGGAACATGCTGCGCATGCCGGTGTGATAGAGCAGCGGTTCGTCATCCACCACCAGAAAACTGTTGAACTGCAGGTTGATCTCGCGGTGCAGGATGCAAATGCGGTGGACGTTCGGTGCGATTTCGGTAATCGATGCCACAACAGCTCCTTTCAACTCGGCTCTTCGGTGAACGGCCGCAGCGCGTGCAACATGGGGTCAACCCCCACTGAAGTCAAGAACGGTCGGCCGTCACGCTCAGGGCGAGGTCCGCGGCGGGCAGCATTGCACCGGCACACTGCGACACCGATCCTACGGCGAGGCGGTCGGTCTCGGCAGGCGGAAGATGTCGCGCGTGGTGCAGTAGGCTTCGGCGCCCATTCGTCCGATCAAGTCCAGCCTTTCGATGTCGGCTGTGCCGTCGTCCAGCACGAACCCTTCCGCAATATGGAAGCACAGCACTTCGCCGATGCATATGCTCGTTGACATCGGCCCGGCACCGACGGGCACGGTCTGAATGAGCTTGCACTCCATATGGATCGGTGACTGCGCAACCCGCGAAGGCCGCACGAGCCGGCTCGGCAGCAGTGTCAGCCCGACGGCCTCGAACTCGCTGACCTCCGGCGGATAGGGATAGGACGCCTGGTTCATCGCTTCGCCGATCTCGTGCGAGACCAGGTTGACCACGAACTCGTCCACCTCGCGGAGGTTGGCGAGCGTGTCTTTCAACGCGCCGTCACGCTTGACAGCCGGCGCGAACATGACCGCGGGCGGCTTCGCACAAACCCCGTTGAAAAACGAGAACGGCGCCAGGTTCGCAACGCCGTCCGCAGACACGGTCGAAACCAGCGCGATGGGGCGCGGCACCACGCACGAAACGAGCGTCTTGTAGTTGCTGCGATGCTCCCGCTCGGCGGACGTCAGGGTGGTAAAGTCGCGGTGTGCTTTCATTCCTCACGGCTCTGGTGACGTGCAGGTCTCAGGAAGCCCAGCCAAAAAACCCGAGATCGTGATACCAGACGAACGGCGGCACATTCCGGACACCACTCCGTCACTCGACCGTCCCTTGCAGCTTCTTGCAGTTCCGGTAGTACTCGAGTGTGCCCCTCAAAAACTCTCGCTCGTCGTTTGTAGCCACGGAGACGGCGTCTTGCTGCAGGGCGATGGCGCGATCCAATGCGCCGACCTGATAGAGGGCTCGGGCATAAACCGCGAGCGCGCCCGCGTCCGGCTTCTTGCTCGACCCGTGCGCCGCCCTGGCTGCCTCCAGTGCCAGATCGGGGAACCGGTGCTGAAAATCAGCGATCGAGGTCAACGTGTCCGCGAGACGCCGCATCGCCGGCGCGTTCTTCTTGTGCTTGTCGATGTGCGATCGTGCCCAATCGCGGAACTTCCCGTCCCGGTTCGTTTCCACGGTCGTGATGACCAGTGCCCCCATCGCGTCACCGTTCTGCGGGTCGAGGTTGAGGATTTCAATCAGTCCGTCCCACACTTTGTCCCACTCGCCCATCTGAGCCATGAAGTCCAGCTCGCTCATCATCTTGGCGATCTTCTGCTCGAGCCGGGCGGTCTCGACGCTGTACTCCCCCGCGATGGCCCTCGGAATGATCGACTCGAGCGCCGGATCGAGCGGACTTCCCTCCCACAGCACCTTGCGGTCCTTGCCGATGATGAACGCGTGTGGAATGCCCACCACGCCGGACATGGGAAGGTAGGCTGCGCTGGTTTTTCCCTTTCGGTCCATGGCTACGGTGTAGCTCATGTTCGGGCCCTGCTGCTTGACGAACCTTCGGATCTCGCGCGGCGAGTTGCTGCCGGTGTCAGGGTCGGTCACGCCTACGATCACGAGGTCGTCGGCGTATTTCTGCTGGTACTTGGTCAGCAGCGGCACGCTGGCTTTGCACGGCGGGCACCACACCGCCCAGAACTCGATCATGTGGAACTTTCTGGCTACATCCTTCGCCAGGTCCACCTTCGAGCCCTGAACCCACTCATCGATCGTCAGCTCCGGTGCGATGTCACCGACTTGCAGGTCCGCCGATGCGGGTGAACACGCCGCGAGCATCGGCCCCAGCAAGACGCAGCACAACGTCGTATATCTCATTCTCCAGCCACTCCCGTGATACGCTCAGTCGAAGTCCGCTGCCCTCATCGAGGCTCGCGCGCAGGCGGAGCCGCAGCCAAAATGGTCTTACTGTGGTACGCCCGAGGTTGCTCCGCGGGTCGGTTTCGGGCTCCTCCCAAGGCGCTTGAGCCGCCGGCACGCCTCCTCCAGATCGGACATCTGCTTGGCGTAGCAGAATCGAAGCTGCGTTTCCCCATCCGACGGGGTCCGATAGAACGCCGGACCCGGAACGGTCGCCACCCCGACCTCGTCCAGAATGGCCTCCGCAGCCGCCGTCGCCCCGTCCCAACGCCCCGCCTCGAACGAAGCAAGCAAATAGTAACTCCCGTCCGGGACAAAAGGCGTGAACCCGATGCGTCGCAACGTGTCCACCAGCAGATCGCGCTTCGCACGGTAATCCGCCCGCATCTCCTCGTAATACGAGTCTGGCAGGCCGAGACCCGCTTCAATCCCGTGCTGGAGCGGAGCGGGGGCACAGATATAGAACAGGTCGTTGACGACCGCCATCCGCTCGATGATCTCCGCCGGACCCACCGTATATCCGATTCGCCAACCCGTTACCGCGTAGGTCTTGGAGGCCCCGCTGATGGTCAGCGTACGCCCGCGCGCTTCCGGAAATCGCCCTACGCTGACGTGCTCGCGACCGTAGGTGATGTATTCATAGATTTCGTCGGTGACGATCCAGACGTTGTGCCGATTCGCCAACGCCACGATGTGCTCGAGCTCCGCCTCGCTGAACATCTTCCCGGTCGGGTTGCTCGGAGTACAAACGAGGATCATCTTGGTTCGATCGGTGAATGCAGATTCCAACTGGGCGGGATCGTAAGACCAGTCAGGCGGCTTCAAGTCCACATATCGGACGTTCATGTCCAGCAGAGATAACAAATTAACATGGTAACTGTAGAAAGGCGAGAACACGATGCACTCATCCCCCGCGTTCAGTGTCGAAAGGACGGCGCATGCGAACGACCCGGCACTTCCGACCGTGACCGCGACCTCAGTTTCCGGATCGCACGCGATCCCGTTGAAATCCCGCATCTTCTCGGCGATCGCCTGCCGGAGCTCGATCGTCCCCCGCAGGTTCGTGTACGTCGCGTGGTCCGCGTCGATCGCGTTCTTGGCCGCGGTTTTGACCGCGTCGGGCGCGGGCTGGTCGCAGACGCCCTGGGACAGGTTCACGCCGTTCATGGCCGCACAGATGGCCGAGTAGCGCCGGATGTCGGATTGTCGGATCGACCGAACTCGGTCCGCGATCGGGTTGTCCATGGTTTCTCTCCGGTTCAGCCGCCACATCCGCGCCGACTAAATGCACACGCGTTTTGCAGTCTAAAACCGGAGCAGTATAGCCTATTTTCACAACCTGCCAACCGATGCGGGTTTATCGCTCCAGTCCCTCGAACACCGACGCCGCCGGTCGGCCGGTCCCGCGGGGTCCATCAACCTTGCGCGGAGCGCCAAACTCGCCTGTCGAAACCTGTCACGACAACAGGATGACCCCCACGGCTCGAAGTCCCGACCGCCCTTTTGGCCCCGATCGTCGGGCACATTACGCGGAGTCTATCCATCCCATAAGGCAACTGTCCTGGCTTGAGGGAGCGCGAGCCGGGGCGTAGCATGACCTGACGCAAGCAGCGGCATGCGGGGCCGAGACCGCGGACCGGTTCGAGCGGTCGGCCGGAGGCTCCTCAGGAGGCGACAGGGATGATACGACCAACGTTTTGGATGCTCGCTCTGTTGGCGGTTCTCAGCCGATCCGCCCCCGCCCAAACGCCGACGCAGGGGACGGCAAGAGACGAGGGTGCCGCCACGGAGACCAAACGCGAGGCACCGGACAGCCGCGTCGACCAGATCCTCACCGACCTGCAGAACCGAAGCGACGGCCTCAAAGATATCCGCTGCAAGGTCAAGTTCGTCGAGGACGACAGGCTGAACCTCTCCAAGCGGACCAAGTGGGGGCAAATCCTGTTCATGATGGCGGACCCCAACCCGAACTTCCTGATCCACTTCGAGAAAAGCGCGGTCGACGGCGTCCTCGGAAAGCAGGAGTGGTACCTCTTTGACGGCCGATGGCTTTACCAGGTGCTGGAGCGCCTCAGGCAAGTCACCAAACAAGAAATCGCTCGACCCGGCGAACGCAAGGATTTCTTCGACATCGAAAAGGCGCCCTTCCCCCTCCCGTTCGGCCAGAAGAAAGAGACCATCCTGCGCAACTTTGATGTCACGATCGTGTCACCCAAGGACGATGCCCCGCCGAACACCGACCACCTGGTGTGCGTCCCCAAACCGGAAAGCCACGTCTATCGCGATTACGACAAGGTGGAGTTTTTCATCCTGAGAGAC
>JASFUW010000390.1:0-5278 GCA_050050135.1 Phycisphaerae bacterium
ATCTCGGCCGGCTGCCGAACCCGTGCTCAACGTTCCCGGTTAGCACGGGTTGCTCCTCCACGTGACGGTGCAATCATCGCCACTCCTACACTCCCTCATCCTCGCCGGCGCGGTGCTCTTGCCGCGCCCGTCAGCGCCACCGAAACCGAGGCGCCCGATTTCGAAACGACGGCGCACAAAGTACATACGCTACCCTATGCGCTCACACACCCGGTATCGGCGCAATCAAAGCTCGATTATAGGTGGTGCGGTATTCAAGTCAATCCTCAAGATTCGCGGAGCAACGGGCAGGTAGGCGGCATCCGGGTGCCGTCAGCCTTCATCGCACGCCGGACCTTCCGCGGACACCATTGCGGGAACCGGATGCTGCAGGGCGATCCGTTGAAGCTTGCTGTTATAGCCTTAGACTTGATCGGCCGGCTCGTTGGGGTTCGGATCGCACTCCAGGGGGATCGCGCTCAGCGAAACGTGCTTCAACCCGCGCAACGCCTGGATCTCGTTTGCAACCCGCTGCACCTGCTCTGCCGGTCCGCGCAGGGCGATGGCTGACGCTTCACCGTCAGCGCCGGCGGATATGCGAAATGAACCACAGTAGACATCGTCCGCCGCTGCCAAGGACCGGTGCAAGCGCTTTGCGACCTCCGTATCAGCGGGATCGTGAACCGCCACCAGAATGCCCAACGTCGGCTGGTCGCCGCGCTTAAGCCGGGTGTTCACCAGCAGCTCGCGGATCATGTCGCGGATGGCTTCCGAGCGGTTCGAGTAGCCTCGGTCGGCGATGTGCCTGTCGAACGCAGCCAACAGCTCGGTATCCAACGAGACGCTGAAACGATCAACATATGACATGGGCCAAGCTCCCGGCACGCCCCGGCACGCGTCCTACGGACGTAGGGCAAGGATAATCGTCCCGTCAACTTTGACTGGTGCCGTTCGGGCCGTCAAGCGTCGCCGGACCCACTAGTTGGCTCCGGAGAGACGCTGTTCGAACGCTTTGCGCAGTTGCCGCATGGTTCGCATGAAGTGGAGTCGGTCCTCGGGTTCGAGCGCGGTCAGCACCTCATACATCGTGGCCAACCGAACCTGGCGGTACTTCTCGCACGCCGCTTCACCTTCCGGCGTCAAGGTCACGTCGATGCGGCGACGGTCCTTGGGGTTGATCTGGCAGTTGACGTATCCGCGGCCGGTTGTTTCTTCGAGTGCCCGGATGATCCGCGACATCTGCGCGGGCACCACGCCGACCCGTTTCTGCACCTCGCCGATGGTCAGCGGCTGATCCTTGGCCAAGGTGTCGAGCGTGAGGAATTCGGTCTCGGACAGGTCGTCCGGCCCGGTCGGCCGGCGGGTCCGGGCGATGGCGATCACCAGGTACAGCTCGAAGATTTCGTTGGCCATCTTGTCGAGCGTTTCTTGCGTGTCAGGCATCGTTTCGCCCCTGATTTTCGGACGTCAAACCCGCAATTGTACCGCCCCAGGACGTTTACCACCAGCGGCAGTTTCGCAAGGCGAATAATCCTCCCCCTCCAACTATCATCGGCATGAAACTGCTCCGGGGTGTGTCGCGCTTACTTTCCTCCCTCGCAGGTCGCAGATCCCGACGTGTCGCTGGAGGGGCCCGGGGAGGGTGGGAGCAGCGCAGGATTATGGGTGGCTGGATCGGAGCGGACTTGGTCGCGGGCCGAAGGCCAAGTCGCCTCCTTGCAACGTCGAGCCCAGTCTCGCCGCCCTCGCACCACTACGCCGAGCCGAACATGCGCCCTTGTTTTGACTTCGACGGCCGCTCCGTGATACGCTTTCAGTATGCACGACCAGTTTCGCCAAGACCTGACCCGAGCCATCGACGA
The DNA here is from genome assembly GCA_050050135.1 of Phycisphaerae bacterium. GTDB lineage: Bacteria > Planctomycetota > Phycisphaerae > UBA1845 > UBA1845. The sequence goes on from JASFUW010000390.1 coordinate 1,842, forward strand.
GATGAGCGATGCCGAGAAGCTCCAGCTTATCGAGGAACTCATTCGTTCCCTGCAGGCTCGAGAGAACGGCAATCGCGAGCGACTGACCCCGGCGGCAAAGCAACGACTTGTAGAGAGCGTCCGCCGGATTTCCGAGTTGCCGAAGGAAGGGCCCGGTCAGTTCTCCGGGCGCGACCACGACCGGGTTCTGTACGGGCCTTCGGGCGAGCCCGGCCCACAGGTCTAACACATGCCCGCTGTCTTCGTCGACACGTCCGCATGGTTTGCGTTGTACGTGCCCGACGACCAGGATCATCCGACCGCCGTCGAATGGTACGAGGCCAACAACCACCCACTCCTCACCACGGATTACGTGATCGACGAACTCCTCACCCTCCTTCGCTTTCGGGGAGAGCGTCGCCGTTCCATTGAGGTCGCCCGTGACCTCATCGAAATCCTCGACATCCGGATTGAGCGCATCACGCCGGCGGACTTCGACGTCGCCGTCGAGCTCTTTCAACGGTTCCAGGACAAGCTCTGGAGCTTCGCCGACTGCACCAGCCGTGTGGTCATGGAACGTCTGGGCACCATACAGGCCTTTTCCTTCGACGAGCACTTGCGACAATTCGGAACCGTGACCGTCGTTCCCTGATCGACCTGCGGACCACCCGCCCCTAACAGTCTTCGTCACCATCGGATTCGCCCAACAGAGCAATGAACTGGTCTACGCTTTTCGCTCGGATCACATTGTCGATGAACGGACCGGGACGAATGGACCTGCATAGACTTAGGTCCACAGACAAGAAGTCCCTCCGATACTCGTGCGTGTCAGGTGCGACGGCGAGGAAGAAAAGTACGTGAACCGGCTGGCGGTCGCGACTATGGAAGTAGATGCCTGCCTCAGACACTCCGATCGGTGCGACCAGCCTCGGGATATCTGGGTGTCGTGCGCGAGGCAGCGCGAGCCCGTAGCCAAAGCCGGTGGTGCCGATGTTCTCCCGTTCCACCGCGGAACGGCATACGTCACGCGGGTCGGCGTTCCCCAGCTTCCCGGCGGCGGCCAGGGCGTTGACCAGTTCTTGGAGCGCTTCGTCCCTCGCCCGTGCGGAGAGTCGAACGAACCCGCCCGTCCGCTCCACGGCCTCCCTATATGATAGACCCTCAGTTCCCATGGCGCTCACTCCCTGGCCAGATGATGAAAGTGGTGGTTTCCCGGATCGCGGTTCACTAAATGGCGATTCTCGTCCGACAATCCGCGTCCGCCATCCCGCGTTTATCCTTCATCCTTCCAATCCCCAATCCGAAATCCCCAATCCCCAATCCGAATCGCTTCTCCCGCTCGGCCCTTGTAAAAGTAAGTGGATTACCCAATAATAACGGTGCTATGTCGTCATCGCAGCTTTGGCCTTACGCGTCGCCCGTCAACCACGAAAGCGTCTCAGCCATCATTCGCCGCCGGTCGACGAACAAGACCGACGTGCGCGAGGTCGCGCTTCAAGGCCTCGATCTTTCCAAAATCAAGCGGGTGCTCGATCTGGGGTGCGGGTTCGGCTTTATCGAGGAGGTCCTGGCTGACCGCGTCGCGCCGGACGCGGTCTTCGTTGGAGTCGACGCGTTGAAATCCAACGAGCCCGCTTTCCGAGGTAAGGTGACACGATCCGGGCACCGCGGCGGTTTCGTCTGTCGCGAGCTGGACGCGAGGCTGCCCTGGCCGACGGATCGCTTCGACCTGGTCGTCTGCTGCTACGCGCTGTACTTTTTCGTCGAGATCATCCCTGAAGTCGCCCGCGTGCTCGCTCCGGACGGCGTATTCCTGGCGATCACCCATTACGAAAAGAGCATCGCGGGCCAACTACCCGCAGCCGGATTCGAGGACGCCGCGTCCCGGCTGCTCGATCTGACGCGTCGCTTCTCCGCGGAAAACGGCCGCGACCTGCTCGGGCCGCACTTCGGCGAGATCAACCGCATCGACTACGAGAACTCGTTACAATTCACGGCGGACGACGTCGAAGAGCTCCTCAGGTTCCTGCGGTTCAAGCTCCCGTTCCTGGTTCCGGACGCCAAACCCGGCGACGACCTCCCGGACTCGATCGCCCGCTTCGCCCAGGTCGTCATGCGTCGCACCGGCGGGTTGACGGTCGAGAAGAACGATGCGATCTTCCAATGCCGGAGACCGCGATGAACCCGAAGGCGAAATACTGCTCGCAGTGCCGCGCCGAAGTCACGACGCAGGTCATCGACGATCGCCCGCGAGCCGTTTGCCCCGAGTGCGGTACGATCTTCTACGAAAATCCGCTACCGGTCGCAGCCGGCGTCGTGCTTAACGAAAAGCGCGAGGTATTGCTCGTGAAGCGACTCCGCCAGCCGAGCAAAGGCGAATGGTGTCTGCCGATCGGATTCGCGGAGACGCATGAGACCATCGGCGAAGCCGCGAAGCGTGAGCTCGAGGAGGAAACCGGCGTCGAAGCCGAGGTCGTCAGGTTGCTCGACGCCGATTCCTACGAGAGCGACTTCTACGGCGAGCTGCTGATCGTCACGTTCGAGCTCGAACGAACCGGCGGCGAGGTTCAGGCGGGCGACGACGCGGAGGCCGTCGCGTATTACCCGCTCGCCGACGTTCCGCCACTTGCATTCAGCTCGAACCACAAGGCTCTCCAGCGTTGCCTGGAAGTCCATCGCGACGAATGGGCGATTCAGGATTCGTTCGAGAGTTTGCAGTCCGAGCAGGGGCGGCAGATGCTCTCCGACGCGCTGGTCGCCTTCGTCTGGGACAATGCCGAGGACGTGACACGCATGTGGATCGACGAGGTCCGGTCCAACCCGACAACCACTTCATACCTCAAGCTCGATCCGAAGCAGTTGTACGACCGCGGGTTCACGGTGGTCACCCAGTTCGGTCGGTGGCTCAAGGGCGAGCAGTCTGAAGAACAGATGAAGGCGTTCTGCCGGGCGGTCGGGCAGGAGCGTCGGGCTCAGGGCATCGCCTTAACCGAGCTGATCAGCTCGCTCAGCCTGTTGCGCAAAAACCTCTGGACCTTCGCCCGCGCCCAGGGTGTCTGGCAGCGACCGATCGAGGTATATCGCGTGCTCGAGCTGAACCGTCGGACCGCGGTGTTCTTCGACAAGGCCTTGTATCACGCAGCCCGCGGGTACGAGGACGGAACGCCGCCATAGCGCGATGCGGTTGCCGCCACTCACTTCGATAGAGAGGGCACTATTGAGAACCGTTCCCAACCCCGTCCCGCATACCAACAATTTCTGACGATCGCCGGGAACCCGCCTGCTTGGAGCCGACCAATCGGGCGTGGTATAGTGTTTGCAGGAGCTTTACGGTTGCCGGGCCGGGGAGAACGGGCTCTTACCCAACGAGGACCTCATGCGGCTGCATACGGGAAGTTGTGCCTTACTGCCGATCTGTGTCGTCGCCGTGACGGCACCCTCCGCCCTCGCCGACCATT
>JASFUW010000391.1:0-5264 GCA_050050135.1 Phycisphaerae bacterium
TTTCTCTTACTCATTTTTCCTAGAAGTCGCCAGGTTCGACGTACGGTTGGCTCCAGAGTATTGCCGTCATCAGCACGGCCTTACGCCACGCCTCGTACATTCCCTGCACATCCTGCTCGCTATTTCCACCCCGCGAAAGGAACGGCTTCAGCGTCGTGGTAATCGGATAATGCAGCGCGATGACGTAACGCATGGGAATGTGCTTCACCGCTTCGACATCGTCAGTTCGGTTTTTCTTCAGGCGATGGTGACGTAGGCCAATCTCGAGTTGATGATTCAGCCAAGTTTGGTCGAAGTTCGCATCAGCAGTGGTCAGTACCCAGTTGCGAAACCGAACACGGACGCGGTCAAGGTACTCTTTGTTCGGCTCCTTTGTCGTCGCATGAGAAAAATAGTAGACAAGGTGTTCGTTGGAACCGACAAACCCGTACCAAACATCCAGCAACTCGTCGACATGCGGTTCGAGTACGCCACGGGACATGTGCAGGTAGCGAACGTCGTCGTCCGTGAACAGCACCGACTTCTTGAGCAGTGCAAACTCCGCCTCGGTCATTGCTCGAAAGCCGCTGTTTCGCGCAGCACCCGATGTGTCACGAACGCCGGAGCTTAGCTGCGATGACGAATTCCTGCCTGATGAAGCCTCTGTGGCCGCACATCCGGAAAGTGGCGCGCCGACAAGCGCTACGATCATCATGGTGACGATAGGGACTCGGTCATACATATGGTGGTCACCGTGTCTGATTGACAGCATTCTGATTACGAGCGTGATCCCGAACACGCACTCGCGTTGGGGCCATTCTTATCAAGGGGCTGGCCGTCGATGAACACGCTCCACAGTCGAGGAGCAAGTTCCGCAGCAATCGGCTCCATCTCGGCGCAGTCCACGCGCAGGTCGGAGTCGCCGATCGGTCCATCGATGTACTGACAGTGGTGAGCCTTCCGTCGGCCGGGGTACTCATTCGGCCGGAAGTACTTACAGCCTACACACATGCGCGACGTGGGGACCGCGCCTTGTTCCTGAAGCTCGCGGATCAGCGCGACGAGACCCCGGACGAGTCCAGCCTGCTCGCGATCCGGGAGGGCTGTCGCCGCCGTAACGATCGTCTCCGGCCACTCGGCCGCCGTAACAGCGATCCGTTTTCCCTTCGCCGTAAGCTTTAATGCGATCGCCCGGCCATCGCCGCTCGAGCGTCGCTTCTGAAGGAGTCCCTTCTCGACTAGCGTTGTTACCGCGGCGCTTGCCGTTCCAGCGGTGATAGCCAGTTGTTCTGCGACGGCCGATAGCCCGGCTGGCTTCGAAGAGCCGGCGATCACCGACAGAATCTGAGCCTGCGTCGGTGTCAGACCGTGCTCGCCCGTAGCCTGCCATGCTTCATGCCGGAATACGAGCGCCAGCTTGGCCAGCCCCGTAGCTACCTGGGAGGCGCACTCGCCCTGATTTGACCAAGCTTGCTTCGACTTCGGCGTTCTCGCTCCCATGCATATATTTTGGACTCCAAAGTATAGAAGTCAAGAAGAAAAAGGGAAAATATTTTGTAGTCCAAAACATGCGATTGGTGCCGAATGCCAGCACTCGATCACGATAATAGGGGAGCGAACTTCGCCACCTCAGATTTGTTGCAGCGCCTCGGCAGCCCGAAATGCGAAGTGCCCTGAGTTCCCGTTGATGACGTTGATGACCGCCACCAGTCGAGGTGCAACGGGTCCAAATGTCCTCAACCGTCAAGCTGCGATTTACATGACCGCTGCTAGTGCGATGTAACCGCTTATGTCGCAACGGCTTACGCCGTTTCACGACTCAGTCTCTGGGCGATGCTGCGCCGAGTGGCCTCTGAAGACCGGCTAAGAACGGGGCAAACTCCTACCGACGTGCTTTGGGCCGGAGGTTTGCATCCCCGTTCCCCGTCAGCGTACAGGCCGAGCGGTGCCGGAAGGCTGGCACTTTCGTGATGTTATGGCGTTGACAGCGACCGGGCTTGAGATTCCAGTTTCGTACCCGTGCGGGAATCATCTGGGGGGATGGCCCCGTCTGCTGTCGCCGAGTCGAAATCGCGTGAGCGGCCCGATTTGGCCCTTCAATAACCGCGGAACCCATCGGATGCGAGCAACTCGGTTCAGTCTCTGCCAGTCTTCATTAGTCCCGAATGGTCTAGTGGGCGGGGGGAACGAAAACCCGTTTCCCGTGCGTGGGAGGCTCCAAATGCAGATTTCATCGGGTACTCATCGGGTACTCCGATTTTCGAGATTCGTAAATCCTTGTGAGTAAAGGATTTACGATTGGAGGCGGGGGGAATCGGACCCAAACAGCGCCCCGCGAAATGCGTACTCACAGATAGTCCACCAGATCAAGAAGAACCCATCCCTGACCCGCCATCCCGACGCCCGAGTGCGGTCCCGATAACGATCTCAGGAGGTTCAGATAAATATGGATGCAACAATAGGCTGTATTGCACCGGCAAAGTCGGATCACGGCCGCGAGACAGAAGTCCAGACTCGCCGGACACGCGCGAGGCAATGGTTGATGGACACACGCAACCGTACGCGCTCTAAAAACCTGGGCAGCTCATCGGGACGAACCCGACAGAGCACTTTCACAAGCGGCTTCCTCGTTCGCCAGCATCTCGATCACACCGGCTTCGTCCTCGAGCAGATAACCGTCATCGCGCAGACCTTCCATAATCCGCCTGGCCTGTTGGAAACTGCGCAATGCGGCGTGCCAATGGTCGGCCTGTGAGTGTTGGTCGCGGACGCTCCCCTGCGCGAGGTCCCGATAGAGTTGCCCCAGAAAGTAGGCGGATACGGCGACGCTGCGCTGACTACGGACGTTGTCGGGATCGAGGGCGGCAAGCTCGTCAAAAACGGCCTTGCCCGCAAGATGATGTTCGAGGGCTTCCTCCATTCGGCCGAGTTTTCGCAACGCGGTACCAGTCATATCCATCGCCACGGCGAGTTCCCGCTTCGCGATCTTCGATCCCGGATCGTCGTCAGCGAGCGTTTTCCGAATTCGAAGCATCTCTTTGTATTGGTTCAACGCCGCCTCGATGTCACCGTTCTCATCAAAAAGCTTCCCGAGGAAATGATGAACGGCAGACAAGTCTCGGCGGGCCGTAACGTTGCTCGGATCAGTCGCGATCATCTGGCGATGGGCCTCAACCGCCCATTCCAAGGCTTGGCGAGCCCGGTTGACGTCGCCCTTCGCCTTCCAAACCCGGCCCAATGCGGTCCGGGCAACGACCAGGCTCCGCCACGGATTGGTTCGTTGGGGGAACGCGTCGGCCGCCGGCTCCAAGATATCGATGGCCGATTGTAGAGGGTCCAGTGCACCATCCATATCGCCTTTTTGAACACGGATATGCCCCAGCGCGGCCAGAGAATTCCCCAACTTCAATTTGGGATCGGGGTCTTGCGGGCTTGCCCGCATGCGGGCCTGCACCATCTCAATAACCTTTTCGATCTCAGACTCGGCTTCGTCATAGCGGTCTGCCCGTTCCAGGCAGGCGGCCAAGTCCGACCTAATACGTTCCAGTTCCGTGGTCCAGCCGACGCGCTGCCGGTCGCGGGATGCCGCATCTTCGAGATAAGTGATAGCCTGCTGGTATTGTTCGATCGCCTGCGCCAACTGACCGGTCGCACCGAGCAGATTGCCCATGATCCGGAAACCGTTGGCAGCGTGTCGGCGCACCTCATCATGCTTGGGATGACGCGCCAGCGCACGTCGGACGATTTCCATGCCCTTGCGGGAACTGGCCAGCGCGTCGGCCGTGTGCCCGAGGTTGGCACTGGTGGGACTACCCTGGACCTCTGCAATGCGGAAGTAGCCCTCCGCACATTCAAGTTGCAGCGATAGGTCGTCACCCGCCTCCCGCGCCAGGGTGTCGAGATACTGCAGGCCGGTATCGACAATCATCTCACTCGCCGGCAGCGCTCCCTTTAACGGCGACACGGCGTCGTACAGATCGTGGATCATGGTTCTGGCCAGTCCACGAACTTCGCCGAAGCGGCGCTCCGTGACCTCGCGCTGCTGCTTCAGGCGAAGGGCCAGAATCGAGGACACAACCCCGAAAACGACGAGCAGCACGAGCACGGTGGAAGCGAACGCAAAGGGCAGCCGGTTCCGCCTGATGAGCTTGCGCAATTGGTAGCCCATCGTCGGCGGATGGGCCAACACCGCGTCGCCTTGCCTGTACCTCCGGATGTCGCCCGCCAGGGCATCCACCGACTGATAGCGCCTGCCTGGCTCCTTGGCCAGGGCCTTTAGCGCGATTGCGTCCAGCTCGCTGTCCAGTCCGCGGTTAAACCGCGTCGGTGGGGCCGGGTCTTCATTCTGAATGGCGCTTAGCAGCGTATGCAATGCTCCGGAATGCGGCGTCTGTCCGGTCAACATCTCGTAGAGCATCGCCCCCAGCGCATACACATCGGTGCGAACGTCAACCGCCTCGTGATCCGACCGTGCCTGTTCCGGGGACGCGTAGAGCGGCGTCCCGATGAAATCCTGCGCCAACGTGAGGTCGGTCTCCCCCAAATTGTCCTCGATGGTGACTTTCGCCAGTCCGAAATCCAGAATGTGCGGCTTGTCGCGATCGTCCACGAGAACGTTGGTCGGTTTCAGGTCACGATGGATCACGCCTCGCTGGTGGGCGAAGTGCACGGCGTCGCATACCTGGGCAAACGTCGCCAGTCGCGCATCCACGCTGCCCCCTTCACGGGATTTACCGCGGGACCATTCGTCGAACGGCAGGCCTTCGATCCATTCCATCGCCAGGATCGGTTGGTCCTTGATCAGGTCGGTTCCGTAGACGGTGACGATGTTGGGATGATCCAGGGACGCGGCTGTTTCTATCTCTCGATTGAATCGGCTCAGCGCCGATGCCGAAGCGAGCCGCCCGCCGAGAAGACGCTTTACCGCGATAATGCGGTTGGTGTTCCCTTGCCGTGCCCGATAGACGATGCCTTGCGCACCCCGGCTGACTTCCTCCAGGATATCATACGGCCCCATCGAACCTAGATCGGTCCTCCGTTCAGCCGCGCGGATGCGCTCCATCCAGGATTCGTCCGGCAACTCGAACCCGAATCGGTCCAGATCACCTGAGCCGTCTTCCCTATCCGCCGGCCCCGAGGATGTCTTGTCAAACCGGTTCATCTTCATCCTGAATCTGTTGTTGCACCAACTCCTTCATCCGATTGCGGATGCGCTGCTTGACCTTATGCACCGCTTGCGTGGACATATCATAGGTGGCCGCAAGCTCCTCGACAGATGCCCCGTC
>JASFUW010000392.1:0-5260 GCA_050050135.1 Phycisphaerae bacterium
GACGATTCTGAAAAACGGTGCAAACCCGCCGATCTCGACGTCGCCGAGTTGCGGGTGCGCAAAGGGTGTCCACGGAACAAAACCCGCCCCGCCGCGCTGCTCGTGGCTATATTTCAGCCACGCGGCCTCCTCGTTGTCGGCGTCTGATCTTTTTTGCCGCCCGCCACTTGCGTTGCCCCCTCCGCGCCTTGGCGGTCTGGGTTCGTCCGGTGTCTCGGCGTCGTCAGTTTCATTTGTGGCTTGACCGGGTTCGCCGTCGCTCGCGGTCTCCGGTTCCGGCTCTGGCTCGGGGCGCGTCCATATGCGACACGCGAACGACGGAATTCCATACTGGGAATACGCCCACGCGAACGCGGCGCCGTCGGCCGGCTCGGTCGGCACCTTCTTGACACCCGTGATCTCGCGATATCTCTCGCTGATTTCCTTGTAAATCGAAACATCGTCCTCGTAGAGTCCCGTCGGAGCCTTCTCAGGGCCACGGCGCCCACGCTGAGACATCCTCCCTCCCCCGCCGCCTTCGCCGCCCTCACGGACAGACCGCCCTTTCGCGTCCGCGCGGGATTTGTCGCCACCTGCGACTTCCACGACGTTATCATGCCTGGCGTAGAAGATGGCGATCGCAATCTGCGGATGTTCCAGGAAGAAATCAATGAGCGCTTTGGACTCGGGCTCGGACACCTGGTGCGGCCCGACGCTGGGTTCGTGTTCTTGGTACTCATGCATGAAGTTGCGATTCAGGTCGACGCCGCCCGCGCCGTCCTCGTTGTATGCTCCGTCGCCGTCGCTGTCGATGCCTTCAACGAGCAGTGCGTAGATCGCCTTTTCACCCTCCGCCGGGTCCGCCTTTTTGAGCAGGCGCGGCTCGGAGGCGTCGGGCAGGTGTGTGGCGGTCAGTTCGCGAACATCGCGGCCTTGCAGTGAAACGCGCATCATGGTGATGAGCCCGTCACCGTTGATGTCTTCCGGTCCGTCCTCGTCCACCGCACCATCACGATCGTCGTCCCAGGGTCGAAGGGCCACGCGTTGCTCATAGCGAGCGTCCGCGAAGTAGGACTCCATCGCGTCGGGGTTGACGCGGGGAAGCACGTGGACGGTGTGGTTCGCGAGAAGGGCGAAGCCCGGCTCGCCCTCCGTGGCGGAAAGAAGCGCTCGTGCCACACCTACGGCAGTCGCGGTCGTGGCCGGGTTGTTCCCGTCGATACCCGCGACGATCACCATCGCCAGTCGATCCGCCCGGTCCGCACCTCGACCGAGCGTAAGGCTCCAGAGTTCGCGCCCCTGCCGACTGGTACCGAACGCAGAGAGTACGCACGCCTCCGGATGGGCATCCGCCAGCCCACGAAGCTCATCGGTCAGTGTGTCGTAGTCCGCGTAGCCAGTACCACCGACGGCGGGCTTAAAACCGAGGGTGAGGAAAATCGCAGCACCGACCGCAAACCCACTGGGGATCGAGACCTTCCTAGACAAAACGAATCCCTCCCGGCGCCCCGAGCCTCTCTCCGGAGACCCAACCGGGCGCGATAGTGCTCGCGACGTACGCCAGGTCCCACAGTTCGACGCTCGGAAGACTGGACCCTCCGCAATCGTTCAAAACGAATAGTACGCGTGGTAGTGATCGTGGATGGCCACGTCCACGTCAAAGATGGACGCGATCACGGCGGCCCGCATCCACATGCCGTTTCGCACCTGGTCCCAGTACTTGGCCTGCGGTAACGCGTCGAGGCGCTGGTCCAGTTCGTGGCGGCGCGGCAGCGGGTGGAGGATGGCGAGATCCGGCTTGAACTCCTTGGCCATCTCGTACGTCAGGCTGAACCGACCGTAGTCGATCTTCTTCGACTCCCCCGCCGTGTCCCACTCATCCTGCAAGCGCGTCATGTAAATCGCATCGGTGTCCGACACATGAGCCCGCACGTCGTTGCTCAGCTCGTATTCGACGCCGTGCTGCGAAAGGTATTCGAGAATGTCCTCCCCGATCTGCAACTCGTCCGGAGCGACGAACACCTGTTTCGCCCCGGGGTAACGGCACAGCAGGTAGGCCAATGAACGAACGGTCCGACCACGCTTCAGGTCACCCACGAAGGTGATGGTCTTTCCCGCGAAGAGGTCGTGTGCATACCGCGCCGCAAGAACCGCGACGCGATCCCCCGGCTCGGGCGTGGCTGCTTCCGACGCGTCAGCGGACGCGAAACAGCGCGACAGCGTATAAATATCCAAAAGCGCCTGCGTCGGGTGCTGGTCCTTACCCGAGCCGGCGTTGATCACCGGAATGGTGCGCGGCATCTCGTTGAGCATGCACCCGACAAGTTCCGCGAACCCCTCACGGGGGTGGCGCATGATGATCAAGTCGAAGTACTGGCTCAGCACGCGGATCGTGTCCTCTTCCGACTCGCCCTTGATCTCCGATGACGTCGACCGATCGCGCACTTCGTTGTGCGGCATCCCCACCACCTGGCACGCCGCGGTGAACGACAGGAAAGTGCGCGTGGATGGTTGGATGAAGTAGAGCATCGCGCGCCGGTGGCTCAGCAGCGTACGCAAGAACTGCGTCCCCTGCCTCGAGCGGCCGATCGAACGGATCATGTCAGCCAGTTGGCAAAGTTGCTCTATCGCGCGTCGATCGAACTGCTGCGCGAGCACAACGTGGAAGGCTTTGTCGTTGCGGTTGAGTGCGGAAACACGATGGGCGCTATCTGTCTGCGACGGTTGCTTAAGCCCGCGTTTGGTGCTTTGCATCCCTTCTCGAGCCCGACCGTGTGAACGTGATCCTCCGCCCACCGTTGATGAGCACGGCCCGGAGCCTTGCCCGGGCCCCTACTCGCGTCGTCCACCTCGCTCAGTAGAAAGGGTATGGCGGGGCGTGTCAATCAGCGGCCCGAGCCAGCCCAGGTTTCGCCCCCGGGCATCGGGGAGAACGGTCGCACGATGGATGCAGCTCGGGTCGTCGCAGTTGGCGGCGTCCACGTGGGAATGATGGCGGCACGCTGCGCGCTTCCGTGGGGGCCGGCGCACGATCGCGTCCTTCGTTGCCCCCAGTCCGCGGCCGGTGTCGGCCAGACGAGCGTCGCCGTAGTCCGGCGCCACTTCGGTCGGTCCGCCCGGCCTCTCACCGCCTTGATCTGACGACAATCCCGGCTTGACGACTTCGCGGGGCTTGCGGACGACCGTCTCGGGTTCGCTCTGGGTTTTCGGGTGCTCGGCCAGCCGTCGGCCGTCGCGACCCGCGAAGGTTGACAGATAATAGAGTCCGATCCCGAAAACGGCAGCGGCCGCAGCGACGTACGCGGCGTAACGGACCCAAAGGAACCGGCGGCCGGTGCCCGCGAGGGCACGAAGCCGTTCGGGTTCATCAGCGATCGTCACCCGCCCGGTGGGCGTGGCACCCTCCGCGAGCGCTGTCGTTGCCCGGGCATCTGCCCGCTGCTGCAAATCGGGCGTCGGCTCTTGCTCGGCGATTTCGCCCAGCGATTCCGTGACGGCGTTCAACCGGTCCGCGACCGCGCGGCACGACGGACAACGGGACAAGTGGAACTTCAGACCCTGCGGAAGCGATCCGTCCTGTTCCACCGCTTCGTCATCCGAGAGCGTCAGCATCACCCAGAGGCGCTTGGGACAGGCACCTTGTTCACCCGCGTCGGCTTGTCGTCTCTCCTCCGCGTTCATTTCGGGTTCTCTACGCCCAACAGCTCCGTCAGCTTGACCACCGCGTGACGGCGATACACACGCGCGGTCGCGGGCTCGATGCCCAACGTCCTGCCGACGTCGCTGTACGACATCCGGCTCAGGTCCCGAAGCACTACGACGTTCCGCAAATGCGTCGGCAGCTCACCAATCGCCTCACGAAGCTTGACCGCCGTTGCGCGATCGCGCGCTACCTCCGGGTCCCGGTCGGTCTGGCCCTGCTTGGTCGCAAGTGCCTCACGATGGGCTGATTGCCGCTTGCGCGTTCGAATCAGCTCGATGGCAATGTTCGTCGCCGTCCGATATGCATAGGCCCGGACGTTCGCCAGATCGGACCGATCGCGACAGGCCGTCAGCTTGCAGAAACAATCCTGATAGGCATCCAAGACATCCTGCTCGCGACCGAGCAGTCGCCACAACATCCGCAGAATCCCCGGGCCGTCCGCCTTGATGACCTGCTCGAGCCAGGCATGGTCTGAACGAGCCGTGGCCTCTTTCTCGTTCCGGACCGGATGCTGCACTCTGCTCGAAACAGACACATTCGCTCGCAACCCGTTGGCCACCGCTTTTGGCGCATCCACCACCGGAATCTGTGACGGGCGGTTCGACTCGGCGTTAGCGCGCGGTTTTGACATTTCGGTGGGCTTCCAGCGGCGCCCCATTCGCGGAGCGTTCGTTCCATTGTAGCGGGTCGGTCGGCGGTCCACATCGGGAATCCGGTCCGATATGTCGTGCAAGAGGGAGATCGCCGCAGACAATCTCTCATCCAGTGCGATTTCGAGCGCGCGGTCGGGCGTCGGGAGCACAGACGAAGGATTCAATCTAACCCGAGTATACAAGGCCTGTCTTCTTCTTGGGTTTAGTTGGGCCCGTTGCGCGGGTCCCAACGCGGGGTGACAAAAAGGCGAGGACGGCTATGAACGGGTTTCTGATTTCGATGATCGTGCTTACCGGACCGGCGGCCGCCGACATGCCGCCTCCGCTCGTTTCCACGGTCCGCGCTCCGGGCGTCGGCGTTCCGCCGCCACGGTTGCGGGGTGCACAAGCTCGACTGATGGCGAGGCGTGCCGCCGAGGTTCGCGCGGTCCGCAATCTGGCGGTGAAGCTGGGCGACCGCCGCCGAACGACGCTCCGTGGATTCCGCTACGTGAGCACGACCTACCGCCGCGACGGATCGGTGAGGGTGGTCGTCGAGAGCACCAGACCGCCGCGCTCGACGATTCGGGTGATCCGAGAAGTCCGCACCCCGCGATGCGCGTGTCACCATTGCAGGCGGATTCGATAAAGTCGAGCGTTGCGCACCAAGCGCGCCCCGATACGAAGGTCACGTTCACGCGCTCAATCCGTGCCGATCAGCAGCGTCTCTTTGGTCGTGCGGTTGGTGGAGAGGGCGTACTGGTAAGCCGGGCCCTCAATGACGCGCACCTGTCGCTTGGCGCTGCGCATCAGCCCGGCCAGCTCGGGAATCGACGGGATGCCGTCGCTTCGGTATGAAACAACCAGAATGCTCTCACGGAACCGGTCGAACAGGCGGCGGAACATCTCGTGACATCGTCGTGGATCGGACCACGGGTCCGGCTTG
>JASFUW010000393.1:0-5259 GCA_050050135.1 Phycisphaerae bacterium
CGCCTGTACCTCAGGGTCCGTGTCATAGTTCGTCAACAGGTGCTCGGCCATGTAGGCGACTACGGCCGCCCCCATCACTTCGTTACCATGCTGCGCGCCGTGGTACATCAGGCCGGGTTTGTCCGTGCCGGGGCCGGTGATGCGGATCGCCCACATGAATCGACCTTCGACGCTTCGACCGATCGAGACGGTCTCGGCGAGGTCGGGATAGGTCTCGGCCAGGTCATGCACGAAAGCGACGTGTTCTTCGTGCGTGCGGTAGGAGTCGAAGAAGTCCAGGTCGCCGGCGCCTTTGAACACTCGATCAAGATGCCGCTGCCAGTCCTCGACTTCGACCGTATAGCGCAGCCCGCTGGCGTCCAGCACTTGTTTCTGCTTTGGTGACACGCGAACGTCGACGCCGCCCATGCCGACGCGGTCGGTCCAGACCTGGAACTCCCGGCTGGTGCGATCCAGCCTCTTAAGGGTCTGCACGTCGGCTTCGTCGTCGACCGTGATGCGGACGAGCTGGTATCCGTCAAACTGACCACGGAAAGGCCGGTTGTCCGCGGCGGGCGCGTTCACGTAGACGAAAAGGACGGTAATGAACGAGACAGTCTTGAATCGCTTGCTCATGCTACATCCCCCAGCATCGGGAGGGTTTTGGAAGCCGACTCGTGTGGAAGATCATTATATCAAACCGCAACCGCTACGGGCAAATTCCCGAGTTGGTGGGAAGGGGCGTTCCGTCAAAACCGGGCGCGAACGCTCCGCCACCGTTCAAAAGGTCAATAACACACAGCATATCTGCGGGTGTCGTCCTTCCGCTGTGATTGCAGTCGGTTTTGAATCGGGTCTCCGGAGGAGGTTCGGCATCGTTCAGTACGTCAATCAGGGTCTGGAGGTCGGCGTTGTTCGCCTCGTCGTCACCGTTGACATTGGCAGGGTGGAACACGAATTCGCCCGCGTAGCCGATCTCCGCGTCATCGGTGTACGTCACCACGGTGACGGCTGATGGTGTGATCGGGCGTGCCAACCGGACGAGGTAGGTGCCGTCGCCGTGGTCGACGATGCTCTCGACTTTGTTTGAGGAGCCCCCTTCGGGTGCCTCGCACACGGACCAACACGACAGGTTCATCAGGGCAGGGGGTCCTTCGACCAGCACTTGGGCGATGCCTTGGCGTGTGGTCGCGTCGTTGGGCGGGTGCGGTCGGCGAGCGTCGATCGTGCCGTCGGGCGGATCGAGGAACGTAACCGGTCCGGAGCAACCGCAGTCGGCTCGGATGGTCAGATCACCGCCGGGCGTACCGCCAAGGTGTCCGCCTAGGCGAATCTTGTAGCACCGACCGCGTACGACGTCGATCGTCGCGCAAGAGCACGGTGCAGGACCCGTCGAACAGCAATCACTCGCGACGATTGTGTCGGTGTCGTCTACCGGGCACTCACATCCGTCGTAAAGGATCATGGTGGTGTTGGGTTGACCTTCCGAGGGCAGGGCGGGGTCGCAGGTGTCGATCTTTGCCTCGCCGTCACACGGGGCGACCCATTCGTACCAGACGTCGTTTTGCATGTTCGGAAGGACGTCCGGCGGATGCAGGGTATCCAGCGTCGCGGGTGTGTATGACCCCCCACCAGACAGGTCGAATGGCGTGACCAATTGCGCGCCGGTCAGTTTCACGGCATCGTCGCAATTGTCATGGGGCAGTGGGGAACAGGGCGTTTCCGTCGGCGCGATGTGGAGTTCATAGTCCGTGCGATTCTCGGGGTCCTTTGCCCCGACCATGACAAAGTACGTTTGTCCGGGGACGAGGTCCTCGACGGTGAGGGCGGCGTTGAGCGGCGTACGCGTGTCGCCGCAGCCGGTGTCGTCCGCGCAGGCGAGGGGAATCAGATTCTCGCAAGCGGTCTCCTCGTCGAGCGTGCAGACCGAGCTGTCCGTGCAGTCCTGCGATAACACGCTACAGGCACTTCCGTCGTCACATGACCCGACGTCCGGGTTGGCCGGCTCGAACACCTGGATCAGCGAATCCTGGAGCGGTGAGGTTGCCGCTGCACAAGTACTGAGTGTCACCGACGAAGGCCCGGTGCAGGGCACGGGCGCCGGCGGGGCGACGAACTTGTACCAGACAGTTGCCGCAGCTCGATCCCCCGGATCCTGCGCATGACACGCATACCCCGGGTCGGACGGGACGGACGAAGCGGTACGCAGCCACGCCCGGACGGTTGAAGGCACATCGAGCCGCATCGCACCCTCGATACCGTGAGGCCGGCACTCGTTGTTCGGGGGCGATTCGTAGCAAACGTAATACGCATGCCGCACGCACACTTCGTCCCAAGCGACGGTGCAGCAGAAAAGATCGAGATCGCAGGAATCTTCACAGCACTGCTGAGCGTCGCACCCGGGCTCTTCGTGCGGAAACCGACAGTCCGCATCACGTGCGCGGCATGGAACCCATTCACACTCCTGATCCGTGTCGCCACAGAATTGGCCGGTCTGGAATTCACGCAGATTCGGGCGATCCATGGGAAACTGCTCGTAGCATTCTCGCTCGGTGACGTCGAGACACTCGTTGGCGTAGGTACAGCAGGCGGAAGCTCCACAGGGCGGATCGAACGGCTCGTTCTCGCAGCTTTCTCCTTCGACCCAGCGCGAGAACGGGCAGTTCATTTTCGGAAGGTCGTCACGACAGACGGAGTCGCCGACGCACGTGCCCTCCGGGCAATCCAGGGCTTCCAGAGTCGGACAAGGCTTCCCCTGCTCGGGTCCGCCAATACAGGTTCCGTTCTCGGTGAAGATCATGTCGCAACACGCACCCACCGGCGGGACGCCGTCACAGTAGATGATCACGTCGGTTGCGGCGTAGCGACTGTCGTTAGGTCCTAAGTCGCTTGTCCGCCACTGAGCCCCGTCATGCACAGCGATCGAATCCGCATTGCCGCCCAGCGCGGGTTGCTGGTCCGTGATGATCGGTCCGGTGAACGCGGAGGTGGTCTGAAAACCCACCCACAATTGCGGGCTCGACAGCGGAATCGGCGGGTTGAACTCCTGGCGCGCCACTTTGGGGGTCGGTTCGCCAATGATGAAGAACGAACTGTCCGGGATGACGCCCCCGTTGACCGGGTCCGCATCGTCAAGGGTCGTGCGAAGATCGATCCTCGTAACACCATTTCCCCTGACCGCCACTTCGACCGCGGTCATGCTGCAATCCGGTACCGTCAAGGCTATGTCATCCGCAAACCGAAGCCCGGCGCCCTCGGTATAGCTAAGACCGCTGTGTCTGCTGCCCTTGTACCCTGGAAACGCGGGCGGGCACTCTTCTTGAACATAGAACTCTGCATAGAAGCTCGCGTGTCTTCCGTAGGAATCGAACTCATCGGATGGTTCGTATCCGTTAAACGGGGCGCGGCAGGCGAATCCCGGGAAGTCCAGCGTGTCAGCCGAAGAACCCTTTAGTGCAGGTGCGCCCGCCGCGATCCCGCAGTGCAGTCGACTGAAGCTGATCGAAAGGTAAAAGGTCTGCGGCAGCACGACGCCTGGGTCGATCGGACACGTCACCAGCTTGAGCCCGTTGTCGGGAAATTCGACATGACATTCGGTGCCCGGAATGGGTTCCGACCCGCCCGCACCGGGACACGTGGGGTGCAGCACCGCCGTCACCGCGAACCCGCCGGCCCCTTCCCCATCCGCGTTCCCGGTGACCAACACGCGGTACCGATCGAGTTCGCATCCCGCGGCACCCGCGATGGTCACGTCGTCGGCAACCGGCATGCTCGGGTCAGTCAGCGGCGGTTGCCAGATGAATCGAAGCAGCGTGTTACAGTAGACGGACCGGGGGTCGAATCGGCACGTGTCGCTCTCGACGCCTGCATCTTTGAAGGCCACCTCACCGACGACACCGACACCGGCCTCGTATCGCGCGATTACGGCGTCGTGCGGAATGGGGAACAGCTTCCCCGATGCCGCGACCTGGGCATCAGACACCTCGATCGCGTCGCGAATTGATCCGTGTTCGTTGGTGGGCCGTTTGGAGGTGTCCGTCTGCTCATCGGCCGGCCGGGCAGCACCCATTGTCTGTGTCGCGGCGGCCCACACCATCAAAGCCGGAACGAGCAGAGAAATGAGTCCTCGGAGCATGACGCTGTCTCCATGGAACATGTGGGACCCGCGTAGCCGCGGGCGATGCGTTCATTATAGGGCGGCGGAGTCGGACACGCGAAGAAGAAAATCCGCGCCGGCCGGCCGATTTCGATCGTTCGGCAGGAGACTCGTACGTCTCCGGAACAGTTCGGTAACTTCGCATTCTTGAAGTCCGGCGGTTCAACCGCGCGGGCGGAGGTCGACCCCGGACGGACGTCGGGCAGCGCCCGTAGGTGAGCATTCAGGAGAACGCATCCTGATCGGGGATGGTTGTGTCAGTTGCACCACCTCGGGTCGAGCGAGGCACCTGAGTTTGGATCGCCGCGGTTGGAGAGGTCGCTCCGGCGAAGCGACGAGGTGTCGTCACCCGGTCATCGGCAGGCAGGTTTCGCGTTTTCGTCGGGTCTGGGGTGGTCCGCGGTGGCACAAACGGGGGATGCGGGGAGCAACAAGGTAGGGGCTCCACGGGCCCCTGGCACACCATATGAAGGGTCGCCTGCTACGAGCCCAAGCCTCGCTCGCCACAGAAGGTCAGTTTTTCTTTATTTTGTCCTTGCAAGGGCATTGTTTGTGTGCCAATAATTAGCTTGTTACAAGTCGGTCACTACGAGCAGGGTGACCGACGCTACTTGCACCGCACTGGAGATCTGCTGGTGCCTTTCGCCGTGCTTGTCTGTGGACGCGGGACCATCCGGGTTCCCGTTGCAAGGGGCATCTCCTGCGAATGACCGACGCGTCCCGGGCGGCGCGGATTCCTGCTCGTCGATTCGGAATCTGTTGTCGGCCCAGGGCGCGAGTTCGGACCCACTGCCACAGTTCTCGAACACTTTCACCCGGGAGGGGCGCGTCGTGGTATCGTCTTCTGTTTGCGTCAAGAAATTGACAAACTCGTGACACGCGCGGAGAGCCTCATGTCATCTTGCTCATCCTTTCCCCGATTTTTACAAGCCGGTATGCTGTTTCTCCTTCCTGGTGTCGCAAATGCGGCACTGATCACCTGGGAGTTCGGTGGGCGCATTACTTCGGTCCACGATGTCAACGACGTGCTGGGTGGACAGGTCTCCGTCGGGACGCCGTTCTCGGGTTCCTTTGCGTTCGAGTCAACGACGCCCGATTCGTTATCGGGCCCAAACACCGGAGCC
>JASFUW010000394.1:0-5241 GCA_050050135.1 Phycisphaerae bacterium
GGCGATCGAGCGCGAGATGTGGGGCGATGACGGGGTCTCCGCTCACCTGATCGACGTGAAGACGCAAGGTGGCGTGGTCACGCTGACCGGTACAGTCGAGAATATCCTTGCTAAGGAGAAAGCAACGGATATCACCGAATGCATCATTGGAGTGCGTTCCATCGTCAACCGGGTCAACGTAGCGCCCGGGGACATGCCCGACTCAGAGCTGCGCAGGAAGGTGAAGGACGCCCTCCTTCGTGATCCTGCGGCAGATGCCTATGAGCTTGATGTAACGGTTACCGATGGCGTAGTCACGTTGACGGGGACGGTGGATTCGTGGCAGGAGAGACAACTGTCCGCTGCCGTCGCCAAGGGCGTGGACGGTGTCCGAGATCTCAGGAACAAGATCACCGTCGACCACAAGATGGACCGATCCGACTACGAAATCTTGACCGAGATTCGGGCCCGGCTCGCCAACGATGTGCGCGTCGACGACGCCATGATCAAAGTTGAGGTGAACAACGGTAACGTTAAACTGGACGGCGCCGTCGGCAGCCTGGCAGAAAAGAGGCGCGCCCGCATCGACTCCTCGGTCGCCGGGGTGGGTGACGTTGACGATACAGGTCTCGAGATCAAGTGGTGGGCCCGTGACGAGATGCGGCGCAAAACCGACTACATCTCGCGCACTGACGAGAAGATCAAGGCTGCGGTCGACGCCGCTTTCCTTTACGATCCCCGCGTCCTGTCTTTCGGGCCGAAGGTCGAAGTGAAGGGAGGTACCGTCACCTTAACCGGAACGGTGGACAACTTGCGGGCTAAGCAAGCGGCCCAGCAGGATGCCGAGAACACGCTCGGTGTCTGGCGAGTCGAGAACCACCTCCGCGTGCGTCCCGAGACCGTGCTCGCAAACCACGAACTCGAGCGGAAGATACGAGACGCGTTCCAGCAGGACCCGTACCTGAAACGATGGGATGTGGACGTCTCGGCCTACACCGGCCGCGTGTATCTTTCAGGTCATGTGAACAACTCATTTGAGAGGGACCGTGCGGAGTTCGTCGCCGAGGGCATCAACGGTGTTGTGGACATCGAGAACACCATCACGTTCGACCACGTTTGGAGATGGAAGCCCGACTGGGAAATCAAGCAGGACGTCGAGAGCGAGCTGTACTGGACGCCGTTCGTTGACAGCGATGACGTCAAGGTATCCGTGGAGGGCGGAGTCGTGACGTTAACGGGCGAGGTCACCACATGGTCGGAGCGGCGGTCGGCAGTTGAGAACGCGTTTGAAGCGGGCGCAAAGGATGTCGTGGACAAGCTCGCATTCACATACGGCCCTGCGTCCTGATGCGTCCTGGGCGTCGAGCCTCCTGTCGGTGTGGGGTGGTGGTGGCGGATCATTGATCTGCCGCCACCCCATGCTCCGTGCGTTTTGTGAACTCATGTGAGGGATACACCGTGTCAGTCGAATTAGCCGAACAAGACGGAGGTCGGATCATACTGGTCAGCGTACGCGACAAGCTGGTCAAAGAAGACTACGAGCAATTTGTTCCCGAGGTGGAACGGCTTATCCAGCGGCACGGC
This sequence comes from Phycisphaerae bacterium, assembly GCA_050050135.1. Taxonomy (GTDB): domain Bacteria; phylum Planctomycetota; class Phycisphaerae; order UBA1845; family UBA1845. Next base: position 1,564 of record JASFUW010000394.1, read on the forward strand.
AAGATCCGTGTGCTGTTCGAGATGCAGGACTTCCATGGCTGGTCCGCCGGTGCACTTTGGGAAGATGTCAAGTTTGATGTGAAGCACTTCAACAATATTGACCGCGTCGCCGTCGTGGGAGAAAAGAGATGGCAGGATTGGATGAGCACCTTCTGCCGGCCGTTCACGACCGCCCAGATCCGTTACTTTGATGCCGAGGAGGCGGATGCAGCCCGTGATTGGATTCATGGCGAGTGATCCACGTTGCCGCGACGCGCTCGGCCCGTTTCGCGCCGGCCGCACCGATCGGAACTTCATCGTAACCACAACAGCCAGGAGGCATAACCATGCTTGTCACGGATTTCCTGTTCGCGCTGATCGTCGCGTTCCTGATCTTCCTCGTCTTCTTTCGCGGATTTCGACGAGTCGGTCCCTTTGGCGGCGTGGTGTGGTTCTTCCTCATTGTGCTGTTTGCGTCGTGGGCCGGTGGGGTCTGGATCCGCCCGGTGGGGCCCACGCTTTGGGGGGTATACTGGCTTCCGTTCGTCATCGTGGGCTTAGTCGTCGCGCTTCTCTTGGCTGCGTCGGCGCCGCCCCCGCCTATGAGGCTGCCGAAGAGCGTTGAGGAAACGGAGGACAAAATAGAGGCCGAGAGCATCGCGGTTGCGCTCAGCGCCTTCGTCTGGATCATGTTGCTGTTCCTGATCGTCGCGATCGGCGTCCATTACATCACACAGGCAGCGGCGTAGGACACCCCCGTCCGGTGCGTATAGGACGATGTCGAAGCAACGCCAGCCATTTCATGCACGGGACGTCGACGACGTGCTCGGTTCGTTCGGTGTCCAGCCTGAGCAGGGCCTCACCGCCGTCGAGGCGAAGTCTCGACGACGTGAGCATGGTCCGAATCGCCTGCACGAGGCGAAGCGTCGTAGCATCGCGACGATTTTGCTGGATCAATTCAAGAGTATCGTTGTCCTCATTCTCGCAGTCGCCGGGCTCCTCGCGTTTTCCTTCGGTCGATGGGCAGAGGGCATCGCGATTGTTGCGGTGATCGTGATCAACGGGTGTCTTGGCTTTGTCAGCGAATGGCGAGCGGTGCGATCGCTTGAAGCCTTGCGGAGAATCGGGAAGCGCCGCGCCAGGTCCCGCCGTGAGGGGCGCGAACGACATCTCCCTGTCTCGGCACTGGTTCCCGGGGATATCGTGATCCTCGAGGGCGGCGACTCCGTGCCCGCGGATATCCGTCTGATCGAGGCCAACGGACTTCTTGCTGACGAATCAACATTGACCGGCGAGTCGACCACCGTCCACAAACATGCTGATGCAGTAGACGCGGGCCGATCCCTCGCCGAACGCAGCAGCATGCTCTTCAAGGGCACAACGATCACCAACGGATCAGGCCAGGGCGTTGTGGTGGCGACGGGTATGCGCACCGAGCTTGGGAACATCGCCGAACTCGCAGGGCAGGCTCAGAATGAGACAACGCCGCTGGAAAAACGGCTGGACCAGCTTGGCTGGCGCCTTGCGTGGGCCATCCTCGCCGTTACCGCCCTGATCGCCGCAGTCGGACTGGCTGCGGGACGACCCATGCTACCGATGATCGAGACAGCGATCGCCTTGGGCGTTGCTGCCATCCCCGAAGGCCTACCTATCGTGGCTACCCTCGCCCTGGCACGTGGCATGTGGCTCATGTCGAAGCGTCACGCCCTGGTGAACCGACTTGCTGCCGTCGAGACGCTTGGCGCTACGCGAGTCATCCTTACGGATAAGACGGGCACACTTACTGAGAATCGTATGACCGTCCGGCGCGTGGTCACTGCCGCGGGCGATCACGACTTGAACGGTCAGGGCGACCGCCGGGACCTGCAGTCCGGAACGCCGGCGCCCAAGCCCGGTGATGCTGGGACACTGCTCCGGCGCGTGCTCGAGGTCGGTGTATTGTGCAATAACGCCAGCCTCGACCCGACCGAGAGAGACGGCCGCGGTGAGGCGCACGGTGATCCGACGGAGATTGCCCTGTTGCAGGCCGGAGACTCACTCGGCGTGCATAAGGAGGAGTTGCTGGCCGCGCAACCCGAGGTGAAAGAGATCGCCTTCAGCACCGATTCGATGATGATGGCAACCGTGCACAGAGCCGACGCCCGGTTCCGGGTGGCGGTTAAAGGAGCGCCGCAGGCGGTGCTGGAGGCGTCAGACCATCTCGCCTCAGACACCGACGAGTCGGACCGGATGAATGCTGAGGATCGGCGGGCATGGCTGGACCGCAGCGAGGCACTCGCGGGTGACGGGCTACGCGTCCTTGCTATGGCAGAGAAGACAGCCGGTCTCGAAGACGAGGAGCCGTATCATGGGCTACGTTTCCTCGGACTCGTTGCCTTGTGGGACCCACCCCGCAAGGGCGTGCGGGAGTCCATCACGGCTTGCCAACGTTCCGGCGTCAGAGTGGTCATGGTCACCGGAGACCAGCCGAAGACCGCTGCCGCGATCGCGCGACAAGTGGGCTTAGTGGATGATGATCGCACCCCTACGATTGTGCATGGCCGTGAATTGAGGGCACCGGACGAGTTATCGTCGGACGATCGCGCCCGCGTCCTGGACGCGCAGATCTTCGCCCGAGTCAGCCCTGAGCAAAAACTGCGTCTCGTACAGTTGTTCCAGGAGAATGGCGATACCGTCGCCATGACCGGTGACGGGGTGAACGATGCGCCGGCGCTCAAGAAGGCCGACATCGGCATCGCGATGGGGAAACGCGGCACCGATGCCGCGCGTGAAGTCGCCGAGATGGTGCTGGAGGACGATGCGCTCAGCAGCATCGAGGCTGCGATCCGCCAGGGTCGGGTCATCTTTGGCAACATCCGAAAATCGGTCATATTCATGCTGTGCACGAACGTCGCGGAGGTCATTGCTGTGGCACTGGCGACGCTTTGCGGTGCCCCGCTTCCCCTACGTCCTTTGCAGATTCTGTACCTGAACGTCCTCACGGATGCATGGCCGGCGCTTGCGCTGTCGGTGAACAAGGAACAGACCGGGGTTATGGACCAACCTCCGCGAGACCCGAAGGAGGCGGTATTGACAAACGCCCATTGGTGGGCCATCGCAGGATGGGGGCTGACGATTGCAGTTTGCGTCCTCGCCTCGTTGGGCCTGGCGTTATCGTGGCAGCATATGGACCGACCCCGGGCTGTTACGGTATCATTCCTGACGCTCGGCTTTGCCAAGCTGGGGTTCGTGTTTAACCTGCGCAGCCGGCATTCTTCGCCGTGGCGCAACGAAATCCTGAGTAATCCATGGGTCTGGTTCTCGTTCACGTTGTGCGTTGTACTCCTAGTCGCGGCTATTCACGCGCCGGGTCTGGCACCGTTGCTTGAAACTCGGCCACCCGGTGGAGCCGGGTGGGCGCTGATCGCGTCGTTCGGTGCAATCCCGCTCGTCGGAGGGCAGGCATTGCAGATGGTTCAGAACCGAGGGCGCCGAGTTCGAGGCAGGTAGTGTTTCCTGAGCGAAACCAACAGAGCAGACCTCTCATCACGGTCGGCTCCTCACATTCGTCATCGAGCGACGAATGGGCAATGACCAGGAGTCGGGCTCGCACTCACGGGACTAGCCCGCACTTCTCACCAGATAGATGGCAAAAGGCTGCCCTTCGTGGGATAAACAGGTTGTCCAAAGCCAGTTTATCGTTCACGGAGGAGCAGCCTT
>JASFUW010000395.1:0-5198 GCA_050050135.1 Phycisphaerae bacterium
GCCATGTCACCACGGCGTATGCACGCCTACATCGACGTGTGGAATCGCTTTCGCCCGCATTGCCTCTTCGGGTACCCCAGCAGCATCGTTCGATTTGCCGAACACGCTCGATCTAGCCGGCGGAGGCTCGACCGCCGCGCGCTGCGCGCCGTCTTCGTGACCGGCGAAGTGTGCGCCCCACATGATCGCCGCGAGATCGCAGACTACTTCGAGGTTCCCGTCGCGGACGGATACGGCAGCCGGGACGCGGGGTTCATCGCCCACGAGTGCCCGGAGGGTCGAATGCACCTGACCGCGGAGAACCTGATCGTGGAAATCGTCGACGAGCGCGGACGATCGCTCGGTGCCGACGAGACCGGTGAGATCGTCGTGACCCATCTCGATGCCTATGCCATGCCGTTCATCAGGTACCGGACGGGAGACGTCGGGCGACTTCGGGCCGGTCGGTGCGCCTGTGGTCGCGGACTTCCCATGATGGACGTGGTTCTCGGGCGAACCACGGACTTTCTGTATCTGCCGGACGGGCAGGTCAAACACGCCCTGTCCGTCATCTATCCGCTGCGGTCCATGACCGGGGTGCGTCAGTTCCGTGTCACCCAGGACGAGGACTACGACGTCACCGTGGACGTAGTCGCCGAGCCCTCCGACGCCGAAATTACCAGGGAGGCGGTCGCGAAGAGGATTCGCCCCGTCGTCGGTGGCGAGGTCGGTCTGCGCGTTCGCCTGCTCGACGAAATCGCCGTCACGGGCTCGGGGAAGTTCAGGTATGTGCGGTCGCACGCCCGACCGGTGAAGTCTGCGACGGCGGAGGCGGCGCTCAGTGAGTAGCACGATCACACAGGCCGAGAACCGCAGCACGCAACGCGCTCGCCTCACCGAGACGCCGCCGGTGAAGTGCCACGTTCAGACACTCACCCCGCAACTGGAGCCGGGGTGGGAGACGTACGTCAACAGGCACGCCGACGGAACGCTCTTTCATACACTGGCGTGGCGCGACGCCGTCGGTGACGTCTTCCGGCACGAGGACGTCTATCTCGTGGCCCTTCGAAAGAAACGCATGGTTGGCGTGTTGCCCCTGTTCCGGGTCGCCAGCCGCGTGGCGGGCCGGATGCTGGTCAGTGTCCCCTACGGCGTCGGCGGCGGAATCCTCGCAGACGATGCGGACGCCGCTGCCGCCCTGTTCGAACACGCCGAGTCGATCTCGGTCGAACGGAAATGCGACGCGATCGACCTGCGGAGCGAGTGCCCGGTGATCCCCGGACTGCCCGTCGTTGATCGATACGTCGGATTTCGCCGTACGCTCCCCGAGGACCCGAACGACGTCCTCGCCTGGTTGCCGCGCAAGGCGAGAGCGGCTGCCCGAAACGCACGCGAAAAGTTTCGACTGTCCGTATCGGTCGGCGATCAACACCTCAAAGACGTCTGGCGCCTCTACTCGCTCAGTATGAGACGCCTCGGCTCGCTGACCTACCCCTACACCTTTTTCGATCGGCTGGTCCACAACATGCCGAACCGCCACTGGGTGTCACTCGTCAAGCGGGAGGGGCGAAACGTGGCCGGGCTCGTCACCTTCCTGTTTCGTGACACGGTCTTGCCGTACTTCATTGGCACGACGAACGACGCCCGCTCGTGCAGCGCAGCCAATTTCATTTATCTAACGGTCATGGAGCGCGGGGCGGCGAGCGGATACCGCGTCTTCGATTTCGGCCGGTCTCGTCGCGAGAACACCGGGAGCTTCAACTTCAAGCGTTTCAACGGGTTCGAGCCTCGACCGCTCGGTTACCAGATGTATACGCGCCCCGGCTGCGAAAGCCCGAACTTCTCACCGGACAGCCCCAGGTTTCGATTTGTCCGTCGGATTTGGCCTGTCCTTCCCCTGTGGGTTACCCGCACGGCGGGCGCGTACATCGCCAAGCACATACCGGGGTAGACGCGCATGAACATCCTGTATCTCGCCCATCGAATTCCGTATCCGCCCGACAAGGGCGACAAGCTGCGTTCGTACCGCGAACTGGAGCACCTCGCGCGGCGGCATCGCGTGTGGTGCGCCTGTTTTGTCGACGACCCGTCCGACGAACGTCACGTCAAGCCGCTCAGTGCCCTGTGCCACGACGTGGCAGCGGTCCGCCTTTCGCGCACGTGGGCCAAGCTGCGCGGATTGACCGGGCTACTGTCCGGGCGAACGATCACCGAAGCGTTTTATGCGCATCCGCGAATGCACGCGACGCTGAGCCGCTGGTCGAGCACCGTCGCGTACGACGCCGTGGTCGCGTTCTCCTCCAGCATGGCCCCCTACGCGCTCGAAGTTCGCGCCATGCGCCGCATTCTCGATCTTTGTGATCTCGATTCGCAGAAATGGCTGGACTTCGCGACGGCGTCCCGAGGTCCGGCGCGCTGGCTCTATGCGACCGAGGGAACCCGACTGAAAACCGCCGAGCGCAACTACATCCGTGCCTTCGACGCGACGCTGCTGATTACGCACGCTGAAGCCGAGCCGCTTTCAGACGTCGAGAAACGCGGCAGGCTGCACATCGTCGGAAACGGCGTGTCGCTTCCCGAACTCGACGATCACCCCAGCGGCGACCGTGTGTCCACAAAGCCCGAAGAGAGAACAGACGCCCCCGTGGTCGGGTTTGTCGGCGTCATGGATTACCGCCCGAACGTCGAGGCGGTCTGCTGGTTCGTCTCGAATTGCTGGGCTCGAATACGCCGCGCATTCCCGACCGCATCGTTTCGCATCGTCGGAAGGTCGCCGTCACGCCGCGTTCGGAAGCTGTCGCGCATACCCGGCGTCGAGGTCGTGGGGCGCGTCGACGATGCACTGACTGAGGTGATGGGCTTCGACGTCAGCGTCGCACCGATGCGAACCGCCCGTGGACTTCAAAACAAGGTGTTGGAGGCGATGGCCGCCGCCAGGCCGGTCGTCCTCACTACCTTGGCCGCCGAGGGGATCGATGCCCGCAACGGGCACGAGTTCCTGATCACCGACGGCTCCAAGACCTTCGCCGACCGCGTAGTCCGTCTTCTGTCCGACCCGACCGAGCGAGGCCGGATCGGAAGAAACGCGCGGAGATTCGTCCCGGTCATCCACTGTTGGGAGGAGCACATGTCCAGATTCGAGTTGATCGTTGCGGGCGCCATCGTTCGCAGCGCACGACGAGAGGAAGTCCGCCCCGAAGCGAAGCCGATCCCGACCGAAGAGCTTGTTGATTTACCGGCCTGACCCGGCAAAGCCGCTGACACCGCGCCGGCACACCTCGACATCCACCACGGCCCGCAACCGTCCCGCCGCGCCGCAACGCCCCTCACGACCAGGTGATTACGGTGGGTTCAACCCTGTCATCGCACGAATCGTCTGGTAAACGGGCTCGCCGGTCTCGTCCCAGGGGTCGATTAGAATCTTCCGGTCAAAGACCGGTGAATGGAAGTCGGTGCGGTCGTGGCAGTCGCGACACCCATACGCATCCTGAACCGGGTCGTACCCCCAAGACTGCTTGGACTCCAGCACGTTGTGGTCGAGCCCGAAGGTCTCGTATCCCTCGACGTAGATGCCCGTGCCCTCATAGGCGAAGTGCCCCACGCCTTCGGCGGCGTCCGGGTCCTCGAACCACACGTCGGGTCCCTTGACCAGCACGGGGTTGCGCGCGACCGGCTGCCCGTAGAGGTCGTTCCCCTTGAGCGCATTCATGTAGATCAGCATCTCGGCCGGCCGATTCACTTCGAGTTTCCCGTCGCCGTTGTCGTCGGTGACGCCCGGCAGCGGCGCGCCGCCCGTAATCTGCTGCACGCGCCAGAGGATGACCGGTTGGATCGTGTCGTCGGACAGATCGTCCGGCGTGTCCATCTTGTCCCAGTCCGCCCAGTAGATGGCCAGCTCGCGTTTTTGCGGGAAGAGCCGCTCGACACCGTCCGTGTCGACCTTCATCCGCAACTCGGGATACCAGGTGCTCTTGTCCGGGTCGGTCGGATCGATCGGGTCGGCCGAAAGGAACTCGTCGGTGAAGTAGAACATGTCCGAACCGGTGAGCGATCGGTCCGTCACGATGATCGCCCGTTTCAACGCATGTTGCACGTGACATCCCTGGCAGGAGACGCGGTTCATCGGTCCGTTTTCACCCACGACGAAACCGTGCCGGTGCACCTCGACGTCGCCCGGAACGCCTGGTGAATCCGGGTGTTTGAACGGGTTGGGATCACCGTTGGGCATAATCTCGAGATGACACTCGCGACACGAACGGAAGTCGACCCAGTCGATTTCGTTTCTGAACTGGGCATAGGGCGAGTCGCCCTTGGCGAAGTTGTGGTTCACGTCGTTCGGATGACACTCGTTGCACACGGTGGCCAGGTGATCCGGAATGTCGTTGGTCGGTTTGTCGTCGTTGCGGTTCGTGAATTTCTTGAAATGTACGCCTCGTTCGTCGAACCAGACCGTCCCACGCTTGTTCTGAAAACCTCCGGGCAGATGGCAGCCCCAACAGGCTTCGTCCCTCGGCGGTCTCGCGAGAAAATCGCCCGCAAGGATCAGCTCGCCCAAAGGACCGGTGCTGAGGTCGCCTGCGTCGACCCCGACGCGGTAATCGATCTGGAGGACGGGCGGATCGGCTTCGACGTCGAGCGTCGAGAACCACCCCTGCCCCGCGGTTCCGGCTGACGCGTAGGCTTGAACCGGCGACCCGGACGCATCGACCAGTCGCGTCGTGGTTCCGAGGACGGCCGCCCGCCACTCGCGGTGCATGTCCTGCAAGTCGACGTAGGTTCGTTTGGCGCGGTGGCAGTGCAGGCATTCGGGATCGGCCACGCCCGTGATGTCCCAACGCGCCGGCTGCAGCGATCCGTCGGTAATGTCCACGAAGGCGTAATCACCATCCAGCGTGACGTCGTCCGGTCCGAGCCCCAACTGTTCGTAGCCGAAGAGCCCGGTCTCTTCGTCCCACAGACGCATCCCGTCACGATCGAACTCCATGCCACCGCCACCGGCGTGGCACCCTCCGCAGAACGACGACCAGTAGAACGTGGTCATATCGATCTCGGATGCGCTGGCGTTGGTCTTGCCCGCGGTCTGGCGGTTCAGTCCGCCGCCGCCGCCGGACCACCTTCCGTACATGCCGGCCGAGCGCACCCACCATCGCTGATCGCCGAAGAAATCGTCGTGCATGACGATGTTGCCTTCCGGGTCCGTCCGCCCCTCCTGGAACACA
>JASFUW010000396.1:0-5194 GCA_050050135.1 Phycisphaerae bacterium
GCTCCTCCGGTCTGTGGGCTTGGCATCTTGCCCGCCGGGTGGGCAATTCTCATGGGTCTATGCCTGACACCGCGACGGCGGGTGCCTCCTTACTGACACTGCGGCCACTTGCTACACGCCTTACGTAGCACTAGGAACTCGCGAGGATCGGTCGACTCGCTCCACCTCCCGGCGATCCGGTTCGGCGAAGCGCACGCACGCCCATGATACTCATGCAGATCGTCAAAATGACCAGAAACGCCGCCACCGTGTACCACAGATCGAACGTGACGGTTGGCGGGCCGAAGAACAGCGGGATGTTTACGGCGAACCCGACGATCAATGCAAGCAGGACCACGTGTTTCGCCGGTCGCCACCATCGTTGAGCCAAGAGCAACGTCAGCAGCCACAGGATCGGCAGGTTCGCGTAACCCCAAGGGAGAAACGGACTCCTGAGCTCGGCCACAATCAAGATCGCCAACCACGCCAGGGCCTCGAGGTGTGTTGCGGTGTTCGATTCGGACGGCGCCCTCTCGGTGCGCCGCCTCGCGAAATCGCCGATCCCGATCGCGAGCAGCCCCGCCGCCAGGACGATCGTGAATACGAGTGACAGCACCTTGGCAACCGCAATCGGATCGAGCTCGCCAAGCAGATCCAGGCGAGACAGTTTGTGGGCTACGCCCATGACCGAGAGATTTGCAGCGAGCGGCCTGATCTTCTCCCACGAAAAGGAGAATGCTTCCCCGCTCGCGAGCCGTGGGGCCTGATACTCGAAGAATGCCCGAAAGGGCTCGAGGCCGAAAACGAGCAGGGTCGCACCGGTCAAGCCCACCATGAATGCGCAGGTCCATGCAACGGCCCGCCACCGCCGCGTTACCACCAGATACGCCAGAAGCAATCCGGGAAACAGCTTGGAAATCACCGCGAAGCCCAACAGCACGCCGCCCACTGCGAACCGGCGGTGCTCGAAGGCGAGCATGGCGAGAATCGAGATGCAGATGATCAGCAAATGCACGTTTCCGATTTGCAGAGAACTCGTGGTCACCGGCGCGATCAGGACGATCGGCAGGGCGAACCAGGCGACCCCGAACGACCGACCGCCGACCCAGGCCGACAGCAAAACGACTGCGAGGCAGATGATTCCCACATTCAGCGCATACCAGTAGGTTCGGCTCTTGAAGAAATCGCCGCTGGCGAGCATCAGCCGGGGCAGTAGAAGAAACGGGGGCGGGTACTGGTATCGGTCGATGGTCAGGGCGTCGCCGATCGTGTTGTGGATGTCGGTTTCGATTTCCGGATCGCGATACTGATCTGACTCGTATATGTTGCGAACTCGCTGTGACGCCAAGTGGGCACCGATGATATACGAAGTATAGCAATTGTGTTTGACGTAGAACGGCTTGGTGAGCTCCGGATCGTCGAGCGAGCGGATCGGGGCATCGAAAGCGAACTCGGTTCGGCCCACGTCGTACATGAACACGCTATGCTTCCCCATCCGGAGCGCGACGAAACCGCAGAGCATCAACCACGCCAGGAACAGGAGGCGCACGCCGCGACCCGCAGGAAGCGACGCAGGCAACAGGCCCCAGACAAACGGGGCGGTGCAAGTGAAAATCAACACGGCGACAACCGCAGCGGGGATCAACGAAAGTCCGGCGGTCATCAGGGCAACCGTCATCGCCGGCCCGGCCACCGCGACGGCCACGAGCAGAACACACGCTCGCAACGCGGTCAGTCTGTTGGTGTTCGGTTGTTCGATCATTGGCGGCACCCTGCGGGTCCGATCAGCCCTCGACCCGAAACGAGAGTCGGGACGTTAAGCGATTCTCCCGCCCCGGACAACGACCGATTCGCAAAAGTGCAAATATTTGAGCACGATGCGTCCAGCGGTCTCACCCACAGCGGGGTGCTGACGTTTCTTATAACCGCGCGGCTACACTCCGGCCCAATCGGTGCCTACACTCTAACGGAGCGACGCAGCGTTGCGTTAGGTGGCGGCTTGACACCGGCCCGGGAGCGCGAAGACGTGGTCTTTGCGCCCCCTCAGGGATGCCCGGTGTGTCGGGGTGCTTGGATCGGCGTGAAGGACGCCGCCGATGTCTAACGCGCGAGTTGCCACTGAACAGCCCGGTGCCGTGGTCGCAACGGACACCGCCGCACTGCGGCTCGGTTACACCCTCGTCCTGCTTCCGACGGTACCCGCGGTCTCGCTGGTGGGTACTTCCTATATCGACGCGCTGACCAACATCTGGTGGTTTGACGAGCTCCGGTGTTTCCACTTGTGGTTTTCCGCCTTGTGGGTATTCGGCATGGTTCTTATCTGGCGCCGGTATGTCGTGTGGACCGAGGCGCGGTGCTGGATAACAGTGCTTGTCAGTGCAATTCCGCTTGCCCTGACCATTTTCGGGAGCCCATTTTCGAACTTCGGGCCGTGGAACGAGGAGGTGTTGCGCCTCGGGCAGCACGAGGCTGCCATCGGTCTTTCGGTCTGGATCGTGATTTTGGTATGGTGGGGGTCGGAGAAACCAAGCATGTCCGATGATGAAGAAGGAACGACCGCCGACGGGATGCGTGTATCGCTCATCGACCGGCGGCTGATCGCGTCAGTCGGCAGTATACCTTTCGTGTTCGGCGTCTTTTTGATCCTGTTCGTGATGCTGGACGAGGTCGCCAGGATGAGTCAGCCAGTCGCGGAGTCGTTCGGCCTGGCAGCGATTGTCGGTGTGGCTGTCTGGATATCGATCTGGCGGCGGGTTGTCGCGTGGTCATGGGACGTGTTCTGGCGGACGGTTGTTCTCACGGCTTCGTGCGTCGGGGTTCCGCAGGTGTTGTTGTTTGCATACTGGAACCCGGGGCACAGCGCTTTTGCGGTCTTGTTGGTGTGTTTCCCGATCATCGGATGGGGCATCTGGATGGTGTTGACGGTCACTTATTGGCCGATCTCGCCGCTTGCATCGACCGATGGCCCGACTGGACCGCGTTGCCTCAGTTGCGGTTATCTTCTGATCGGTTTGCGATCCACGCGCTGTCCGGAGTGCGGGCATGAACCGACGCTCGATGAGCTGTGGCGCATCTCGAAGGTGTAGCGTTTGCCGAACCGGGTCGTGCGGCTCGGCGGCCCCTCACGCGAGCAGGTCCGCGAGATACTCGATCAGATGCCGCGGGGTGGCGTCGGTGTGGTGGTCGATCTGCTCGCGGCAACTGAAACCGGAGACGGCGATCTGGGCGTCGCCGCGGTCGCGGACGGCGGGGAAGAGGCGTTGTTCACCGATGGCTCGCGAGACTTCGTAGTGTTCGACTTCGTGCCCGAACGCCCCGGCCATCCCGCAACACCCGCTGTCAATCTCCGAGGCCTGGTCGCCGTACACACGTCGCAGCAGTTCCGCCGCGTCGGCTGATCCGACCAGAGCCTTCTGATGGCAGTGGCCGTGATAGAGCAGGGGTGTCGACGGCGATTTCAACAGCAACGCGTTAGGGTCGTCCTTCAGCAATCGCGTCAGGAAGGTCTCGATCATCACGGCTTGCTCGGCCACTTTCCGGGCGGCGTGTGTGCGTACGAATTGCGGATACTCGTCCACCAGCGTCAGGATGCAGCTCGGCTCGGTGCCGACGATCGGTACGCCCTGAAGGGCAAGCGGCGCCAGACGCTTGACGTTGAACGATGCCAACTGCTTGGCATCGGCGAGGAGTCCCTGGCTGATCGCTGGCCGACCGCAGCACAGCGTGCGCGGGCAGAGCACGTCGAACCCCGCCCGTTCCAGCAGCGAGACCGCGGCAATCCCGATCTCCGGCCTGAAGTAGTTCGTCCAGGTATCGACGAAATAGACCACCCGCCCGCGCGGTGCGTCACGACGCTGGCGGTTCTTGCGATGTCGTCGGAACCAGGATCTGAACGTGCGGCGGGCGAGCGCCGGCATGGGCACGCGGCGTTCGAGCCCGAACCACCGCTCCATCAGGGCCCGCGCGATGCCCGACTGCGTGACCAGGTTCCCGAGCCGCGGGAAGTAGCTTGCCGTCTTGAGGTGATGCGGAAGGTCGGCCACCAACCGGGCCCGCGCCTTGGCGCCGTGCTTCAGGTGCCGGTGCGAAAGATACTCGTACTTGAGCTTGGCCATGTCCACCCCGGTCGGACACTCGCTCTTGCACGCCTTGCACGAAATGCAGAGCTCCATCACTTCCGACAACGCCGGGTCATCCAACCCATCCAGCAGACCGCGATTCGAAAGTGCCACTCGAAGGGCATTCGCCCGGGCCCGGGTGGTGTGGCGCTCATCGCCGGTAGCCATGTAGGACGGGCACATGGTTGCGGTAAGACGTTGTCGGCATTGACCCACGCCGCTGCACATCCCCGCGAGCCCGGCCATCCCGTCGTGAGACGAGAAATCGAGATACGTTTTCGGAGACCGCGACGCGAACCCGGGGCCATAGCGCAATCGTTCAGTCATCGGCCAGGGGTCGACGATCTTGTGCGGGTTGAGAAGGTTATCGGGGTCGAAGAGCTGTTTGACTTCCCGAAACGCGGAGATGATCTTCGGCCCGTACATCTTCTCGAGCCAGCACGATCGGACGATTCCGTCGCCGTGCTCACCCGTCATGGTTCCGCCGAACTCCACCGCAAGGTCGCTTACCGCGTCGGCGATGCGCCGCATCCGCTCGACGTCGCCGCCGTCTTTGAGGTTCAGCACCGGACGCACATGAATGCACCCCGCACTCGCGTGGGCGTAGTGACCGGCATCGACCTTTTCGCGGTTCAGCAACGCGAGGAATCGTTCGATGAAATCGCGCAGTCGCGCGGGGTCGACGGCCGTGTCCTCGACGAAGGCGAGTGGTTGGGCGTCACCGGGCTTGGACATGAGCAAACCCAACCCCGCCTTGCGCATCTCCCAAACGCTCGCCTGACTCTCGCCGACGAAGAGCTTCGTTCCAGCGTAGGAAGCACCGACGGCTGTCGCATCAGCTTGAAGCGCGTCCAGTCGCGACGAGACCTCCAGTCCGCTCTCACCCTGGAACTCTACAACGAGGAGTGCCGTAGGATCGCCCTGGAGAAAATCGCACCGCCCGCGCAAATGGGGAAACTCGCGACCGGCCTCGATGATCAACCGGTCGACCAGCTCGACGGCTGACGGCTGATGCTGGAGGACCGCCGGCGTCGCCGCGAGCGCGTCCAGCACGTCCTCGAAATGAAGAACCAGAAGCGCCTTGTGACGGGGCACGG
>JASFUW010000397.1:0-5186 GCA_050050135.1 Phycisphaerae bacterium
CGTCGTTTGCCGGGACTACACCGTTTCTCCATTCGATACCCGAAACTGGTCGTCGCGCTGGCACTGGTCGCGACGGCCGGTGTCGCGCCCGGTCTGCTCCGCCTGGAGATTCGTACGGACGGACACGCTCTGGTCCCCCACGACGCCCCCGAAATCAGGTACGACCAGGACATCCGTGATGAGTTCGGCGTGGAAGACCCAATCGTCGTCTTGATCCGTCCGCAGCACCCCAACGGCATCTTCAACATTGGCACCCTCGAACTCGTCGTCGACCTGACCGAGGCGTTCCTCGATATCGAACGCATCCATCCGTGGACCGTCTTCAGCCTTTCCACCGAGCGTGGCGATCGCGTGAGAAAAGGAACGCTCATCTTTCGCACGTTCCTCGAGATCATGCCCAAAACGCAGCAGGACCTGGACCAACTACGGGACGACCTGCGGGCCATCGAACTTTACACCGGGACGCTCGTCTCCTCCGACGAATCGGCCACTTCGATCATGGTCGGTGTCCCGCCGGGCATGGAGCGGACCGAGCTGTATCGGACGGTATGGGACATCATCGACGATCACGCCATCGCCGACCATGAGATTCACGTGATCGGCGCTCCCGTCGCGGAAGCTCTGCTCGGCACGCATATCCTCGAAGACCTCGGCGTCCCGTCGGCGGTATTGGGACATCGCACGGATCGCAGTGTTGACCGGTCGGCGTTCGCGTGGCCCCGGTCCATGTACGAGTTGCGACTGATGGTCGCCCGTCACATCGGCTTGGTGCCCATCGCCCTTATCGTGATGGCGATGGTCTTTATGATCTGCTTCCGCAGTCTGATCGGCACGCTTCTGCCCCTTATGGAAGTCGGGGCCTGCCTGGTGTTCGTGTTCGGGCTGATGGGCTGGTGTGACGTGCCGGTCTATCTGACCATCGCCGTTCTACCCGTCATTCTCACCGCGATCGGGGTCGCTGACGAGATTCACATCGTCGCCCGCTACCGGGAACTGCTCCGCGACCGACCGGCGAACGATCGCGTCAGCGTGGTGACGGAAACCATGGAAGAGATGTGGGTCCCGGTGACCAAGACCTCCGTCACCACCGCCGTCGGATTCATGTCATTCGCGTTGTCGGGCATCGCCCCGGTCCAGGCGTTCGGCGTGTTCACGGCGGTCGGCATCCTGTTCTGCATGCTCTGGTCGCTGACGGTGATCCCAGCCATGTTGTGCTTGTTCAAGCTCAGGCGACCTGCCCCTCGAACCATCTCAGACGGGGCGGCTGGATCACGTCGGCTCCCCTTCTTTGCTCGCCTCGGGGGGTTCTGCGTGCGACATCGGTTCGTGGTGACGGTGCTCGCACTGGCAATCGTGGTTGCGGCGCCGTATGGCGTTCGGCGGGTCGTTGTTCAGGACAGTTGGATCGACGGGTTCGCTCCCGAAAGCGAGTTCCGTCGGGCGACCGACTACTTCAACGAGCAGTTTCTCGGAACACACATCCTGCTCGTTTGCGTCGACGCCGGATCGGGGCGGTCCCTGTCGGGTGAGCTCGAGGGCCGGCGTGTCGACCATCGCTGGGTGCACGTCCCGTCCAAAATCGTCGACGCCCCCGAGGCGCTGGTCAACCAGCACCTTCTGCTCGAACGTCCCGAACCGCCGGGCGGGTTCGAGAACATTCCGCCGCGGCAACGGTTCCGTACCACCTTTGCCGCGAGGATCGAATCGGCGGTTGCCGCTGGGGATCATATCGTGGTGACGCCCGAGCGCCGCCGCGGCTCTCCCAAGCTCGCCTTGCGCTTGAAGCCCGATACCCCGTTGACGTTCGAAATCACCCCGCAACCGCTGAAGTGGCCCGCCTCCCTCGGGCGGATCGAAGCGTTGGAGGGGTTCATCGAAGATTGTGAAGCGGAGGCCGTCGGTGGTGTCATAGGTGCGGCATCATATCTGAAGACCACCAGTTTCATGGCCAGGGCTCGCAAGGAGGCCGAGCGGCGGATTCCGGACAACCCGGCCAGCATCGAATGGCTTTGGGCGCAGTACGGCCGCACCAGAGGCGAGAAGCGACTGCGGCAGGTCCTCGACGCGGACTATACGCGGGCATTGGTGACCGTGTTCCTGGAGGATGCCAACTTCGTCGCTACGGCTCGCCTTTTGGACAAGATTCGCGATTACGAGCAAGAGCATCTCGCCGACCAGGGCATGTCGCTGAGCTTCGCCGGCGACGTGGCCGTCAGTCAGACGCTGATCAACGCCATCGTATCGACACAGGTTCGTTCACTGATCGGGTCGCTGATCGGAATTCTGGCGGTGACCACGCTGCTGGGGCGGTCGTTGCGCTGGGGCATCCTCTCCGTGTTTCCCTGTGCGCTCGCGGTGTTGGTCAACTTTGCGGTCATGGGTATGGCGGGGATCCCACTGGGCGTCGCCACTTCCATGTTCACCGGAATGACGCTCGGGATCGGCGTCGATTTTGCGATCCACCTCTTGGAGCGCTTCCGCCGGGCACAGGCCCATGGTTTGGATTTGGAATCCGCCATCGCCGACGCCGTCGGCGCAACCGGTCCGGCGATCGTGATCGACGCCGTTGCGGTTGCACTGGGATTCGGAACCCTGATACTCTCCCAGGTACCCGCCAACGCCCGACTCGGCAGCCTGGTTGTGCTCAGTATCGGCAACTGCCTGGTCGCCACGCTGGTCCTGCTCCCCGCGCTGCTGCGTCTCGTCCACCGCAGAGAACATTCTGCAGACAAATAAGCCGGCCCTTCACCGGGCGATCCGGCAAAGGGCCGAGGTTTGGATCGTTGCCGCACCTGTGAGGGTTGAACCACGTTGTCGCAGAACCCTCACCGCAGGTTGACCGGGCGATGCGCCCGCGTAACGCTCAACGCTTATCTCGGCAACAGCAAACCGGCAACCGAGATCGCCAGCGTGGCTGCGGAATTCGTGTCGTGATACTCCGCCTCCGACGTTTCGGCGGTCAGATCGTACTCAGTAAACTCGGGGCCTTGTGGAGGTGCAAAGTCTCCGCCACAACTCCGGTGCGCAAGGGTCAGTGCCAGGCAGTCGCTCGCGCGGCTTGGCGGGTTGGATAAACCAACAGGAGACCGGGAAGGAGATGGATCGTGATTCATCACGCGGCGCCTTGCGGCAGCGCGGTCAACGCTGGCTACCGCCGAACCTTGTTCTTCGGTCGGCGTTGAGACTGTTGGGCCTTGGCGTCCTCGGCCATCTTCTGGAGCTTCTGGAAGAAGTTCAGCTCGCCGGGCCGTTTCTTGGTCGGCGTCGAGCCCTTGTCGTCCACGGGCTTTTTGTGCAGCGTACCGGCCGCTTCGCGTTCCTTGATGTGTTTGCGAATGCGGTGCTGCTCGATGATGCCGAACAGCGAACTCGTCATGATGTACAGATTCAATCCGCTCGGCATCTTGTAGAAAATCAACAGCATCATGATGCTCATCAAGGGTCCCATCTTCTGCATCATCTCCTGCTGCTGCCTTTGCTGATCCGACAACGCCGGGCTCGGTTTCGCCTTCGGCTGGAGCTTCTGCTGCACGTACATGAACACCGCGAGAAGAATCGGTATCAGATTGAAACTCGGAAGTTCCCACCCGAACAGGGGAACATGGATCGGCGAGGCGAAGGTGTACAGGGCGTCGGCCGCCGTAAGATCGTCAATCCAAAACAGCCCGTAAAACGCCGGCTCGTGTCGCATGAGAATGTTGTTGCTCAGGCTGATGTACAGTGCGAACCAGACGGGAAGCTGGATGAACATCGGCAGGCAGGTCAGCAGTTGCCCCGCCGGGTTGATGTTCAGCTTCATCATCTCTTCGTTCATGCGCTTCTTGTCGTTCGCGTACTTGCGCTTGATCTCCTCGATCTTGGGTTGCAGCTCCTGCATCTTCTGCTGCATCCGAACCATGTTGACCTGGCCCTTTTTCGTGATCGGGTGGAGCAGTGTGCGGACAATGAGCACCAGGATGATGATGGCGAGGCCGTAGTCGTGGAGGATGGCGTTCAACCCGTTCAACAGCCAGATCATCAGTTCGACCAGGAACACGAACGTGCATGATCCGTAGCCCTGCGAAACCTGATAGTAGTAGTTCAGCGCGCTGTACTCGGGGACCTGGCGGAACGCCTCGCCGCTTTTTTCCCCGAGGTAGATGTTGGAATGGTATTCGCCGGTCTCGCCCGGCGCGATGTCGCTGCGACGGGTGATCAGTCGAACCGTGCCGTCGTCCTCCGTCGTCGTATCGCCGTCGGCATCCACGGCTGTGGCTTTCGCGATATAGTCCCCGATGCCCGTGCCCGCAGGATCGGTCGGAGCGATCGTACACGTGAAGTACGTGTTGGCCGTCGCGACCCAAGCCAACCGGCGCTTTGGATCATCCACGGACGGTTCAAAGAGACTGATCGCGGCGTGTTTCGAGAGTTGCGTGCGCATCTTGCGCAGTCCGTTGACGCGCGTCCCGTCATGGATACCGGCGTCGACCGATCGAACGTCTCGCCGCGGGTTCATCCGACCGACGCCCAGCCCGCCGACCGACGTCAGGATCACGCCCCGCGGAAACTCCGACAGGTTTTCAACGGTGATCGTCGAATAAAGATCGTGTCGCAGGTTCCCCGGCTGGGCCGGTAAGGTGTAGGTTCTGGTTAGGCGCAGGATCGCGGCGTCGTCCTCGAGGATCTCGAGGGTGAACGTGACGCGCTGCCCGGTACCTGTCGAATCGCTGTACTGCTCAACCGGCCGGACGTGCCACTTCGCATGCCGCAGATCGAGGTCGACTCCATCCACGTTAATCTTCTCGAGAGCCAGCGAGCGGAAAACCTGCCCATCCTCGCGCTCGAGCTTATGCAGGATCTGATACCGCTCTTTGCTGTCCAGTGAGGCCGCATGATCGGTCGCGGTCGCCACCTCGATCGCCGCCCCGACGTTGGACAACGCGAGCCGCATCCTGTACGGGCTGTCCGTTCCACCAGCGCCGGAACCGTCCGCCGCCTTGGCCCCGACCATGACCACTTCGTCGGAATCAGCCTCTCTGATGGACAGCCCGGCCTGGTTCGCGGCCCCGGACGAACGCGGCTGCGCCTCGGACGGCGGCCCCGCCTGCGACGTACTCGGCTGCGACGTACCCGCAGGCAAGGAGTCGGCGGGCGGCTCGTTCGACGACGTCGTCGTACCCGACTGAGGGGGATTTGGCGGCGGCGCC
>JASFUW010000398.1:0-5164 GCA_050050135.1 Phycisphaerae bacterium
CGATCGCGGCCGGTTGGTATCCGACATCCCACCCCACGAGGTCCAGTCCGTCCTCGTGGACGAGCCACCGATTCGCACGCGTCGGGCACACGCTGAGCAAACTGCTCAAAATACACCGCCGCACGACGCCCACCCTCTCGTAGAATTATCGAACGTGACAGCCAGGGCAAACGGCAAGACCATCCTCGATAACGTGACGCTCCAGGTGATGCCCGGCGAGATTCTGGGCGTGCTCGGACCCAACGGCGGCGGGAAGACCACCCTGCTGCACACGCTGATGGGCTTAGTGACGCCAAACCAGGGAGCCGCTCGGCTCTTCAACTCGCCGGTATCGAGAACCAGAACGACGCAATTGGCTCGGCGCGTGGGACTCGTCTTCCAGAACGCCGATCATCAGCTCGTGGCCGACGCCGTTCTCGATGAAGCGCTGTTCGCGTCGCGGATGTTCAAGTGTGAAAGTCCATCGACACGTGAGCGTGCCGACCGGTTACTTACCCAAGCGGGTCTCATTGAGCGAGAGGACGAGCATCCGTTTAGGCTGAGTTGGGGACAAAAACGCCGGCTGAACGTGATCTCTTCCGTCCTCCACCGTCCCCAACTGCTGCTGTTGGACGAGCCCTTCGCTGGACAGGATTGGGAAAACGCGGCTTTCCTGCTGAGCATACTGACGGACATGGTGCGCGGTTCGGACGACGCGACCGTCCCCGGTGCGTGCCTCGTTGTGACACACGATCCCCGCGTCGTGCGGCACAGTTGCACACGCGTGCTGTTCATCCGCGAAGGTCGGGTGCAGTTGGACGCCCCGGTTGCGACCGCCTTCGATCGGTTGCGCGACATGGGCCACGGAGCGTACGTTGCCGACCATTCCGTTCGCATTCCTGCAACGTGTACGGAAGGACGATGAGTGATCAACCCGACAATACGCACGAGCGGCCGACCCGGTCCTGCGTCCATTCTATCCATCCTGTGGTCAAGCTCGCGTGGCTCTTGTGGCTCGCGGTCTTTGTCTTCGTGAACAGCTCGCCTGTGTTACCGGTGGCGGTTGCGGCCGCCGCCGTCTGTGTGCTGTGGATCGCCGGTACTGTGCCGTGGCGTCTGCCTGGAATTCGACTGTACCTGACGATCGGCGTGACGATCGCCGTCATCCACATCCTCGTAAGCGACGAGGGCGAACGCATCATCGGCCCGTTGACGACCGTCGGACTGTCGAACGCCGTGCGTGTCGCCGGCCGGTTGCTCGCGATTATATTGCTGAGCACGTTGTTCGTGATGACGACCGAACCGGTCGCGTTGGCATCCGGCCTCATGCAGCTCGGGTTCCCCTATCGTTGGGGTTTCACGCTGGTGACCGCACTTCGCCTCGCCCCCGTCTTTCGCCTTGAGGCGCACCACGTACGCCGAGCCCAACTCGTCCGCGGCGTCGCCTATGACGCCGCCCCGCCGCGAAAATGGTGGTTGATGCTCAGGCGTCTCTGTTTTCCACTGATCGTATCGGCGCTGCGGACTGCCCACCAGTTGTCACTGTCGATGGAAGGTCGCGGGTTCGGGCTGCACAAGCGCCGGACCTTCGCTCGTAAGGTCCCGACGACGAAGTATGATGGAGCGTTGATCGTGCTTCTGCTCCTTTCAGTACTCGGCGGCGTGTGGTGGACGTGGTCGGCCCGCGGTTGACGGGCACGTCGGTCCCGACCCGAGACGGCAGCGGAACCCGCGAGGACCCACCAAACAGATCGCGGCGAAGCGCCCGGATCGTCCCGTCCAGACCGAAAGCGACAAATCGCCCTGTTGCACCTTGCCCTGACTCGGGTGACCATTCGCCTTGTCTAACGCCGTGGCACACCGGGACAACGTAATCTCGTGTCCTAAGGCGCCGCGCACCCACCGCACACGATAAAGGATGAAGAACCATGAAACACTTGAAGTGCCTTGTCGTACTCACAGCAATATCCGCAGCCGCAACGGCTTCCGCCCAGGATGTCGCTTACGAGAAGTACAACCTTCCAAACGGCATGACCGTCATCCTTCACGAGGACCACGCCATGCCGTCCGTCTGCGTAAACACATGGTACTACGTCGGCGCCAAGGACGAACCACGGCGCCGCTCCGGATTCGCACACCTGTTCGAGCACCTGATGTTCATGGGAACCAACCGCGTTCCCGAAGGCGAGTTCGACAACATCATGGAAGCGGGCGGCGGGTGGAACAACGCCACCACGAGCGACGACCGGACAAACTACTACTCGATGGGACCGGCAGAACTGCTTCCCATACTACTCTGGCTCGACGCCGATCGCCTGGAAGACCTCGGCCGCGCGATGACCCGAAAGAAGCTGGACAAACAACGGGACGTCGTGCGCAACGAACGCCGGCAGAGCTACGAGAACCGCCCATACGGCAAGGCTGATCTCCGCGTGCACGAGCTCATGTTCCCCCAAAACCACCCCTATCACATACCCGTCATCGGTACGCACGAGGACCTCGAGGCTGCGACGGTCGACGACGTCAAGAACTTCTTCGGAACCTATTACGTTCCCAATAACGCGAGTCTCGTCGTCGCCGGCGACTTCGACCCCACCAAAGCCAAGGCCTTGATCGAAAAACTGTTCGGTACCCTGCCTCGCGGCGACGACGTGATCCACGCCGACGCGGAACCCGTCAGTCTGCACGAGGTGAAACGGTTGACCGTCACGGACAAGGTCCAGTTCGCCCGTACGTCGATGGTCTATCACGGTCCGCCCGGGTTCGCACCCGGCGACGCCGAGATGGACCTCGTCGCAGGCATACTGACCGACGGCATCTCGAGCCGGTTATATCAGAAGCTGGTCTATCAAAACGAGCTTGCCGTCAGTGTAGACGCCTACCAGGGGTCCATGCTCCTCGGGTCGCTCTTCTACATCGAGGCGACCGCGAAACCGGGCGTCGAGCTGAGCACCGTCGAGGCCGCAATCGATGAAGTGGTCGCCGAGTTCGTCGCCTCCGGTCCCAAAGCCAATGAGCTGCAAAAACAAAAGGCTCAACGCGAGTACCGCTCGGTCTCGCGCTTGCAGTCCATTCTGGGCAAGGCCGACCGCTTGAACACCTACCAGTTCTACTACGGCGAGCCGAACAGCTTCAAACGCGACCTGGACCGGTACCGGAACGCGACGGCCTCCAGCGTGCAGCGCTGGGCCAAGCAGGTCCTCACGCCCGACGCCAGGCTCATCCTCCGCGTCGTTCCGGAGGGCAAAACGCCCGAGGTCAACCCGCGTGACGGCGAGTTCACCGCTGACGAAGTTCGCCCGTTCGCTCCGCTGCTGCCCGAGACCGTTACCCTGTCGAACGGGATCACGGTCCACCACTGGCAGCGCAGCGAATTGCCACTGGTCGAGGTGGCGATGCTGCTCCCGTTTGGTTCAACGTCGGACCCCGACGGGAAGACAGGACTTACGGCACTGACCGCCGACATGCTGGACGAGGGCGCCGGCGAGCGCGGCGCCGTCGACTTTGCCGACGCGCTCGACCTGCTGGGGGCGAGCTTCACCGCGCGGTCGGAGTCCGAGATGACACGCGTGCACTTGTCGGTGCTGACCCGCAACTTCGCTCCGGCTCTTGCGCTGTATGCCGACGCGGTGCTGCGTCCCAGGTTCGATCAAAAGGAGTGGAAACGCGTTCAGGACCTTCACGTTCAGCGTCTGGTGCGGGCCATGGACCGCCCGACCTATGTCGCTTCGACCGTGGCGATGCGGACCTTCTTCGGTGATGCCCATCCTTACAGCCGACCGACCGCAGGCACCCCGGAATCAGCCCGTGCGGTCACGCTCGATGACGTCACACGGTTCCACGCCCGTTTATACCGCCCGTCGAACGCCGTCATTCTCGTCGCCGGCGACCTGACAACCGAGCGGCTCCGGCGACACCTGGAAACCTCCTTCGGCGCGTGGACCGGTTTGGTGGACGCCCGCCCGCTCACGAAGCCCGCCTTCCCTTCGCCCGCGAACGAGTCACTACGCGTTGCCATCGTCGATCGACCTGACGCGGTCCAGACGGTCATCCACTTTGTAATGCCCGGACCGACTTATGCGGACGCGAACCGGCCCAGGCTCGAGCTGTTCAATACCATCCTCGGAGGAAGCTTCACCAGCCGTCTCAACTACAACCTCCGCGAGGAGCACGGCTATACCTATGGCGCGCGGTCCGGTTATCGGTTCAATCCGTCCGTGGGCTACTTCACCGCGTCGTCGAGCGTTCGGGCCGACGTCACCGGCGATTCGATCGCCCAGTTTCTGAAAGAGTTCGCCGCGATCCGAGGTGGCGATATCAGCGACCAGGAGTGCGCCAAAGCGCGGGCTTCCCGCCGCAGGGCGATGATTCAGGACTTCTCCGGACTGCGGGGCATACTCACCGCCGGCGCAACGCTCGTTCGCAACGAAAGACCGTTCGCGGACCTCGGGGAGGAGCTCGAATCCGCCGCACGCGTCACCGCCGCTGATCTCAACGATCTCGCGCACGACGCCGTCCCGCTGGAACGCGCGATCCTGGTCCTCGTTGGCGACCAGAAGCTGATCCGCGAGCAGCTCGCGTCGTTGGAATTGCCGACGGCGATCGAGCTCACGACGGCCGGTGATCCTCGATGAAGGCGCTCTGTCTCGCAGCCCCCGGTCTCGATGCCCGCCGACGTTCCCGGGCTCATCTCGAGATTCCGTAGGCCTACGCGGTGGTCTTCACGCTCGACGATCCCCGCTCCGGGACGATCCTCCGGCGCCCGTTGAACTGCGGCCTCGACTTTGCATAAGATAGCTTACGTCCGCTCCCATTGCGGTGGGCGCGCGGAGAGACGCCAGTGCGAAAGAGGCGAGTGCTCATGACGACAATCCGACGTTCGTGGAGGGCCTGGATATTCGTGGCCCTGGTCAGTGTACAATTCGTATCCGACTCGGCGGGTGCGCAGAATCCTGAGAGGCTCGCCGGGTTACGGCCGCGGGTTCTTCAACAGCACTGGTGTGGAACCCGTCTCCCGGACGCCGCAAACAAAGCGGTACATTCGCTGAACCTTTGGCCCGATGGCCAAGTGTTCTACGACTTCGACGCCAGCGTCACCCCGGAAAACCAACAGGCGATGATCGAGGCCATGGCCGAGATATCCGCCGTCTCCGACGTCGAATTCTTCGAGCGCACCATCGAACCG
>JASFUW010000399.1:0-5125 GCA_050050135.1 Phycisphaerae bacterium
CGGACAAGCGCCGCTGCAATCCCCGGTCTGATCCCACTCGCCGCCGCATTCGCCGAGGGTGCTGATGGTGCAGACGCCGGTGTCACAGTCGCAGCACTGTCTGACAACAGGTAGCGGAGGGACCACGGGTATGTCCAGGCAGAATGCCATGTCGCCGGCATCCCCGGCGCGGCCCATGCCGTGGACGTAGGCGGGGGACTTTGCAGCTGAGTCTACGCCGACCATGTGGAAGTTGTTGGTCATCGTGGATGTCTGAGCCCAGTGCCACATGCACTGACCATCGTCGGCGTCGACGGCCGTGTTATTTGCGACTTCGAGCCAGTACGTGACGCCCGGTGACAACCCGGTGATGGGCGGAACCATTTCCAGTTGATAGGAGAACACCCGAGCTTGGGCGTAGTGGAGCGTCTCGTAGGCGCTGTCCACGGGTCCTCTGGCGACGACGACACCTGTTGCTTGTCCGCCTGGATTGGCGGCGTCGGGGATGCCGCCGAGATCGGGGTAGACGGTGATGTGGAAATCGTCGGTCACGTCGTCGCTGCAGTCGCCGCCCTCGTTCGCATCTCCCGCGGCTAGAATCTCGACGGCGTCGAGGTAGTTGCCCCAGACGCAGAGGCTGGTAATCGGATCATCCGCGATCGGAATGAAGTCGTCGGCGACAACCACGCCGCTGGGCGGCATGGAGCGGTCGCTCATCATGGTCATGTCCGAGGCATCGAGGTCGGGCATCTGGCAGCCGGTCGAGTCTTCATATAGGCAAACCGGACAAGGCAGCGGGTCGGCGTCGCAAGTCGGACCACCGACGAACTGTCCTTCCAATCCATCACATTCCGCCTTGGTCATGAGGGGGCCGCCAGGCAACACGTCCTCACATTCACCTGGGCCGATGCAGCAACTACCGGTGCAGCACGGATTGTCCCCGGACTGCGGATCATCGCACGCAGGGTCGTTTCCGCAGTCATCCGAACCGAGCCACCGCCCGTCCAGTGCCTGGCACGCTAGCTCGTCCGTAAAGTAACAGTCGTTCTCGACGCAACAGGCCGATTGCGGGCAGGGGGCGACCTTGATGTGCAGCTGGTAGTCCGCCCCGGGGGGCGAAGCACCGGTTCCGCCCGGGGCCGAGTATATGGGATAGTAGTAGGTGCCTGCCGGCAGCGGACCGAAGTGAAGGACGATGTTGTCGTCGTCGCAGTACGGCACCCAGAATCCGCCGAAACACACCGGGCAATGGTACAGTGAGCTTTGCGCGATCCATTCTTCACATGGGCAGCCGGAGACCAGGTTTCCCCATGCGGGGGTCCAATGTTGTCCGTTCACGTCGGTGCAGCAGAGGTCAATCGTGACCAGCGCGCAGTCGTCGGTCGCAAACGCCTCCCACCAACCGGGGTCTTGCCGCTCACCGTTGGGGTCGAAGATCGTCGCCCCGCAAAAGTCGGGGAAGTCGTCGTACGTGGCCGGGCTGTTGTTCCCGGTGATGGTGATGACCTCGGCCGGGTCGCCGAAGGCGGGAACGGACACCGCGTGGATGACAACATCCGCGCAGTTGTCGCCACCGGTGTCAATGGGGGCGGGACAGCAGTTGTGATAGCAGTCCGAGCCGAAGCCCAAGAAGAGCTCGCCCGTTCCGCAGGTGTCGGGGGCTGTAATCTCTCTGCACACCCCGGTCGCCGAGTCGCAACATGCCCCGATGGTACACTCGGAGCGCGGCTCGCAGCTTCCGGGTGGGTCGCCCGGGCAGTCGCCGTCATCCACGCAGTCCTGACCGGCATTATCACCCGCGTCACAAGTGGTGCAGAGCGTACCCATCCCGAGGAAGGTGTTGCCCGCGTCTTCGCAGTCCGCACGCAACTCGAGCGTGCAAGCGCCCGACAGGAAGTCGCAACAAGCACCGGGATCGTCGGGTACTCCGATCCGTCCGGTTTCGTCCGGCGAGCCGATGCCGTCACCGGCAGGAACTCCCGGCGGCGCGGCGACGGGGCTGGCTAGCGCCGTCGCTCCGGCAACGAAAGCACAAAGACATGCGCCCATCGCGTTGCGATCATGAGTCAACATGGGACCGTCCTCCTCGAAACAGAGCCCTCGGCGAACATGATGCAATCTGCAAACTGTCATACCGCGACGCACTACCGGACACGGGCGGCCGTCACTCACAGCCGGCCGCGCCGTCGTAGGGGTAGCTCTCACCGCGGAATGCGCCAACCACCCATGACAGATCGATAAAGTCGATGATGCCCTCGGGCGGATCGGGGCTGACGTCGGCGCGTGCCTTGATCGGAGCCCCGGGAGAGTTCTTGAACTTGTCGACCACGGCGGTGATATCGACGAAATCGACTCGACCGTCCGGTCCCGTACAGGGTGTCACCGAACAGTCACCTACAACGTCACCCCAATCACTCGTGGTCACGACCAGCTTGTCCTCTGTACAGAACCAATCGCAATAGGGGTAATAGCAGGGATGTTCAAAACAATACGCATCGAGGGCCTGGAGTTCATATGTGGCACCCGGCACGACCTCCTCGCCCGTCACGTGGACGACGCCCAACTCGCTCCAGTCGATCAGGTGCGGCTCACAACCGAGCCTGGCGGAAACGAACGTGGGTGGTGTGTCGTCGTTCGCCCCTGAAGCCTCGGTCACGTTCTCTGGCGGGCCGACCCACATAGTTTGGCCTTCAAGGTTCTCGAAGGGAGCAGGCATGTCGATGAGTGTCACGCGGACGGCTTGCGGGCGATCGGGATGGCCACCCATAAACGAGAGGAAGCGGTTCTTTTCCGTCCCCTGCGGCTCTGCGTCCAAGGGCGAGTACCAGATGCAGTCGTCCACTATGCAGTACTCTTCGAAGGTGAGCGTCCCCGTGGTTCCCGGGTCGCCACCGACGCGGATCAGGTAGCAACTCAACGGCTCGAGCGGGAACCGCAGGTAACCGCTTTCGTCACAAGCGAACTCCAGCCAGTTCAGCGCGGGATAGTCACAATAGTCCACGCCACCACAGTAGGCGGTGAGAAGCGGAACGAAATCGGCACCGGTCACCTCAACAATCGCCTCGCCCCCGCACTCCGAGCAAAACTGGAACCAGATGTCCCTGCCGATTCGATTCGGGCCATCCCAGATACACATATCACGTGCTACGGACGGGCCGTCCGTCGTCGCGCATCGGGTGTCGAACGGATATTCGCCGTAGGAGACGACTGGCACGGCGTTGGCACAGTCGTCATTGGCGGGCGGGTCCGTCGGACATGTTACGGCGGCGCAGTCCACGCCATCCGTGAAGTGTCCCCCCGCGTCATTGCAGGCGGTCAGCGTCGTCTCGGCGCATGGATCGCCGGGCGGACATGGACAACAGGCACCGGTTTGGCAGTCGTCCGGCACGCCGTTGCCATCGGAGTCCACGCTGCGTCCGTTTTGAAGGTCGCACGCATCCGGGAGACCGTTGTGGTTGCAGTCGTTGAAGGGCGCACAGACGTCAACGACACTGTCGCCATCACAGTCGCCTTCGCAGGGTATGCCCACCGGTGTCCCGCCGGCATCTACACATTCCTGCGGGGCCAGAGAAGTGCAGGTTCCCTGAGGCAGACAACACCCCTGAACCACGGTGATTTTCGCGGGGCGGAGCGCCTCTAACGCGGCCCATTCCATAGCAGTCCCCGGCCAAGTGTCGGTTCGGAAGGGTATGGTGAAGGTACCGGCGGCGCCGGGGGAAGCTTCGAGGACAAGCGTACCCGCGTAATGCACGTTGCCGTCGTCGACCACCAGGCCGAAAAACGGGCTACCCGTGCCCCAGTAGATGTAGTCGAGCTCACTGAGTTCTACGCCCCAGTCATACATAGCCATGCAACCGAGGAAGATGTCGCCATAGCTGGGGCAGGCGGGGTCTTCGCTCCAATCCTGGAACCCGGGCGCGCACCCGCCGGGTGGCTGGGCGTAGGGCACATCGCAGGCGTCATCGGTGAGTGTGTGACCGTGAGCCGCTTGGCAATCGACAGAGGATGTGCACGGCGGGTTCCACGGTGTCAATCGCCCGGACGGACTGCTGTCATACCCGCGGGAATCAATCGTTGCAAACCAGGTCTGCAAAACTGGGTTACCGTCAAGATCCGGGTCCCATGCGCACCCTTGAACGTGAAGCCACACTTTCTGTCCGGCCGTCACGAAGATCTCGTTGTCGTCGGGGGCAATCCAATGCTCACCGCTGGCGTCTACCGGAACCAACGCAAACATTGGGGCCGTGCACTCGCAGTTGTCGGGTACGCCGTTTCCGTCAAGGTCAATACTGGTGCCGTCTGCAATCTCGCATTCATCGGGGATCAGATTACCGTGACAGTCTCGGCTCACGCCGCCCCAGAGATCGCAGAGATCGGGCGTCCCGTTGTCGTTGCAGTCTCCGTTCGGCTGACACTCGTCAGGGATGGTATCGCGATTGCAGTCGGGACTTGTATCCCCCGCGACATCGCACTCGTCGGGGACATCATTTTCGTTGCAGTCTTCGCTGCCTCCGCCGGGGCGTAGATCACAGGTATCGTGCTCGCCGTTGCCGTTGCAGTCGACAAACGGCTCACAATCCTCGGGAATGCCGTTCCCATTGCAGTCCTGCTCGCAGGCGTCGTTTATGGTATTGAGGTTGCAGTCAACGTCGCCGAGAGCCTGGTATACGAGTGCGGCGCCGGCCCAACTTCCTGCGGTACCATCCTTGTTCGCGCCGAGTACGACATGCGCCCCGTCGACGGCCAAACGCTGGTTGAGTGCGTAGCCATAGGCGGCCTCGCCCCAATCGGCGACGTAATATGGTGTGACGAGTCTCGTGCCAAAAGCCCATCCGTCATCGACTCGGCGATACACATGGGCAGCGCCTCGGTCCTGGACCAAACGGGCGCCGACGACGATGTAGTCGCCCGACACGGCAACGGTGCGCAGCGCGAAACCACTGTCTTCCACCGGGGTTAGTTCGTCCTCCCGGGTCCAGGCTGTCCCGTTGCGCTGAAAGACATAGGCGGAACCGGCATAGCCGTCGCCCCTCGCGCCGACCACGGCGACGTCGCCCTGGATTTCCACCGACGTTCCGAAATAAACAGACAACTCGCCCGCCGTCAGCTTGGCTTGTTCCACCCAGATACCAGCTTCGTGATGAAA
>JASFUW010000400.1:0-5119 GCA_050050135.1 Phycisphaerae bacterium
CGCTGGTGGACGAAAGTCCAGAGCACTTCTTCGATGGGCTTTCTGGCCTTTAGTACAGCCGGGTCTTCAGCCATGGGATAACCCCACACTCCGGATCATGGAGGTTCCGCAGAAACTGCTCTGCTCTTTGTCGATCGAACTCTTCGGGGCTCGCATATAGTAGCGTGGCCCGCCCGTCTTTGCCCCATTCCTGGCGGACCTCGTCGTACGCCTGTTTACGCACACGGTCGGCTTTCAACTCGTTGTCGAACCCGCTGTACAGGAAGAGCTCTTCGAAATCGTGTATCTTGAAGATCTTGGGAAGCCCATCGAGTCGCAGAGTCACACATATCGCGAGCTTCAGATAGCACTCAAGTGACGACCCCGCAAGGAACATCGCCCCGGCGAAGTGCCCTTCGGCGAACAGCCGTTCGGCCTCCGCATAGCGCGAAGCGGCGATCTCAGAAAGCTCATCACGGGGAATTACCGTCTCGATTCCCATAATGTCCTCAGTGCTTCGGGTTCGTCAGCTCGTACTCCGTCGTGGCTGGGATACCATGGTATTCCAGCGGGAATTCGTAGTCCTTTCGTAGCGGGTGGCCGACCCAGTCGTTGGGGCAGAGTATCCGCCGCAGGTCCGGGTGACCGGCAAATCCGATGCCCATCAGGTCGTAGGCTTCGCGCTCGTGCCAGTCGGCGGTCGGCCAAAGGTGAACGACCGACGGGATGACCGGGTTCTCCCGATCGGTGCAAACGCGGACGGCGAATTCGCGGGTCTGCGTGATCAGGTCGGTCGGCTTATCCGTCGGTACGTGCATCATGTCGTAAACGCATGCCAGCTTGCCATCATCGATCAGATCGACCGACGACACCGAGCGAAGCATGTTGAACGCCAGCCTCGGGTCGTCCCGCAGGAAGGTGGCCACGTCGAGCCACCGCTCGGCGGTTACCTCAGCGAAGGGGTGCGCACCCTCCAGCACGGTGTCCATAATGGCGTCACCGAACTGTGATTGCAGCAACGAGCAGATTTCCTCAGGTGCCACTGTCGTGTCCCTCTTCTGAGCCGCGGGCTTTAGCCCGCGCGGAGCCTCCCTCGCCTGGCGCCTCTGCTAGACCAGCGCCTTCTCCTCCGCCGTCGCGGGCCGTTTCTTGGCACGCGACTGATGGCGGATCATATCCTGCAAGCGCATCAACCCCTCGAGCAACGTCTCCGGGCGAGGCGGACAGCCGGGAACATACACATCCACCGGCACGACCAGGTCCACGCCCTTCACAACGTGATAGCCGTGCTTGAAGTAGGGCCCGCCGCCGATGGTGCAGGCGCCCATGGCCATCACGTACTTGGGCTCGGGCATCTGGTTGTACAAACGCTTCACGCGGCTGGCCATCTTGTACGTCACCGTTCCCGCGACAATCATCAGATCCGCCTGACGCGGTGTCGCGCGGAAGGCACCAGCACCGAACCGGTCGAAATCGAACCGGGACGCACCGGTCGCCATCATCTCGATGGCGCAACACGCCAGGCCGAAGGTCATCGGCCAGAGGCTGCTGGCGCGCCCCCAGTTGATCGCCCAGTCAAGCGACGTGACGATCACACCCTCCTCGAACCGGTTTTCGATCCAACTCATTCAACACCTCCGAAGAGCAGCCAGCGAGTCCCCGACGCTCAGCCGGAAGCAACAGATATACCTACGAACCACCGGCCGAAACCGGCGCGCTCTCCTCGAGAACCGACGAACGCTCCTGTCCCGACGTCGACCTCACCCAATTCAAAAAGCCCGATTTCCATTCGTACAGAAACGGAATCGCGATCAACAGAAAGAACACCAAGAATGCCCAGAACGCCGGTGCACCCATGTCCTTGAACACCACCGCCCAAGGCCAAAGCAGCGCAACCTCGACGTCGAACACGATGAAAACCAACGCCACCGTATAGAACCGAAGGTCGAACTGGACCCAACCCTCGCCGATAACGGGCTCACCGCACTCGTAGGCTTTGCCCTTGTCCGGGTTGGGCATCGTCGGTCGCGCGATCGACCCCACCAATAACCCGCCGAACCCGATCAAAAAGCCCGCCAGAACGAACAGCAGAATTCCGACGACCAACTCGACGCTCGTCTCTCCGTGGGACGCCGACGCCGCCTGCGCAGGGATCGAGACGATGATCGAATGGAGTGTTGTCGTCAGTGTGGTCATCCTCTCGGTCCATTCGCACCAAACCGCTCGGGTGGTGCACCGTTACTCGTTGGCTTTCGCCTTCTCCTCGACTTTGGGCGCGTCCTTCTCGGGTTTCTTCTTCTTTTTCGGGACTTCGGAAGGTTCAAGGGCCGCCCGCATCTTCTCGCGCCGCAAGGCGTTGTCACCCGTCAGCTTGTCGTCCGAATGGGCGAACTCGAGCCATTCCTTCTTGCGTTCCTTCGCCCATTCGGGCGGGTTTTCCATTTGCATCCAGTAGGGTTGCGGGGTCTGCAGGCCCTGCTTGGCCAGCTCGGTGAATTCCACGACCATGCTCTCACGATCGTATCCCGACAGGTCGTGCACGTTCCCCATGTGGATGCAATCGGTCGGGCACGGCTCGACACACAGAGCACAGAACATGCACTTGGCATAGTCGATGGCGTACCGCGTCATCGCACCGCCCATCGCGATCCCGGTCTCCTTGTCGATCTTCCGCGGCGCCGTCTTGTCGATGTAAATGCAGTCAACCGGACACGACCGGGCGCACATGTCGCAAGCGATGCACTTCTCGATCTCGAAATAGTGGATGCCGCGGTAGCGCGGTTGCAGGACGGGGGCAACGTCCGGGTATTGCACGGTCACGGTCTTGGCGAAGCAGTACTTCAGTGACACGCGCATGCCGGTGAGGATGGTGTAAACCGTGCTCCAGATGTTCTGGAAGTAGTCGCGAACCGGACTGTTTTGCATGCCAACTTCGGCTCAAAAACGTCTGGAAGCAGACACCCGCGCCACGTGTCCGCACAAAGTCGCTCAGTCGATCGACGCCCGGGATTCTATCTCGATCGCGCCCGGGCGGCAACAACGACGATCGCTTTTCCCTCTTAACTGATCCCGGCCTTCGACCAGGCTCAGTCCAACCTTCCGGCGAGCGAGGCAGGAGGACCACCGCTGGAAACGGGAGCGTCTCATACCGGCCCGCCGCGCATCAGATGCAACCGCAGCAGGTTCAGCGCGGTCTTGCATGCGCGGTCGCGTATCTCGGCGCGCGCCAGATGCTCACCGAAGAGCACACGCTTACCGTCAACTCCCCCAGCATGTGCCATGCCGAACCAGACCAGCCCGACCGGCTTGGCAGGCGGCTGACCCCCGCCCGGTCCCGCGATCCCCGTTACCGACAAGGCGAAGTCCGCGCCCGCGGCTGTCCTGCATCCGGACGCCATGGCCACCGCGACCTCTTCGCTCACCGCCCCGCAGGTCTCGATCAAGGGCGCCGGAACGTTAAGAAGCTGTTCTTTCGATTCGTTCGAGTAGGCCACGTAGCCCCGCAGGAAAAAAGCGCTGCTCCCCGGGGTGTCGGTCAGGGACATCGCCAGCAACCCCCCCGTGCACGACTCAGCCGTCGCGACCGTCTGCCGTCGCTCGGTCAGGAGTCGGGCGACCGCGCTTTCGAGCGAGTCGTCGGCCTCACCGAACACGGTGTCGCCGAGCCGTTGCCGAATCTCGCGCGCGACCGCCGTGACGCGTTCGTCGGTCCCATCGGCGTCCGGCCCGGTGCCCGTGATCCGCACACTGAGTACCGCCCGGGAGGCGGTCACGCCGACGAGCGGGTTTCGATCACGGGCCATCAGGTCGCCGATAAGTTCCCCCATCCGCGCCTCGCTGATCCCGAAGCACCTGAGCTCGAGCGAACGGGAGACCCGCCCCGCGCAGCGAGATTTCAGGAATGGAGCGATCGCGCGGTCGAACATGGCTCTCATTTCCGCCGGCACACCGGGAAGGGCGAACAGGTGCCTGCCGCCCTCGTGATAGTGGATTCCCGGCGCGGTTCCGCGCGGATTCGAGATCACTTCACACCCCTTCGGAGCCTGGGCCTGGGAGAGATTCGAGTCGGGCATGGGGCGTTGGAGGCGCTCGAAGAACGCTCGGATCCCGGCAAGCGCCGCCGGGTTCTCTTCGAGAGGCCGGTCGATCGCACCCGCCAGACCTTCCCGTGTCAGGTCATCCGGCGTCGGTCCCAGTCCGCCGGTGAGCACGACCATATCGGCCTGGGCTAGAGCTTGCCGGATCGCGGCGGCAATCCGCCCGACATCGTCACCGACGGTCTGATGGCCCAAGACGTCGGCCCCCAAAGCGCTCATCTCGGCGGACAACCAGGCGGAGTTCGTGTCGATCTGTTGCCCGGTCGTCAGTTCCGTACCGATACTGATGATGACGGCCTCCATCGCGCCGGCTAAGTTAGCACGGGACGGCCTTAGCTCCAAGCGGATGTGGTGTGGTCGGAGGCAACGGCGGGTTGTATAGTCGCAATCCGCAGGGCATCGGGCGAAGGCCGACGACGAACGGCAACAGCCGAGGAGCCAACTTGGGAAGACACCGAAAACCAGCCTTAGGGCACGGGCGACAACCGTCTGACGTCCGGGTCTTGTTCACCTGCATCGGGCGACGGGTCGAGCTGATGAACGACTTCCGCCGCGCGGGCGAGCGCCTGGGTGTTCGGCTCGAGGTTCACGGGGCTGATGCCACCCGTCTTTCCCCCGCCATCCGGCTCGCCGACAAAGCCCACCTGGTGCCGAGGATATCGAGTGGAAAGTACGTCGACAGTCTGTTGCGGATCGTCAAGCGATCCGGGATTGACCTGCTCATCCCCCTGATCGATACGGAGCTGCCCGTGTTGGCGACAGCCGTCGACCGGTTCGCCGACGTCGAATGCACGGCTCTGATCTCCGCACCTTCCGTCATTGACACATGTCGGGACAAGCTGGCCACCTACCGTGCGCTGAAGGGTGCGGGAATTGACACACCCAAGACCTGGGCCTGGAAGGAACTCCTCAAGCGCAAGCGTCACCGGTTCCCCTACTTCCTAAAGCCGCGGGCGGGCAGCGCAGCCATGGGAAACTACGTCGTCAAGAACCCGGCTGAGCTCCGGACCTTCGGCCGACGGGTCCCCGAGCCCATCGTCCAG
>JASFUW010000401.1:0-5100 GCA_050050135.1 Phycisphaerae bacterium
TCGAAATGGCCGGTTGGACTAAACCGCTCCGCGGTAGTGCGAGGGTCGCCAACGGTCGAGTGTCCTTCTTTGAGTCGCTGCGGAGCCCTTGAGGCAGGCTTCTGGCCCGCCTCCTTGTGACGCTGCGATCACGTCATTCTGCTCTTTCCGAGCTTTCCGCGTGGAGAGCCATCGTGGGTTTTTCGGAAGGAGCGAGTGATGACCCCCTTACGCCAGCGCATGATCGAAGATATGCGGCTGGTCGGCCTGTCCGACGGCACGCAACGTGTGTACCTGGACGCGGTCAGGAATTTGGCCCGACGCTACCGGCGGTCTCCCGACGAGTTGACTCAGGAGCAGGTTCGGGAGCACTTCCTGGAGCTGTCGCGCCGCGGTTTGGCCCCCAGCACCGTGCGCGTGCACCTGTTCGCCCTCAAGTTCCTCTACCTCAACACGCTGCAACGCGACTGGTCCCTGCTGAAGTTGTTTCGCATCAAGAAGGCCAAACGGCTTCCGGTTGTACTTAGCCGCACGGAGGTCTGGCTTCTGCTGGAGAAGCTCCGCAGGCCGGACCTGCGGATGTGTGCCACCTTGATGTACGCCTGCGGGTTGAGGGTATCAGAGGCCGTACGATTGCGGACCAACGATATCGACGGAGAACGGATGGTGGTATGGGTTCGGCGGGGCAAGGGCGACAAAGATCGGCAAGTCCCCCTGCCCAGCCGAACACTTCAAGGTCTGCGACATTATTGGCGAGACCGCCATCCGCCTCAACTCTGGCTCTTCCCCGACGCGAAGGGTACAAGCCACGTTGACCGGAGTGTGCTTGACCGGGCCATCCGGGCGGCGCGCGGAGAATGCCGCATCCGCAAACGAGTGTCCTGCCACACCCTGCGTCATTCCTATGCCACCCACCTGCTCGAGCGGGGGGTGGACCTACGAACGATTCAGGGGCTGCTGGGGCACGCCAACATCAAGAGCACCATCGTCTACCTTCACCTAACGCAGGGCGTCATGGAGAACGTGCGCCGGACGATCAACCAACTGATCGATCGTCCGTAACGCACTCTCCAGCCCGATGTTGGAGGTCGCCGACGTCCTGCGCCGATACGGGACGGCCTATCTGGATACGCATGGAGCCGCCGTGCCCCAGCGGCATCAACGCGTGATCCGGGCTCTGGTCGCCTGTCGCACCGCTCAACTCGGCGGTCACCTCTACGAGTGTGACTGCTGTGGCCACCAGCGCTACGCCTATCACTCGTGCCGCAATCGCCACTGCCCCAAGTGTCATGGAAAGGACCTCGAAGTCTGGCTGACACAGCGTGCGGAGGAGTTGCTCCCCGTACCCTACTTCCACGTCGTCTTTACCCTGCCACAGGCCCTGCGACGCATGGTTCGCCAACACCAACACTTCCTCTATCCCGTCCTTATGCGTTCGGCAGCCGAGGCCCTCCAGAAGTTGGCCAGGGACCCTCGCTATGTCGGCGGACAAATCGGCATCCTGGCTGTTCTGCACACCTGGTCCCGGACCCTGGAGTACCACCCCCACGTTCACTGCCTGGTTCCCGGCGGCGGACTCCACGGCGACGGTCATTGGGTTCCGGCCCGCCAAGATTACCTGGTACCGGTCAGAGCCCTGTCTCGGCTGTTCCGAGGGATCTTCATGGTTCGAGCCAAGGATGCCCTGCCGGATCGGAAGTGGCCGACTTCGATCTGGAACCAGGAATGGGTCGTCTACGCCAAGCCGACCGTAAAGCGCGCCGAGGCCGTGCTTGCCTACCTGGGGCGTTACGTCCACCGCATCGCCATCAACAACAGCCGCATCCTCTCGATCGATGACGGCCAAGTGACCTTCCGCTATTACAGGGTGGGCGACCCCCAGCCCCGTACCATGACCCTCGCGGCGCCCGAGTTCATCCGCCGATTCCTGCAGCACGTCCTGCCCAACGGCTTTCATAAAGTACGGTATTACGGACTCTGGGCCCCGGCCAACCGCAAGCACTTGCATCGCCTGCGCGAAGACCTCCGCAAGCACCAACCCGCAGAAGCCTTGGAGTCAACAGAATCGTCTCTCACCGATCGACACGATCATGAACCGGAGCCTACCGATCGTTGCCAACCACGTCGCTGCCCACAATGTCACGAAGGTCTCCTGCACTGGGTGGCCCGGATTCCCCCCGCATCCCGCGATCCGCCCCATCCCTGATCAACGAACACGTTCAGCGATTCCCTCAGCCTTGCATCGTCCGCAGGCTGTAAGGGTATCCGCGCCCAGCGACGCCCCTACGGTCGGTCGCGACCATGGATCTCGTCTTCTCGCGCTCCCTTTTGATCTTCAATACCCGCCCCCCACGCCGCGCCAGGCCGTCTCCGGGCAGGACCACTTCGGCTCTATTGCCATCCTCCTAACCCCGCGCGGCGGATAAAGGCCCAAGGAGCCCACCGCGGTTCAGTCCAACCGACCTTTTGCGGCGGCGGGCACCGCCACAGACCTTCCACGCCCTCATCCGCCGCAAAAGCTCTTAACTCATTTTGAGTGATCGCTGACAGTCCGAGTTAACTGGACCATGTACACTACCCATGGGGCGTGGCAGCGATCTGCAGACCGTCTGGGTAGCGAGGACGGCGACGCCGACGGTTTACCCGACGAGTGTGAGATGCTCAGTGATGTAAACAACGACGGTATAGTCGACGAGCAGGACTATATCGTTTACTCGAGTTGCTTGTCCGGGCCGGATGTCGTTGTCAACGAGCACTGTGCGGCCTCGAACATCACTGCCGAGGGGCTAGTTGACCTGCTCGACTGCGCATGGTTCCAGTGGCTCTACGAAGGGTCCAGCTGGGTTTTGCCGCACGGCGGGGGCTGTCTCGCCGCAGAGTCTGCCACGCTTGGCCGCGGTACCCCAGCCCAAATACCGCTACGGCATCGGCGGCGCCCACTCGTAAGCACCGATATCAACCACATCGTTCTGGACGCGCGTGTTTCCAGCCAAGTCAACGTTGGCCGTTCCAGTTGGTAGTGCGGATTCGCTACCCACGTCTCGGCATGGCGATCCTTCGCGAAGCCGGAAGTCCCCGCCCGCCGCGTTGACGAACAGAGGATCGGCATCGAAGTTCCCCTCTCCAGGCCAACCGCCCCGTACGTTGCTATGGGCGATGTTGGTTGGAGAGCGACCCTCATGATTGTATATCTCCCCCGCCGCACTGGACGCCGCGGGGCCGTTCCACAGTATGCAGTTGCGCACGACCGCCTCGCCTCGATTGTCGAACAGGGCATGGCCTCTGGCCTTCGTCGCCACATTGTCAGCGAACGTGCAGTTCACGAACGAGATCGCGTTCTTGAGGCTGACGACCGCGCCGCCCTCCATCGCCCGGTTCCCGTAGAACAGGCAATTCACGAACTCCGGGGTGCCACCCGTCTGGTGATTGAAAAATGCGCCCGCACCATGGGACATCGGGACGTTCTCACCACCGCCGTTAGATTCGAAGCGACAATTGACGAACTTGGGCGAACCGCCGAAGTAGTTCGCCGCGGCGCCGCCCGCGAACTCGGCTGCGTTATTGGCAAAGACGCACCGAACGAACAGCGCGTTGCTGTTTGAGAGATACAGGCCCCCACCAGGTTCGTGTCGATCCGGTGCTCGGCCGTCCACGATATGGAAGCCTCGCAGCACCGTCGACGAATCGTCGTCGATGCTGAGCACCGCTCGACCGATCCCGCCGCCGTCGATGTAGGTCTTGTTAGTCTCGGGA
Source organism: Phycisphaerae bacterium (assembly GCA_050050135.1). Taxonomy (GTDB): domain Bacteria; phylum Planctomycetota; class Phycisphaerae; order UBA1845; family UBA1845. The sequence goes on from JASFUW010000401.1 coordinate 3,733, forward strand.
TCGGCCGACGCCGCGGCGGTCTCCGTCCCCGCGAAGCCGCCGTAGACCCGAACGCCGGACTTCAACTCGATCGGCCCATAGGTTCCGGCAGCCACCCAGAGTTCATCGCCGGCCTGCGCGCTCGCTATCGCGCCGGCTAGCGTAGGGTGGGCGTTCGCCCAAGTTATGCCGGTGTTTGCCCCTTTGGCAGCCGCATCGATGTAGATCACATCTGCCGTGACCGGCAGGCACGCGCTTAACGTGATGATGAAAGCAAGTCGGTACTTCATGGTACTATCTCCTTGCATGAATCAACGTGCTACTAGTTTGTCTCTCTTTCGGAGCCTACGGGCAACCTTGAGGACCATCAAAGGGGTATGGATCACCCGTGAACGCGTCGGTTGCCTTTCCTATGTCGTCGAAGCTCACCGTCAGATCTGGAACATCAGGGCTGAGATCGGCCCTACTCTTTGTTATCGCGTTAGGAAGGTTGCTGAACTTGTCCACGACGGCCGAGACATCGGTAAAGTCCACGGTGCCGTCCGGCGAAGTGCAGGGAACCACACCACAATCGCCTACCACGTCACCCCACAGGGCCGTGCGAACACTCAGCGCCGCGGAGAAGTCCACCTCCACGTCAGGGTTACAGTCCCCGTGGATTGCCTGAATGTCATACGTAGCACTTGGCACAACCTCGTCGTCATATACATGGACCGTCCCGTACGTTGTCCAGTCCAGGTAAACCGGCTCACACGTTAGTCGAGCGGCGAAGAACGTCGGAGGTGGCGAGTTGCCGGCGCTCCCCGAAGACTCAGTGACCTCGGTGGGCGTCGCCACCCACATCGTCTGGCCTTCGAAACCTGGCACGTCGCTCAGTGTCACCCGCAACGCCGTCAGTTGACCCGGGCTCCCAGGAACAAAAGACAGGTAGCGATTCCGTGTGCCGTTACCGTTGTCAGGAATGCTGGTCTCTGGCGTCGGCGGCAGAACAGGCGGACACGTGTACTCGTACGCGCCCATATCGATCGTAACAGCGTCCGTTCCGTCGCCGTCGTAGATCCGAATCTTCCCATCCATCGTCTTCGTCACCGCGGGGACAATCCCGAGGTTCGTGCCCGCCTCGATGCACGGTGAGCCCTCCGCTATCCGCAGATCATCATCCTCCGTCCCGATGACATGATCCGGACCGTCCGGATCCATAAATACTGGATCATCGTCAATGTTTCCTGGCCCATCATAGATGTAATCATCGTCAGGATAGCCATCCTGGATGCAGGAGAAGCTCGTCGAGACTGAGGAGGATCCCATCTGGGCGATCTCACCGGTACCCGTGTTGTCGGAATTACCCCATACGATGCAGTTCGTAAGTGCTGGAGCGCCGTTGTTCGT
>JASFUW010000402.1:0-5087 GCA_050050135.1 Phycisphaerae bacterium
GCGCGCAAGGTTCCTTGAAAACCATACCCCGCGTTGAGGACAAGCAGGACGATGAACGCAATTGCACAACAGGCCCAACCGGCAGAGAGGAGTTGCCGCCTGGCCCGAAGTTTCGGGTCGAGGCGTCGCACCCAGGGGAAGCGCTCGAAGATACCCTTGCCTTCCGCGCGCAACATGCAAATCAGGACGTAGAGTCCGAAGATGGGTGCGAGAAACACTGCGGTTGTCTTGGTGAGCAAGGCGAGCCCGGCAAACAGACCGCACAATAGCAGTGATACGACGGACGGTCGATCCATGAACCGCCAGAAGTAGTAGCACGCGATGAACATCCAAGCCGTCAGCCCGAGGTCGTGCGTAGCCAGCCGTGCATGTGCGAGAATGTTTGGACTGAGAGCATAGAAGAAGAGCGCGGTGCAGCCGCCGAGCGCCCCGAACAGTGCCGCCCCCCACCGGAACACGAAGATCCCCAATAGAAGCGACACGGCTACGATCGGTAAACGTGCGGCCAATAGCATTCGGTCGGCGTCGACCTGATTGTGATACAGGAACCGTCTGGCATACTTCCATTGCTCGGGGAGTGACCACGCCCGAGGGTCCGAGCGGACTTCCGGTAGTTCCGGAGCGAGATACAGGAGGGGGACGGCAGCGATCATCTTCATCAATGGCGGGTTCGTTGCATTGAAGTTGAAGTCGCCGGTGCGCAGGTGATAGTAGCCGGCTGCGATGTATTGGAGCTCGTCCGTCGTCACCGATTTGCGGGCCATACTTCGCACTGCCAATGTGGCATGTATTGTGAGAAGTCCTACTACCACCAAGAAGGTCAGCACGGACCTGCTCTTCGTACTCGCAGTATCAGGTAGGTCAGTCTGTTTCGTGTTCGTCAACACCCCGATCTATCAGCCAACGGCCACCGGTTGTGGGACGGGAGCGCCGAGCGTTGTGTACTCGGCGACCAGGTCATCCGCAATGCGTTGCCAGGTGAAACGCTCCGTGACGCGCGCCCGGCCTGCCCGGCCCATCGAGTCGCGCAGGTTTTCGTCGTCGAGCAGAGTGGTCATCGCGTCCGCGAGTTCAGCGACGTTGTTGCGCTCGACGAGGAGCCCACTTCTTCCGTGTTCGACCAACTCGGGGATTCCGCCGCCCGCGGTCGCGATGACGGGTACGCCACAGGCCATCGCTTCGATGTTGGGCATTCCGAACGGCTCATCCCAGACAGACGGGAAGACAAACACGTCGGCGCTTCGATAGCGGCGAACGAGCTCGGCGTATGGGATGTTCCCGAGGAACGCAATTCGGTCTTTATGTTCCTGCGGAATCAACTCGTCGAGGTATGAGCGATAACTTCGAGCGTAGAAGCGACCGAGGTCACTCACCTTGGGATCGTCGCTCAATGCGACAATGAACTCGCGCGGTGGAGCACCCTCGGGGCCGACGATGTCCAAGTGCGCATTCGGAAAACGCTCTCGAGTTCTGTTGAAGGCCTCGATGAGCACGTGCAGCCCTTTTTCGGGCGAAACGCGTCCCACAAACAGAATCCGTTTAGTAGTATCCGTCTTGCGCGGCGCGGCACCATTGTTCGGGGCGAAAACGTCGGTATCGACTCCGTTGTACACCGCGCGACACTTTTCCTGGAATCGAGGGAAGGCCAGTCGGACGTTTTCGGCGATGTATTGACTGCAACCGAGCACCAGATCCGCATCGTGCAGTCGTCGACCGAGGATACCCGGATCCAACTGGGCGAGCCAGTCGCACTGCATGTGCAAGACGATGCCCGTGGCGGGGTTGTGCCGGCGGAGGACGGGTATGAACTGAGAGAAGTTGAGGACGTGCACGATGTCGCAGTTCTGCCTTCGAAGGTCGCGAGCCACCGCGGCGGCAAATGCGCGATGGTAAAGGTCTGAGGCAAACCGGGGTCGCTTGGGGTCGCTGCTCTGCGGCAAGGCGCTCCAGATGCGCTGCGCCTGGCGGTCGATGGCCGTGGGGACGAAGCGGTAACGCACGCCGTCCTCGCGGAGTTCGCCGAAACGAAAGCGGCCACCGCGAACGTAGAGGGTGACTTCGTGGTCATTCTGCAGACGCCGAGCCACTTCATAGGTCCAGATTCCGAGTGAACTCTGGAACGGCGGTCTGACCTTGTCGAAGGGCTGATTGACGAATGCAATTCTCATGAACTCGTCTCCCGACCGGTGCTCGAAACATAGTGATCGAGGGGTTTTTGTCCGCCGTGCTCCCAGTGACACGGAAGGAAGACAATACCGAAGTACTTTTCCAGTTTTCGCCCGGACTTCTGCACGTCGGCGGGTTCGATGTCGAGCGTGGCGCAGAGATCGAGGTGGTCGTACTTGGTGCCGACGCTGGCGAGCCACATGGTCAGGTAGTATCGGTCTGGCACGAAATTCGCGGCTTCGACGTGCACGTCCATGTATCCCTCACCCGGCGGTATGGATTCCAGATTGAAACCCGAGGTCCAGGTATTGACGGAAGTGACGAGCGTGCCCAGGTTCGTGTATATCTCGACGCCGAAGTGCGGTTGCTGGACCCGCTTGTGCGCTTCGTAATGCAGCCGGAAGGTCAGGCTGTCTCCGCTGCGTACGACGGGGGAAGGGTTGCCATCGGCGTCCAGTAATTCGAGCCGCGTATAGCGCGCCTCGCCGGTGCCGCGGCGCTGCGAAAGATCGCGTAGGTCTGCGCCGGAGCGCTTTTCGCCTGCGAATGTGGTGAGGTATTCCTGGATCACGTCTCGTGCGTTGCCGTCACGGCGAATGCGTCCTCCGTCGATCCAGATGGCGCGCGGACAGAGGTTCTCGACGGCGGTCAAGTTGTGGGAGACGAAAAGGACCGTGCGACCGCCGGCTTGCAGGCCATCCATCGCTTTGAGGCATTTCTTTTGAAATCCCTGGTCGCCGACGGCGAGGACTTCATCGACCATGAGCACGTCCGGTTCCAGATGGGCGGCGACGGCGAAACCGAGTCGGAGGCGCATTCCGGACGAATATCGCTTGATCGGGGTGTCGAGGAATTGTACGACGTCGGCGAAATCCACGATGGCGTCGAGCTTCTTGTCGATTTCTCGTTTTTTCATTCCGAGTATCGAGCCGTTGAGGTAGATGTTTTCGCGACCCGTCAGTTCCTCATGGAATCCGGTTCCCACCTCGAGCAGTGAGGCGACGCGGCCTTGTACCTTCACGACTCCGGAGGTCGGAAAGGTGATCTTCGACAGGACCTTCAGGAGTGTGCTCTTTCCTGCGCCGTTTCGCCCGATGATGCCGACGACCTCACCCTCCTCGATCTCGAAGGACACCCCGTCCAGCGCCCAGATGGTCTCGACGTTGGACTGGCGGCGCGCGAACGGGCGCCGAATCCAGTTCACGAGTGCGTCGCGCATATGGCGCACCTCGTGGAGCTGGCCCAGGCGGTATTCCTTCGACACACGATCTGCAAAGACGGCCGTGCTCATTGAGTGCGACCCGGATCAGACAATGTCTGCGAAGCTCCGCGCGGTCCTTTTGAAGTAGAACACACCGGCTGCGAAGATCAGAACGGTCACGGTCAGCGATATCCCGAGAAGATGGAGATCGATGGGGCGTGAGGGCACCAGGCTGGCCCTGAACGCCTCGATGATTCCGCACAGGGGATTCAACGCCAGAATCGGTCTCCACCTCTCGGGGAACAGATCAAGAGGGTAGATAATCGGCGAGATGAACAGGCCGAGTTGTGTGACGAACGGGAGGACGTATTGAACGTCGCGGTACCGCACGTTGACCGCCGCAAACAACATACCCACGCCGAGGGCGAGCATCAACAGCGGAATGACGAGAACCGGCCAGAGCAACAACTCCCAGCTTGGCGGGAAGCTGTAGTAGACCATCAGTCCGGCGAGCCTCATGGATGCAATGGAGAAGTCGAGCAGTCCTCGCATGGTGCTCGAAGCGGGGATGACGACGCGCGGGAAGTAGACCTTTGTGAGTAAGTTCCGATTACTCACGAGGCTGAGCCCTGCCTGGCCGATCGCGCTGGAGAAGTAGGTCCATGGAAGCAACGCACTGTAGGAGAAGATGGGGTATGGCATGTCGTCGGGCGGTTGAACCTTGGCGACCTTGTTGAAGAACAGCGTGAACACGACCATGGTCACGAATGGCTGGATGATCGCCCATAGGGCACCGAGTATGGACTGCTTATAGCGCACCTTGATGTCGCGCCACACCATGAAATAGAACAGTTCCCGGTAGCGCCATAGTTCCCGGATTGACTCTGCTGTCGAGGTCATTGGTACCTGTGATTATTCTCCCAGACCGGTCGTGACACTCGGGGCGTTGCCGCCACCGACCCGGGCGGTAGCAGTCGCGAGCGGGTCTCGGTGGGCATCGAGCGAGTCCTCGACTCCGAGAATGGCTCGCTCGAATCGCAAGCTGGACTGCTCGACGTCAAAGCGTCCGGCGGTGTCGTAGGCTGCATTGGACATCGTCTTCCACGCTGCTTTATCGGAAAGGGTGGCGACGATGCGTTCGGCCATGGCGGTTGCATCACCGACGTCGACGAAGTGGCCGTTGCGTCCGTCCTCGACGAATTCGCTCGGTCCGCCGCAACGAGTGACCACTACGGGGCAGCGACAGGCCATCGCTTCGAGCGGCGGTAGTGCGAATCCCTCCTGCCTGCTCGCGCAAAGCCAGAGGTCTGCGGAGGCGTAGATGTCGCGCAGTTCGGTCTGCGACGGACGTCGGTGGAATGCGGCGTGGTCCGGTATCGGAATCTCCCGGGCACGACGACCCGCACCATAACATACAACCTTCAAATCCGGGATCGATCGTCTCGCCAGCCTGATGGCGCCGAACGCTGTTGCTGTTCCTTTCACCGGGGCGGGTGAGTAGCTCAGACCGACGGTCGGCGGTGATCCCAGCTCGCGCGGTGCGGCATCGAACTGGCGGCGGTCGATGCCGTTGGGGACGACGACGATATCCTGGTCGCCGACGACCTCCGCTATTTGATCGCGCAGCCAACTCGAAACAACGAGCTTCCGCATGGGCAGCCGCCAGGTGGCCTGGATGTCCAAAGCTGCGAAGGCGTGTGTTTCGTAACCCTGCACGAAG
>JASFUW010000403.1:0-5077 GCA_050050135.1 Phycisphaerae bacterium
CGTCGAACACCTGGTCTGCCCGAAAGCCCTGACGCCGCTTCGGCTGGAGGCGGGCCGCGTGTCGGGGGATTGCGTGCTCGAAGGTCGGTTGGTGGGACCGGGTGGCGGATACCCGATCGCACAGGGGATTGCGAGTTTCGTCGACGAGTCGGCAAGCAACACCCAGACAGTACGATCCTTTGCCCAGAAATGGTCGGCGCACAAGTACTACCGGAAGCAAACCGGCTCGTTCTATACTGGATGGTTCCTTAAGCGATACGGGTTCCTGAACCTGCCCCGGTTGCGCGAGTGTCTGTCCGGCGCCCGGTTCGTGTTGGATGCGGGAACGGGTTCGGGTCGAGATGCCGCGACGTTCGCGAAGCACTCGGATGCGACCGTGTTTGCGGTGGACATCACGCGCCAGGCTGTGGAGGTCGCGAAACGCGATGTCGATCATCCACGGGTGTGCTTTGTTCACGCGGACATCAATCACCTTCCGTTCCCGGACGAGTTCTTCGACTTTATCAACTGCGACCAGGTGATTCACCATACGCCGGACCCGCGGGCATCGTTTGACGCGCTTCGCCGCAAGCTGAAGACCGGGGGGCAAGTTTGCTGTTATGTCTACCGCAAGAAAGCCGCGATTCGCGAGTTCACCGATGACTATGTTCGCGAGCGGATTCGCGAACTCCCGGTCAAGGAGGCACTGGCGGTCTGTTCCGGAATCACGCGATTAGGGCAGACCCTCGCCGAGCTGGACGTCATGATCGACGTCGAAGAGGACATACCGGTTCTGGGCATCAGGAAGGGCTCGCTTGACCTGCAGCGGTTCTTTCACTGGAACATCCTGAAATGCTTTTGGAACCGGGAGTTCGATTTCTTCACGAACAACATCATCAACTTTGACTGGTACCACCCGGAACAATGCCATCGCTTCGAGCCGGAGGCGTTCCGATCGTGGTTTCGCGACGGGTGGAAGATCGAGGCGTGGGACGTTCAAGAGGCCGGGCTTAGCTGCCGGGCGAGGAAGACCTGATCGTGTGCGGAATCCTCGGCGGCATCAACACCGGTTTCGATGAAGGGAGCCTACAGCGGCTTCGCCACCGTGGACCGGATCAATCGTGTCTCGCCTTCGAGGACGCGTCGGGATACGGCCGGGTCGCGCTCGGGCAGACGCGGTTGAACGTGGTGGACCGCGCGGACATCAAACTGCCCGTACGAATCGGCACCAACACCATCCTGCTCAACGGGGAAATCTACAATCATATCGAGCTGCGCGGCGAACTCGAAGCGCACGGCTGGCGGTTCGCGACCAGGACCGACACGGAAGTGGCACTCGCGGCCTATCTGGAGTGGGGACCGGAGTGCTTGACGCGTTTCAACGGCATGTTCGCTGTGGCGATCTGGGACGGCGAACGGTTTTTCTGTGCCCGCGACCGGATGGGTCAGAAACCGCTGTTCTACCGGTACGGTGCGGGACGGTTCGAGTTCGCGTCAGAGATCAAGGCGTTTGACGACCTCGAGTTCGTGCCGCAGGACGTGTTCGACCTTTTCGAGTTCTGCCCCAATGAGTATACGCTCTACCGCGACGTCTACGCGCTGCCTCCGGCCAGCTACCTGGTGTATGACCTGACGCGCGGAACGTGCTGCACGCGGGCGTATTGGGATATCGAGCACCAGATCGGCCAACGCATCACGAACGAGGCGGAAGCGGTAGACCGGTTTATCGAGCTGTTCAAGGAAGCCGTACGGCTTCGACTCCGTGCGGACGTCGACGTCAGCCTGTTTCTCTCGGGGGGGCTGGATTCCGCGTTGATTGCGGCGTGCGCGGGGGTTCACGAGGCGTTTACGTGTCAGTTCGAGGAATTCGCAGACACGATCGACGAGGCGCGTTATGCCGCCGATCTCGCGCATCGGTTGGGACTTGACCTGCACGTCGTTCGCCCGACGCGCGATCAGTTCCTGCACGACCTATCGGATATGGCTTATCACCTCGAAATGCCCACGGGATCGTTCAGCGTGTTTCCGCTGTACCGCCTGGCTCGTGCGTGCCATGAAGCAGGGTACAAGGTCGCGCTGTCCGGCGAAGGGGCGGACGAGCTTTTTGGCGGGTATGTTCGGAATGAGCTGCTGACGGGTGATTCGCAACTTGGGATGGATCCCAGGTATCGTGACTACGCGTCGATGCTCGAGCGTTTTGAGGGGGGCGATCTGGACCGGTTCTGTCGAATGGCGTCGCGCTCCGGACTGACGGGTGCGGCTCTGATGACGATGTTCCTGGCGAACCACTGGAGCGATCGGAAGTCGATGCTCGAGAACATCTGCTACGTCGAGAGCCGCATATTCCTTCAGCCGCTTCTGCAAATGGGAGACCGGATGAGTATGGCGCACGGGGTGGAAGTTCGGTGCCCCTACCTGGACCACCGCATCGTCGAGTTCGCGTTTTCGCTGGATGATTCACTGCGGTGTCGCGATGGCGTCGGGAAGTGGATTATCAACCGGGCGGCTGCCCGGTTGCTTCCGCGCGGGTCGCTCACGCTTGGGCGCCCGGTGAAGCACGGGCTGCCGACGCCGGTCAACTTGTGGTTGCGGGGAAGGCACAGCTTCGACCGGAGGTACTGGAACACGCTGATGACGGCCGAGTGCATGAAGGCACTGCTGGGGGTCGAGCGCGTCGAGGCCGTCGTGGAAGCGACCAAAGACGCCAGTTTTGTTGATGCGGACCGCGTACCTGTGAACCGCCCCGCCCCTACCCTGGCCCGCTAGTCGATATGGACCATGCGAGCGAAAACGCGATGACTGCTCCGAGAGTGCCCGAGACAGCGGGACTCGAGGACGGGAGCCGTCCGCGCCCTCACTTTCGCGGCTCGGAATTGATGGATTGTCCGAGGGCTCCCGATGCACTCACGGTCATCGCGCCGTGCCTCAATGAAGCGGAGAACATTGACGTTCTCGTCGGACGCACGCTGGGCGCGTTCGACGACGGGAATATCGCGGGTGCGCTGGTACTCGTTGACGACGGCAGCACTGACGGTACCTGGTCGAGGATTCAGTCGTGCACGGAGCGCGAGGGTCGGGTGCGAGGTTGCCGGCACCCACACAACATGGGAATGGAGGCTGCGTGGCGAACCGGTCTTAAAGCCGCACAAACGCCTCTCGTCTGCCTGATCGACGCCGACCTGCAAAACCGGCCGGAGGATATTGTGCGGTTGCACGCGGAGTACGGCCGTACCCATGCGGACCTGGTTCAGGCGGTGCGTCATCCGGCACGGGGCGTGCGCAGAGGCTATACGTTCAGTCGGGGACTGAACTTCCTGCTAAACCTGACGTTCCGAATGAACATGCGCGACAACAAATCCGGCTTCATCCTCACCAGAACGGGCATCCTGGAGGTGCTCCTGAGCCATCGCTTTCAGTATCGCTACTTCCAGTGTTTCCTCGGAGCTTCTGCCAAGGTGCAGGGGTATGCCGTCGCGGAGGTGGACACGGTGTTTGACCGGCGGCATGGCGGGGCGTCATTCTTGAGTCGATTCCCGATCGGGGTGTGCTTGCGTGCGCTGTGGGAGTTGTTGAAGTTCCGTTTGGAGACCGCGTGGCACGGTGCACGTAGAACGGAACCCTCAGGTACGAGCTGGTCCGGGCCGGCGGTGCTGGCGGATACGACGGAGGGCGGGCGGTAGTGCAGCCTCCAGCTCTCACCATTGATGACGTCGAGCGTTGGAACGATACCTTCGCGCAGGAACACGACATCGACGATTACTATCGACGGTCGGGTTTTCTGATTCGTTTCGTCGAGCAGCGGCGACTGGCGTGTATTCGCAAGATGGTGGCGGCGTGTCCCGGCGACCGGATTCTCGAGGTCGGGTGCGGCGGCGGGCACGTGCTCCAACTGTTTCCCGATTCCGAGCTCACCGGCGTGGATGTATCGGGCGAGATGCTGCGAAAGGCGCGGCGCAACCTCGAGGGATACCGCGTCGTTCTGCTCAAGGGCGAGCTTGATGAACTGGATTTGCCGGCCGGAAGCTTCGATAGGGTCGTCTGTAGTGAGGTTCTCGAGCATGTGGTGGACCCCGCTGAGATGTTACGACAGATCGACCGCGTGCTGCGACCGCGTGGACGAGCCGTCATGACGTTTCCCAACGATCGTCTGGTGAACGGGATCAAGCACCTGGTCCGCCGTAGCGGACTGCGGTTCGTTCCGCCGTTTCGCCGGGTGTCGTGGGGCGGCGACCGCTACCATTTGCACGTCTGGAGCACGGCTCAGATGCGCGCGTTACTGTCGCGTCACTGGGAGATCAGGCAGGAACGTTTCGCGCCGAGCCGACTGCTGCCCATCCGGTGCTGTTTTCAGTGCGATAAAACTCGATAGAGCGTCCCGCCGGCGCGTCGACGGGCGCTCGAGGTTTGGTGCGATCGGGTTGCATTCGAGGTGCCCGGCGGTTAGCATACCGGGTGCATATCTTAGGAACCGTCCGGTTCGCAGTTCCCCCGATACAACGGCCGGCGCCGAGTCGGCGCGATCGCCTATTCTTCGGCGGAAGGAGTACAGACCATGCATCGACGAATCGGAATGGAGGGCGTCCTCGCTGTTTTTCTTTGTTGCGGCGCTTATGGATGTAGAGCCGGAGGAACAACGGCGGAGGTTGGCGCTGGGGGCCTGCGGCGGCCCCCGGAACTCGACTTGCTGGACGCGTTCGTGGGGCGGTGGGAGGTGACGGGAGAAGTGACAACGCCAGGTGCTGGCGTAAGTCGAACGTTCACGGGCGAGAACGAGGCGCACTGGGAAGGCGGGGGATGGTATCTCGTCAGCCGCGGCGTCAGCAGGATGGCAGAGAACGGTGAAACCGAAGGGCTGGCTGTCTGGAGGTATGATACGGATAGGCGGACGTTTCGCGGCACGAACTTGAACAGCAACGGGGAGGTCGGAGAAGGTTCGGCCCGGTATGATGACGATACCGACACGTGGGTGTTCAGGATGACAAGCCGCGGGCCGACCGGAAAGTCCCGCTGGCGAGGGACCGTTCGATTCGTGGAAGTGGACACGAAAGAAGAGCACTGGGTCGGACACGCGATGGGCGGGTTACGCACGATCGCGGAG
>JASFUW010000404.1:0-5059 GCA_050050135.1 Phycisphaerae bacterium
GAAGGCGATTCGCTGCTATCTGCATGAACACAACAGGAACCCAGTGCCTTTCGTGTGGACAGCGACCGCCCGCAAGATCATGCGGAAGATAAAACGTTGTAAAGAACTGTTAGAGACAGGACACTAGCCGTACTCACCGGGCGTTTGACCTAGCTCAACCGAAGGATTAGACCGAGCCCTGCCGAACTCAGAGAGATGGACCGAGTTAATTGGTGTCGCGACGATCCCCCATGACGAACCTGCTTCCTCGGCTGCCCACCCGCATGACACGCTGGATCAGGCTGCTCGGTCTGGCGTCGATCGTCGGCTTGATCGCCGGACTTGCGGCCGCCATCCTCGAAGTCGGGCTCCAGGAAGGAAGCAGGCTGCTGGTGGGTCGGTTCACCGACCTGGGTGGAGCGGAGATTCTGACGTTCCGCGCCGCGCTCCTGTTGCTGCCCGCGTCCGGCGGTCTGATCGCCGGGCTTCTGGTGTACTGGCTCTGCCCGCGTCTCACCGGTCACGGGACCGATCTTCTGATCCACGCCTTCCACCGTCGCGGCGGCGTGCTGCGCCTGCGTGGCCCCGCGGTCAACGCGACCGCCGCCATCGGCGTGATTTCCTGCGGCGGGTCCGCCGGTCCCGAAGGTCCCATCGCCGCACTGGGGGCAGCCATCGGCTCCGCGCTCGGCGGCGTGCTCTCACTCACGCCACGTGAGCGCCGCATCATGTTGATCGCCGGATGTGGCGCGGGGATCGGAGCGATCTTCCAGTGCCCGCTCGGTGGAGCGCTCTTCGCCGTCAGCGTGCCGTACCGAGAACCCGATTACGAAACCGATGCCATCATCCCGGCGTTCATCGCTTCAGTCGTGGGATATTCGGCGTTCATGTCCTTCGTGGGACACGGGGGCTATCTGTTGCAGGGGGCAAACACGCTGATCTTCGACTCCCCGCGCGAACTCGTCCCCTACGCCGTCCTCGGCCCGCTCTGCGGATTGCTCTGCATCGTGTTCCGCGCTTGCCTCAGAACGGTCGAGCGCGTCTCGGCAGGATCGCCCCGCGTACCGCGATGGTTGAAGCCCGCCCTCGGAGGTCTCGCCACCGGCGCCGTGGCGTGCCTTCTCCCCCAGGTCATGGACGGGCAGTACGCATTCATCCAGAACGCCATGGACGGCACCTTCTCCCTCGGCTTCGAAGAGCACTCGTGGTGGGTCTGGGCGGCGTTGTTCGGTGTCGTCGCGCTTGCGAAATGCGTGGCCACCGGCCTGACCGTCGGCGCGGGCGCACCGGGCGGCGTGCTCGGCCCGAGCGTCTTCATCGGCGCATCCGCCGGTGCTTTTGTCGGTGCCGTGTTCTCCGCGATCGCACCGGGCGCCTTCGCCGGTGACCCGGAAAACCTGCGGCGTGCCCTCATCCCCGTCGGGATGGCCGGTGTGCTGTCGGCCAGCATGCGCGTGCCCCTCGCCGCATTGGTCATGGTCACCGAGATGACCGGCAGCTACGGATTGATCGTTCCCTTGATGGTCGTCTGCGCCAGCTCCTATGTCGTCGGCCGTCGGTGGGGGCTTAACGACGAGCAGGTACAGAGTTCTCCCGAGTCCCCCGCACACGCCGGCGACGTAGCCGTCCACATCCTGGAGAGCGGACGCGTCAAAGACGTCATGCACGAAAACTGGCCCCACATCGCCCGACAGGACACCACGCTCGGTGAGCTGATCAGGCGGTCCGAACCGGGAACGCGACCGGCGTTCGCCGTCGTCGAGCGGGGAATCCTCAAGGGCATCATTGCCGTACCCGAAATCATGCGCGCCATGAACGAGCCCGGCGTGTCCGACCTGGTCATCGCTTCCGACATGATGACCACCGGACCGACCATACTCCATCCCGACGACGACCTTTACGTCGCCCTTGCCGCCATGTCCCGCAAGAACGACGTCGTGGCTCCTGTCGTCGGGGGCGAAGGCGGACGCCGCTTCCTCGGTATGCTCACCCGTGCGGACATCCACCGCCACATCCACCAGAAGCTCGACGACCTTCAGAGGCACCTCGCCGATGAGCATGAACCCCTCGCAGCCATCGATCACGAAGAGACCTTCCACCAGTTGGTGTCGGGTGTCCCGACCGGAAAGGCGCCCAAAATCCTGCGTCTGATGGTTCCACTGGAAGCCATCGGCAAGTCACTCCGTGAGGCCGACGTCCGCCGGCAGTTCGGCATCCAGGTCATGGGCATTGAGCAGGCGGACGGATCGATCCAATGCCCACCGAAGGTCGATGCGCCCCTACGCAGTGATCAGCGACTCATCGGCATCATCACCGCGCCGGCGTCTCCGGACGGACCGAACCGCGAAGACACAACCGCCTGATCAATGCCACGCGCGTCGAGGCCATAGGTTGCCCTGCGCGCGGGTTGACCTTCGATCCGTCATCCTCGAGACGTCAACCTTGCCCATCCGGCCGCGAGAGGCATTCTACGCCCCACGTGCACGGGCCAGTCTCCGTGACGCGGCAACGAATCTGTGTTGGAGAACGCATGAGGCTCATCTCTGTGATCAACCGAAGCGAGGGGAGAGTTCCCGACGCCGAACTACAGCGTGTCATTCGCGCTGTGAATCGCCAGCTTGATGAAGATGTTCGACCCTATTGGGGACGAGACGCCCGGCTGCGGCTCGAAGGCTCCGCCGTTGGGCTTGCACCACTGCGAAGCAGATCCCCCGTCACAAGAAGCGCGATCCCGTTTGGGTCGCGCGAGTTGAACCGCCCCAACGGCGTCATGTAATACCGAACGCGGTTGTAGTAGTTGCCGGTTTCCTTGTCGCGCCACAGGCCCTGGTGAAACACCCGAGCCACCCAGGTGTCACGGGGGTTGCCCGCGCTGTTCTCGATCGCCTGGAATTCGCCGTACGGATAGTGCGCGTACTGCTCGCTGACCGAGCCGTCCGCATAGAGGAACCCTACGACGTCGTAGTTGGCATCTTGAATCACGTACCACTTCGCGCCCGTCCCGGTGTACTGGGCCACGTGCTCGTCGATGTAGTCCAGACCATGCACGAACTCTCGACTCAGGTCGACCGTATACCACACCGTGGTCGTACACCCGCCGCCACCGCCGCCGCTGGGTGGGCCCTCCGCACGAATCCCGGCTTTCGGATCATTGCACCACACGTCGGCGAGCGTCAGCGGCTCTGACTTCTCGTACGTCCCGTCCTTGCGCACCACGGTCCCGCCACCGTACTCGGCCACCACCGTCAACGGCGTCGACTGCGCGAGCGCGTTTCACCGACCCTCGCTCGGTTGCTCTAGGACCGTGTTCCACAAGTCCTACGACTGTCGTCGGAGCGCGACCGGATGCGTCGACCCCATGGACACCCAGCGCGCGGAATAGCCTCAGCGTTGTCGGAGATCGGCGCGTGAACTCTCTGCGACCGATCCGCCTGTATCCGCGCCGGCGGCCGGCAGCAAACCGCGTCCCATTGACCCACGCTTTTCACGCTGTAGCCTACCCCCTACGGGAAACAGGGAACCGGGAACACCTGGACGGTTACGCGTTACGCGATCCCCGATCCCTTCCCGGAAACGGTTCGGGCGAACGACATCCGCGAACAGGAGCATGTAAGACCATGCGAGTTGACCTGATCACTGTATTGTGCACCTTCGCTGTCGCACCCATCGCGGCCGCGGACGAATCAACCGACAACTCGGCGTTGAACTGGTCCCAATGGCGAGGTCCCATGATGACCGGCGTCGCACCTCATGGCGATCCGCCCGTCGAGTGGGGCGAGTCCAAGAACGTCCGGTGGAAAGTCGCAGTCCCCGGTCACGGACATGCCACACCGATCGTCTGGGAGGACCGCATCTATATCCAAACCGCGATAAAGACCGACCGCGAGGTCGAGACGGCGGGAACAGGTCAACCGCCGGATGAGCCGCGCGACCGCCGCGGTCGGGGCGGGCCTGGCCGGATGCCCATCGCCACGCCGACGCACGTCCACCGGTTCGTACTCCTCGCACTCGATCGCCGCACCGGCAAGACGCTCTGGCAAAAGACCCTCCGTGAAGAACTCCCGCACGAGGGTGGCCATCAGGACGCCAGCCAGGCGTCGAACTCTCCGGTGACCGATGGCCGCCGCCTCGTCGCCTATTTCGGCTCACGGGGCCTGTACTGCCTCGACATGAACGGGGAGTTGATCTGGCAAAAGGACCTCGGCGACATGCAGACCCGCCGCTCCTTCGGTGAGGGCAGTTCGCCGGTGCTCTTCGGTGACACCGTGGTCGTGAATTGGGACCACGAGGGTCAATCCTTCGTGGTCGCCCTCGATCTGAAGACCGGTGACCAGAAGTGGAAAGTCGATCGAGACGAACCCACCTCCTGGGCG
Source organism: Phycisphaerae bacterium (assembly GCA_050050135.1). Lineage (GTDB taxonomy): Bacteria > Planctomycetota > Phycisphaerae > UBA1845 > UBA1845. The sequence goes on from JASFUW010000404.1 coordinate 4,353, forward strand.
ACGCCGCTGGTCGTTGACACCCCGCAAGGCCCGCAGGTCGTCACCAGCGCGACCAACAAGATACGCAGTTACGACCTCGCCACCGGCGAACTCCGTTGGCACTGCGGCGGAATGACACTCAATGTCATTCCATCTCCGCTGGAAGCGGACGGGCTGCTCTACGTCGCCAGCGGTTTTCGCGGAAACGCGCTGATGGCCGTCCGTTACGCCGGCGCCAAAGGCGACATCACCGATTCCGAGTTCATCGCTTGGAAGTATGGCGGCAAGGGCACGCCCTATGTCCCTTCGATGGTCCTCTACGACGGCCACCTCTACTTACTCGACGGCAACCGTCCCGTCCTGTCCTGCATCGACGCCAAAACGGGCGAGTTGCGTTACACCAAACAGCGCCTCGAGGGCTTGCAGGGGGTGTTCGCGTCGCCGGTCGCCGCGAACGGCCGGCTATACATTCCCGGCCGCGGCGGAAAGACCGCCATCGTTCAGACCGGACCCGAGTTCAAACCGCTCGCCACAAACACCCTCGACGACGGCTTCGCCTCGTCACCGGTCATCGTCGGCCGCGAGTTGATCCTCCGCGGGCACCAACACCTGTATTCCATCGCCCATGACTAGCGCTGCGTCAACTGTATTTTTGCGGGTAGCGAGCGGCCTCTTTCCGAGCCGCGCCCGTGAGGAAGCGGTCTTCTGGAACCCGCAAATTAAGGCGT
>JASFUW010000405.1:0-5059 GCA_050050135.1 Phycisphaerae bacterium
GCGTGCAAAGCCGTCATGGTAACCGCGCCGCTGACCGTGCTCCTTTATGATCGGATGTTTCTGGCGAAGTCGTCGGCGGACCTGATCCAGCGTCGCGCCCTGGTGTACCTCGGTCTTGCAGCCACGTTTTCCGTTCTGGTGCTGTGCGGCGTGGTGGGCGGTGTATTGTCGATCACTGCGAAGAATGCCACGGTCGGGTTCTCCGTCAACGCCGTGACACCGTGGCAGTATCTGATCTCCCAGCCCGGCGCCATCGCCTACTACCTCCGCTTGTCGTTCTGGCCCCATCCACTTTGTCTGGACTACAACTGGCCGACCGCCGAGCGGCTCGTCGACGTCCTCGCTCCCGCTCTGGTCATCATCCCCCTTGTCGTGGGGATTGTCTGGGGTCTTCTGCGTAAGCCCTGGGTCGGTTTCGTGGGGGCGGCGTTCTTCATCATCCTCGCCCCGACCTCCAGCTTTATCCCCATCAAGGACCTGCTCTTTGAGCACCGGATGTATCTCCCGCTGGCTGCCGTGGTCGTCGTCGTCGTGTCCGTGGTATTTCGTGGCCTGTTGTACCTGCAACAGCGCCGCGTGCTCGACGCGATCACGCTGCGCATCGCAGCCGCCGTACTGTTGTTCGCTGTTGTTACGCCGCTGACGTACGGCACGATCCTGCGAAACAAAGACTACCACGACGCCTTGGGCATGTGGAAGGACGTGGTCAACAAACGCCCCAACAACCACAGGGCCCATCTGGGATACGGCACCGCGGTCTTCGCACTCGGCGACAAGGCCAAGGTAGCGGGCGACACGGAAACGGCACGGAAGTACTACGCGGCGGCCGAGAACGCCTTCCAGACCGCCGTCGACCTGAACGATCGATACGCCGACGCCTGGTACAACCTCGGAAACGCCAAGAACGCGCTCGACAAACCGCTCGAAGCCATCCAAGCCTATCAAAAGAGCATGCAATACAGGCCGACAAACGCCAAGGCCCATTACAACCTCGCCAACGTCCTCAAAGACCTGAAACGCTACGATGAAGCCGTCACCGAATACCAGCTTGCGATCAAGTTCGACCCCGAACACATCAAGGCTCGCGTCAACCTGGGAAACACCCTCAAAGTCCTGCGGCGCATTGACGAAGCGATCCAGATCTATCTCGAGGCCCTGGAAATCGTTCCGACGCACGCCAACACGCATCACAATCTGGGCGACGCCTACTTCATGCTCGGAGACTACGAGCGAGCCCTCAGTGAATTCCAACTTGCCCTCGAATACAACCCCAGCCATAAGCATGCCCTTCGCGGTCGCGACGCCACGTTAGCCAGACTGCGTCAGCTCCGCGGCGAATAGGACCACCATGAACGTGATCGCACTTCACGCCGGCGCGTTGGGTGACTGCGTGTTGGCACTGCATACGCTGCACGCACTGAGCCGCTCGTGGAACGCATCGTCCGTAACGCTTGTCGCCCGCTCGCCCATCGCCAGGTGGGCGAGAAGGCACGGGTTGGTTGCAGAGACCTTGCCGTTCGACCATCCCGCCATACGCGGGCTCTACACCCCCGATCCGACCCTCCCTGCCGAGACCGCAACCTTCCTCCAGCGATTCGATCGCGTCGTCAGCTTCCTCGGCGGATTCGACGATCCCGTCTCCTGCCGGCTGGCCATGCCTAATGGCCCCGACCTGCTCGCCATCGACCCCAGGCCCGACCCGGCGGAAACCCGACGTGGCACCCACATCACTCAACAGTGGATCAAGCAGATCGAGGCCCACGCCGGCGCCGCCGCGGTGCGACCCGCCGCGATCAACCTTAACGATTCCGAGCGAGCCTCGAGAGGCAACCGCCTCGCCCGCAGCCTGGGCACAGAACCGGGACGCGTGGTCCTTTGCCACCCCGGCAGCGGTGGGCTCGAGAAATGCTGCCCCATCGAAATCCTGATCCAACTCGTTGAGCTTATTGGTGCACGCGGCTGGGTCGTCGGCTGGATGGTCGGACCGGATGAGGTCGAACGGTTCGGCCGCGGCTACGTCGAGCGACTCGGCGAGTCGGCTCCCGTCCTGTTCGACGAATCCGTCGATGCAGCCGCCGATCTTGTTGCCGGTGCAATGCGCTACATCGGGCACGACGCCGGCATGACCCATGTCGCCGCCCTCGCCGGAGTTCCGACGCTGGCCCTCTTCGGTCCGACGGACGCGCGAGTGTGGCGACCGCTCGGTGTGAACTGTCAGGTTCTCGGCTTCCCCCCCGCCGATGTTCCTGTGCATGCGTGGATCACGAAGGTTTTCGCATGGATCGAGCAGGAGACCGTCTCCGATCACCCGGTTTAGCTCACCAAGGCCGGCATACCGCCGCCAGCGCATCAACGTGATGCAACACGGCGACGATCGGTGTATCATGGTGTTGATCGCGGTGCCGCCGGGACACGACGGCCTGCGACCGGACGGTGTTCCTTCGACAGCGGAGTGCGACACATGGCCGAGGTCAAGAAGGCAGAGATCAGAAAAATCGCCGCCGCCAAGACCATGCGTAAGTTGATGGCGGACCATTTCTACGAGCTGGACCGAGCGGCAAGGGAGGGCACGCCGAAGATCGCGTGGTGCACCAGCGTCGGCCCCGCCGAGCTGCTTCGCGCCATGGGGTTCCTCGTCTACTTCCCGGAGAACCACGGTGCGATGCTCGGTGCCACGCGTATGGCAAACGAGACGATCCCGGCCGCCAACGCCGTCGGCTATTCGCCTGACATCTGTTCCTACCTTACGTCTGACATCGGCTCGACACTTCAGGGCCGCACACCCTTGACCGACGCCTACGAAGGCATTGACAGCGTTCCCAAACCCGACGTTTTGGTCTACAACACCAACCAGTGTCGCGAGGTCCAGGACTGGATGGCGTGGTATGGAAACCACTGGTCGAGACCCGTCCTCGGCGTCGAGTGTTACCGGAACGTCGGGGAGGTCACCGACGTCCACGTCGCGGGCATCGCGGGCCAGCTCAAGGCCATGGTCCCCGAGTTGGAGAAAATCGCCGGACAACCCCTCGATCTCGACCGGCTTAGAGAAACGGTCCGCCTTTCGCGCTTGTGCTCCGACCTCTGGAAGGAGGTGCTGGAAACGGCCGCCGCGAGACCGTCTCCGCTGACGTTCTTCGACAGCACGATCCACATGGCCCCCGCGGTGGTGATGCGCGGTACGCAAACCGCGATCGACTACTACAACGAACTGCTTCCCGAGCTGAGGGCCCGCATCGACCAGGGCGTCGGCGCCGTCGAGGGCGAACAATACCGCCTCTATTGGGAGGGCATGCCCATCTGGGGCCGGCTTCGAGACCTTGCCACGCAGTTTCTCGAGCTCAAGACGTGCGTCGTGGCCAGCACCTACGCCAACTCCTGGATATTCACCGCCCTCGACCCGGACGACCCGTTCGACTCGATGGCCCGTGCCTACACGGAGTTGTTCATCGTCCGGTCCGATCCCCACAAGGAGCAATACCTCGAGGAGATGATCCAGACATTCGGCGTTGACGGCATTATCTTTCACGACTCGAAGACCTGCCCGACCAACACGAACTGCCGGCACGGCATGCCCGAACGCATTCGGGACCGGCTGGGTGTCCCCTCGATCACCATCGCCGGAGACCTCAACGATTTACGGTGCTATTCGGACGAGCAAGCCAAGACCCAGATCGAGGCGTTCGTCGAGCAATTGGCCACGCGGGTCGGTGGATAGCGCTCCCATGCATAGGTATGCGTCTAATCGGGATCATGTGTGATGAGCACTCCCTGGTCCTTGGGTCTGGACATCGGCGCCTCGGCCACCAAGGCGGTCCTGCTCGAAGGCACGGCCGTAACGGCTCGCGCTCTGCAGAAGTCCGGTGCCGACTTCACAGCGGCAGCCAAGGCCTGCCTTGACGATGTCACGACCACGGCACGGGTCGAGCCCTCCGCGATCACCAGGATTACCGCCACCGGTTACGGACGACACAGCATCGGCTTCGCCACGCACACCGTGACGGAGATCACCTGCCACGCCCGGGGATGTTATGCGACCTTCCCGCAGGCCATGACCGTCGTGGACATCGGCGGGCAGGACAACAAGGTCATCATCGTGCAAGAAGGCGGCGACCGTCGCAACTTCAAGATGAACCGCAAGTGCGCCGCCGGGACCGGAGCGTTCCTCGAGGAGATCGCCAATTCCCTCAATACGCCGGTCTCCACGCTCAACGGGCTCGCCGAACAAGCGACGGGCGGATTCGAGCTCGGCTCGTTCTGCACCGTGTTCGCCAAGACCGAGCTCCTCGCTTTGATCGCCAAGGGCACGCCCCTGCCCGACATCGTCAAAGCCGCGTTTCGTTCCGTGGTCAAGCGAATCCTCGAGATGGACCCGCTCGACGGTCCGGTCGTCATGACCGGCGGCGTCGTCGCCCACAACCCCGTGATCGTCGACCTCGTCTCCGAAGCCCTCGACCGCGAAGTCCTCGTCCCCGACCACCCCCAACACACCGGCGCCCTGGGCGCAGCCCTGATCGGACAAGAGCAAAGCCGCGATGCGTGCAATGGAGATTGAGAATCGGAGATCGGGCGCGAGCGACGGAGCGACGACGGGGACAGGACGGAGGGGGGACGGATTGGGGATTGCGGATTGCGGATTGGAGAGTGGGGATTGGGGATTGGGAGCGAGGGACGTAGGGGAGCGGGGGCGGGTGCGGAAGTTGGGGACGGCGCGTGCAAAGATGCGGTCGGGCGCGCCGGACGAAGCCAAGCGAGACCCCACTGGCGGGGTCAAAAACGGCGATTTTTGGGTTCGTTTTGCGAAAAAAACTTTGTTTTTCTTTTTCGTGGGTGTGCCATCGCGGTGTCGCCAACGTGCATCCTGACCGTTCGTGCAGGTGCGTTCGGACGGTCTGCGGTGACGCGTTTTGCTGCCACGATGACGACTCTCATGAGCATCTCCTCAGGTGACCGGTCGACCGGCCACGCCACCGACATCGGCGGAGCAGCCGCCCTCTTGGGCGCGCAGTCTGCCCGTGGATAGAACTTCACGGGCGCTCGGTGGGAGGGAGGCGTGGAGCGA
>JASFUW010000406.1:0-5053 GCA_050050135.1 Phycisphaerae bacterium
AGTCTGTCCCACCGGCGCGATTATTCTCGGCCAAGAAGCGGCAAACGTCAGGGCGGACCGCTGTTGCGGCTGCGGGGCTTGTGTGGACGCGTGTCCCAATGATGCCATGCGCCTGATCTGAAAACTCCGAGTGCGAGGGGGGCCTGACGTGGCCTGAGATGGCAACGGGTCGGCACGTTATTCCTTCCCAGCCCTCAATAACAAAGAGACAATGGACACATGGCGCTCCTGAACAAACTGCTCCATCGCAAGCCACCAAGGGAAGCGCGGAGCCTCGGCCGCAATGAGCCGTGCTGGTGTGGCAGCGGCAAGAAGTACAAGAAGTGTCACTACGTGGCAGATAAGAGGTATTTCGCCCGGGCTTTGCGGACCGCCTGCAACGGCCCGACGTGAGCACGTTAGAGTGAGGTGAGTTTTACCTCTCCAACAATCGGCTGTCTGGTATCTAAAGGCGAGTGTGACAATTGCAGGACATACTTCCTGGGAAAGGCAAGATTCCAATGAAAATCGCAATCACAGCCGCTGGGCCAACGTTGGATGCGAACCTCGATCCACGATTTGGCCGGTGTCCCTATTTCCTGATCGTCGATACGGACACCATGCAATGCGAAGCTCTGGAAAATCCCAATGTGGCACTCGGACAAGGTGCGGGCGTGCACTCGGCGCAGTTGCTAGCGGGAAGGAAGGTGCAGTCTGTGCTAACCGGCAATTGCGGACCGAATGCGCATGAGACGCTCAGTGCGGCCGGGATTAAGTTGGTACTTGGCTGCTCGGGTGTCGTGCGAGATGCTGTTGAGCGTTTCACAGCCGGCCAACTTACGTCTGCCGACGCGCCGAATGTTGCGAGTCACTCCGGCTTGGCGGACCTACCGTCCCCGTCAGTGGGTGGGCCTGTCACATCACAACCGGCACCGATGCTCGGTACCGGAATGGGTATGGGTCGCGGACGCGGGCGCGGCGGCCGAGGCATGGGGCGAGAAATGGGAAGAGGCGGGGGCGGCGGGCTAGGTCGAAAACAAAGTGGCGGACGACCGGGCCGGGAACGCGGGGGCGGTCGTGGCAACGCTTAGCAGTCCGTTGAAACAGGGGACTGCTCCGAGAACCGATCCGCCCACGGCGTTGTGAGTGGCCGCGGGCGAGGTGCCTGTGCCCTTTTTTTCAACAGCCTCCGAGGACGACGGAGATATAGCTCCAGCCCGAAGGTTTCGACCGACTGCCTCAACGGTGGACGAGCATACATCAGCGACCGTGCAAGAACGGTACCGAAGTGGCGGTAATCGTGGACGTCGATAAGTGCACAGGCTGTGGCCACGAAGAGCCGTGTTGTGGGCGAGACGTTCCCCGCGCCAACCCGCCGTGCCGCGGTTGATTTCCGCTTGCTGCAGACGGGGTGTGTAGTTTGCGAGATGCAAGTACGAGCTACGTCTTCGGCCCTGTGCCATCAAGGCGGCTTGGTCGGTCGCTTGGAGTGGACGTTGTTCCCTTTAAGACCTGCACATACGACTGCATCTATTGTCAGCTTGGCCGGACAACGTGCAAGACCATCGAACGGAAGATGTGGGTGCCGCTTGAGGACGTACTGGCTGAGCTGGAGCCACGGCTCTCCAGTCGGCCCGACTATATAACCCTTAGCGGCTCTGGCGAACCGACGCTCTTCTTGTACCTGGATGAGCTTATCACCCGGGTCAAGGGCATGACCAGCGTTCCAGTCGCCCTCCTGACGAACGGGGCGCTGCTATGGCAACCCGAGGTGCGCAGGGCCGTTCGGGATGTAGATCTGCTCATCCCTTCCTTGGATGCCGGGGGTGAAATGATGCTCCGTCGGGTCAACCGCCCTCACAGCGCGATCTCGTGGGAGCGACTGATGGAGGGCTTAGTGGCTGCGCGCGAGGCATGCCAGGGCAAGTACTGGCTTGAAGTACTGCTGGTGGCCGGGTACACAGACAGTAACGCTGAACTCGAGAAGCTCGCCAACTGCGTGCACCGCATCGAACCGGATCTCGTTCAGCTAAACACCGTGACACGCCCGCCAATCGAGGCTTTCGCCGAGGGCATCTCGCAGGAGCGCTTGGCTGAGGCGGCCGGTGTGTTCGATGCGCCGGTTGAAGTCATTGTGGATCACCCAGACGTGCATGAACAGGCTCACTTCTCGGCCAGCCGAAGGCAAGTCCTTGCCTTGCTGGAACGTCGTCCGTGTTCAATAGGAGACATAGCCGCAGGCCTTCGAATACACCCGAACGAAGTCGTGAAGCATGTGGGTCTGCTGCATTTGGAGGGAGTGGTAGAAACCACTTGGAGCGCCGGTAAACGCTATTACACGATCACGAGCAATCAAGAGCAAGCCGGTCAACGACCCGGGCGTGCTCCACGTGGAACATAGATGCGGCGCGACGTTCCCGTATGCACACGAATCATACGACTGCGTGCTCAGGGTTGTGACGGTGTGCGTTCTTTCCTGCCCAGGAAAGGCCCTTGCGGAACGTTCGTGAGTGCCGAAAGACGATGTGTCCCTAAGTCTTGGGCCTTACGCAGGTCAACAGTCGAGCAGTGTCTGCGATCAAGGCGAACCAGCGCCTGTCTGGATACGCCAGCTGTCGAACAGACCGAAGCATACGTGCTGGGCTGGACAGGACTCAGCTTCTCCGGCACCGGCACCCGGTTGGGAATATCGGGGCAAGCGGTACGCCAACGTGTGGTACGCGGCGAGGAAATCCTGAACCGTGGCAACGGTAGATCGGACAGACCTGGACAAACCACACCGAAAGACCGGCTCAGGCACGAGCTGGTGACCAATGACCATTGAGAGGCAGACCGACAACGTCTTGCCAACCCGCGAGGTCAGTCCTCACGCAAGAATGTGGCGAACTCTTCTGTTCGGTCTTGCCCGGTCAATTACGCCGCTCCCTTTCCCTGACAACTCAAGTGCGCGCAAGAAACATCGTGTCTCGCGGATTGGGGCACACGTGGGATGAGGCCGGCGTTGATCGAAAAAAAAGCAGGCACGTCCAAGCGACAACAAACAGTCCGTTGAACAAGGGGAAGGCTCCGAGCGACAAGCCGTTCACGGAGTGGTGAGTGGCCGCTGGGGCGGTGCCTGTACCCTTTTTGAACAGCTTCCTCGCAGTCTACGGTCCGTCAAACAGCCGACATAGCATACTGAAATCGTACAGGTCCAGATCCGTATCCCCGTCCTCGTCGAACGCGTTTAGGTATGCGCCCGTGCAGCCCACTTGAGGCGGGTTAACAGGCAGGTCGGGGCCCGACGCAGAATCGAAGAACGCGGCGTAGTCGGTCAAGTCGACGACACCATCTGCATTAAAGTCGCAATCGGCAATAATTTCGCATTCATCCGGGATACCATTGCCGGTGCAGTCCTCGCTGAATGGTGCCACCGCCGTGTTGTGCAGAAACGAAATCGAGTTGCCGTACGTGTTGGCCACGGCAAGTTCGGGGAAGCCGTCGCCGGTCAGATCGACCGCATCGAGCGATGCCGGTCCGTCGCCCGTGGGGAAATCAAGCGACGTCGCAAATGTGCCGTCACCCTTGTTGAGCAGGAGCGAGATGGTATCGCTGTTGCGGTCGGCCGTGAGCAAGTCGGGGTCGTTATCGGCATCGACATCACATGCGAGGATATCCTGGGGCAACGAACCGACGCCGAACGTGCGCCACCGTGGGAACGACCAGTTACCCTCATTGCGCAACACAGTGACCTTCGCGTTGTCAACGTTCACGACGGCCAGATCGGTGTCTCGGTCCCCGTCGACGTTTACCGCTTGGATGGCGCGCGGGCCGGGATTGGACTCGACCTCACCCACCCGCGCGAACACACCTCCGCCAAGACCGCGAACCAACGTGAGATTGTCATCGCCATAGTTGGCCACGGCAAAATCCACATGGCTGTCTGAATCAAGGTAACCCGCGACAACGGCTACGGGCTCATGGCCAACACCTTTGGTGAACATCTCCTCGAACGCGAAGCGACCTGTGTTTTCCAGGATTTGCACCTTCTCGTCGAGGTAGCAGACGATCAGTAAATCGAGGTCGTCGTCCCCGTCCATGTCGGCTGCAACCATATCGAACGGACCGGCCGGCACCTCATAGCTCGGGCCTCGGGAGAGCGTTGCATCGCCGCGGTTTTCCAGGATCACGACGCTGGAGTCTTCGCAAGTAGCGACCGCTATGTCGATGGCCCGGTCGCCATCGAAGTCTCCCGTGGCCAGCGCGCACGGTGAGTTGCCGAGTGGATGAACGTCGTCAACCACGAAACCACCTTCGCGCTGTCCAAGCAGGACCCACATATCGTTCGACAGATAGTTGCAGGTGACGACGTCCACGAGGCGGTCGTTGTTCAAATCCAGGAGGCGGAGAAGGTAGGGCCCGTCAGAGACGGGAAAGGGCAGTCCCGGGGCGAAGCCGATGTGTTGGACCGACAGGTCACAGGTGTCCGGAACGCCGTTGTAATTGCAGTCGTCGTGAACGCCGCCTGCAATATCGCATTCGTCCGGGACCTCGTTATCGTCGCAATCGTCGCTATCCCCGGACTCGAGATCCTGCCAGTCCGGAGTTCCGTTCGTATTGCAGTCGAATGCCCGTCGGCCGCACGCCGGTGGACTCCATGCGCTCTCGCGTGCCCCGCTCGCGCTAACCGCGGCCGAAACAAAGTAACAATAGTCGACACCCGGTTCCGCATCACCATCCGTGGCGCTCGTGCTGGGGATCCATCCACTTCTGGGAACGGCGTCAGCCGGATTGGTGGTGGTGCCGCGATAGACGCGGTAGTAATTCGCACCGAGCACGCTATCCCACGAGATGCCGACGTGTTCGGTCTGCGTCGCGGCGGTGGCAGAAACGTTCCCAGGTGCAGCGAGGGCGGCCCATCCCTGGTTGCTTGCGCTTCTGGCCCCTTCCCAGGTACCTGCGGCATCAATCGCGGCGCTGACGCGATAGCGGTAGTTGCGGCCAGGGACCGGGGGCTCGTCACGGAAGCTCCGGCTCACCTGCCATGAGCTGATCGCGAGCCAGACACCGGGATTGCTCGAATCCTCCCGGTACA
>JASFUW010000407.1:0-5049 GCA_050050135.1 Phycisphaerae bacterium
TCTGAAAGCTCTTGACTCCACCAGCAGAACCCAATGATCACGATCTTCCCCGCGCAACCAGCCCCGCAGTCCTGTGGAGCAGTCGGGAACGCGGAGAAGAGCACACAAAGTTCGCCACGGCCCGCATAACAATCGTCCTCGATCTTGAGGCGATAGAACGTCTCGCCCATGACCTTCTCGTATTCCATATCGAGCACGACCCCCGTGTTTGGGAGGCGCGTCTTTGGAAACAGTTGCAGCGCGCGCAATCGGTCCCTCGTCACGGCGTGTGCTGATGCTCCTGTCGGGATGCGACCGAACAACCGATGGGCATCTTGCGTTGCGTTCTGAATCAGCTCGACCTTCCATCCGTCAGTCTTGACCCGCGCGGTGGAACCCTCCTTGGCATCCTTCGCGCGCCCAGTGTTCTTGTTGCGAGGCTGACCCAGGTCGTGAATCCTTCCACTGCACCTCGGCGATCTTATCGTATCTTAATTCTACACGGCGGAATTAGGAAATCAATAAAACACAGTCCATTTGTGATGCGAGAACGCGGCTGTGCTTGCCTAAGTCCCAAAAAAGTGCTGTTCCCGGACTACAACACGGGGTGCGCAAACAGGCGTCCTCGATGCGCGAGTCCCCCCCCGACGATGTAGGCGCTGCGCAGAACGCAACGTTTTCGCTCACCGAGCCCAGCAAGTAGGACATGACCCAGCCTTGCGTTAAGTACAAACTTCCGTGCTCGTGAGATAAACTATTCTCAAAGAATGGTTTACGAAAAACTCGCGATCCTCCTAACGAATTTGCTTTCGGAATGTCAACTATCTCGATTGGCCGGTTATTCGCATGGCGGATACAGACAGCGATCGGGAGGGTGCAGAACGCGAAACGGAGGAAGAGTGATGTTGGCAAGACCGAAAAGGGCGGCACTGATGTTGGCTGCGATCGTCGCAGCCGGGGCACCGCTGGTGACCACCGCAACGTGTGACCCGTATCGCGGAACGCTGTCAGTGTTCCGCGACCGCGGCCATCGCGGTGGGGGCGGCGGCATCTTCGATTGGTTCGTCAGCGACTACTACTACGACGATTACTATTACGACGACTATTACTACGACGATTGCTGCTATGACGACTACTGGCTGGACGACTGGTTTTTCTTCCCCTGATCCTGCGCTTGCCGCTTCAAGCAGACTCCGGCAAAGTCGGCGGAGCGTCGTTGCCGGCGGCAGGGTAGGCGTGGAGTGGGAATGTCGTCGCGGATCGCCGACCCATCAGTAGAAATCGGAGTGGCTGATGTCGTCGCGAATGAAGTTCGCCTCTCGCGACAGGTCGTCAAGCTCCGCGATAAACTGCTTCCGATTGAATTCGGGCGGAAGCAGCACCGTGAATCGGTGCCGGTAGGTAGACAGCCCATGAGCGCGGGCCAACTCGGCCTTGTGCGTATGGTGGGCGATGATCGGAAGCCCGTGTTTCACGAAAAACTTGGTGATCGCCGCGAGCAGTCCCGCAAAGTCCGGCGACGAGACCCGGAGCGTCAGCGGAAGCGCATCGGCCTCCTTCGTGGCTCTCGCGTCCCCCAACCGCGTAAACAGCGTATAAAGCTGAAGCGACTCACCGAGCTGTGGAGTGTCTTTCTCGATTCTGGCGAGCTGTTGCCTCGGGGCGGAGATAAACAGTAGGACAACCGCCTCCGCGCTGAGCGTGTGCGAAATACCCTCCTCAACGACACCCCCGCGTTCCGAGACGAACGTTGCAGCCGTCTGCAGAATGCCTACGCGGTCCCTGCCGATCAGATGCAGAATGCCGTGTTGTGACTCGCCCGGCTGCTCAGCCATCCAAACCGCTCCTTGCCGACTTCGCCCGATGCCTGCCGATCAGGCTCCCGGTTTCGGACTCGCGTCGCACGTCCTGTCTCCTCACGACGGCGATCGTATTTGTCGGTTCGCCGCCCGTCAATCCCTCTTATCTCTTGTAGAGGCTCGTCCCGCGCACGCGCTCGCTCGGCCGCGGGAGCCCGCTTCGACCCTGCCGACACCGGTCCCGCGTCGACCCCTTGATAGGAAGCCGTCTAATCAAGCCCGCGCACGTCGCGGCCCGCCCGTGTCGCTCGCCGCCTCCAGCGGTACAATGTTCGCGTGATGGACATGGTTGTCGCCCAGAACCTCATCAAGGTCTTCCCCACTCCGGACGGCGGAGAGAAACGCGCGGTCGACGACCTGAGCTTCAGCGTCGCCAGCGGGACCATTTACGGGCTGCTGGGCCCGAACGGCGCGGGCAAGACCACGACCCTCCGCATGCTCAGCGGACTCATGGCTCCCTCGAGCGGCACAGCCAGGCTGGCCGGGTTCGACGTCGCCACCGAATCGATCGAGGTCAAGCGCGTGCTCGGCTTCCTGACCGCCAACACCGGTCTCTATCAACGCCTCACCGCCCGCGAGCTGCTGATCTACTTCGCCAAGCTCCACCGCATGACCCACGACCAGGCCGTCGACCGCACCGACTACCTCATCGATTGGCTCGGCATCGGGTCCTTCGCTTCGCTCCGTTGCGGCGCACTCTCGACGGGCCAGAAACAACGGGTCAACATCGCCCGCGCCCTCATTTCCGACCCGCCCATCCTGATCATGGATGAACCGACTCTGGGGCTCGACGTGCTCAGCAACCGGGTCATCCTCGAGTACATCAAGCGCGAGCGCGACGGCGGAAAGACCATCATCCTCTCGACGCACTACCTCGACGAAGCCGAGGGCATGTGCGACAAGATCGGCCTGCTCCACGACGGGAAGCTCGTCGCCGAGGGTGATCTCGACACCCTTCGCGACCTCACCGGCGAGGAACGCCTCAGCAACATCTTCCTCGAACTCATCCACGCGGACGAATTGGTGGAGGCCATCGTGCCATGACCTTCCACCGCCGCGTCCACACCATCTACGCCAAAGAGCTCGTCGACATCCTGCGAGATCGTCGCACCCTCATCGCCATGATCGTCGTCCCCATCGTGCTCTACCCCCTGCTCATGCTCGGCTCGATCCAGGCCGTCACGATCCAGTTTGACGCCATGGTGCACGAAGACATCGTCATCGGTGTCATCAACGAGGCACAAGGTCTGGCGTTACGTCAGCTTATCGAAACGGATACCAGGGCGCTCGAGCAAAAGGCCGCGTCGCTCGAACCCGGGTCCGTCGCGGCGGAACAGCTCCCACAACCGCTCACCACCGCGAAGATATACGCCTTCGGTTCGAAAGAAGAGATCGAAGAGCGCATTCGCAACCGTTCCATTCACGTCGGTGTCCTGTTCGACAGCCCCACCCTGCTCTTCACGCCGGCGGCGCAAAACCGCATCGAGATTCTCCTCGACGAAGAGGATGTCCGCAGCACCAACGCCAAACACCGCCTCGAGGAACTCATCAGCCGCGTCGACGAGCGGACCCGCGATGCGTTCAAACGATCCCACAACCTGCCGGACAGCTTCGATCAGCCGTTCTTGCTGAAAATCACCGATCTGTCGAGCCCGCCGTCGGTTCTGGGTCAGATTCTCCCGCTCATTCTGATCCTGATGACCATCACCGGCGCGATCTACCCGGCCATCGACCTCACCGCCGGCGAGCGCGAGCGCGGCACCCTCGAGTCCCTCATGGCGTCCCCCGTTCCGGTGTTCGAGCTGATCGTCGGCAAGTTTCTGGTGGTCACCACCGTGGCGATCATGGGCGCGGCGTTGAACCTCGCCAGCGTCACCGCGACCGTCTACTTCGGTGGTTTCGACCGCATCGTCGCCAGCACGGGCGGAAGCGTGCCCGTCGGCACCATGGTGGTCATCCTGCTGTGTCTGATTCCGTTCGCCGTGCTCATGTCGGCCATCATGATCGCGGTGTGCAGCTTCGCCCGAACCTTCAAGGAAGCGCAGAACTACGTGACGCCCGTTATCCTCGCCGTCCTGATCCCCGGCGGGATCGCCGCACTGCCCGCGACCCGGCTCAGTGGGGCGATGGTGGTCATGCCGGTGGGCAACATGGTCCTGCTCGCCCGCGACTTGTTGCTCGGCGCCGAGGTCGAGTATTGGATGATCGCCCTGGTGCTGCTCTCGACCACGCTGTACGCCGGGGCAGCCGTCGCGATCGCAGCCAACGTGTTCGGGCGGGAGTCCGTCGTCTTCGCGGATTCCGGCTCGCTCAAGGCCGCCTTCTCCCGCGCGCTGATCAAACCATCCTCAAAGCCGGGCATCACGCTGGGTCTGCTGTTCGTGGCCTTGCTCTTCCCGGTGTGGTTCTTCGTCCAGTCGGCGTTTTCACCCGGACCGGACGAGGACGCCAGCGGACTTCTCTACGTCAGCGGCTGCATGATGCCCGTCTTGTTCGTCGTCTGCCCCGTGGCCGTGATGGCCTACTGGAAGGTGGATGTCCAGACCGCACTCGCGATAAGAATGCCGAACGCACGGCACCTACTGGTGGGGGTTCTGCTGGGCCTGTCCGCATGGGTCCCGGCCCACGAGCTTAACGTGCTGCAGCAATTGATGCTCGGCACCCCCAAGGCCATCGTCGAAAGCGCACGGATCATGCAGGAAACGCTCACCGCGCTGCCGTTCAGCAGCGTGATCGTACTGATCGCACTGGTTCCGGCGCTGTGCGAAGAGCTTCTGTTCAGGGGTTTTCTGCTGAGCAGCCTGAGCACCTCGGCCAGGAAGTGGACCGCGATCATCGCATCCGCACTCATTTTCGGCGTGTTCCACTTCTTCGTGTTCAAGCTGCTGGTGACGACCGCACTGGGCATCCTGCTCGCCTATCTTTGCTGGCAGTCGCGATCCATCATCCCGGGAATCGTCGCTCACTTCCTCCATAACGCCCTCAGTGTGTCATTCGTCCTGCACCCCGAGTGGTACGAACGGATCGGCCTGCCCGCCGATGACGAGTGGGTCCATCTCCCCATGCCCGCGCTCCTCGCGGGCGGGTTCGTGTTCGTGATCGCCCTGACGATGATCTTCCCTCGCGCCGCTGATTCCGCACGACCGCAACGCGTCACCCCTACCGAACTCGGCACACCTTAGCACCGCAACCCACCCGAGCCGCATTCCCG
>JASFUW010000408.1:0-5045 GCA_050050135.1 Phycisphaerae bacterium
CGGCGACCGGCAAGCTGAACGGAATGCCCGTTTCGGTGGTGATCAACGTTTACGCCGACCGGTCGTTCGACTTCGTGGTCAAGAGCCCGCCTGCGGCGGTGCTGTTGAAAGAGGCGGCGCAGATCGCGAAGGGCAGCGGCGTGCCCAACAAAGACAAAGTGGGCACAGTGACGCGAGACCAAGTTCGGGCGATTGCGGAGCGGAAGTTCCCCGATCTGAACGCTAACACCATAGAGGCGGCGGAGCGCGTGGTCGCGGGTACGGCGCGATCGATGGGGATTGACGTCGCCGAGTAGGGTGCGGCGCCTGGTGCGCCCAAGAAGGACGGTTATGGGTTACCGCAGCGTACGATACCGGAAGCAGATAGACCTGGGTGGGGGTGGTCCTACAGCGATGAGCGTGGACGAAGGGATCGCCAAGCTCAAGGAGATGGCGGGGGTCGACGCCGACCGCAAATACAAAAACGGCAAGAAGCGCAAGAAGGTGGACCAGACGGTGGAGCTGGTGATGCACCTCGGCATCGACGCCCGGCAGGCGGACCAAATGCTGCGTGGGGCGATTTCGCTCCCGAAGGGAATCGGCAAGTCGCGCACGGTGATCGCGTTCTGCGACGGTGACACTGCCGAGGCAGCGAAGGAGGCCGGTGCCGTCGAGGCGGGGGCCGACGAACTCGTCGAAAAGGTCCAGAAAGGCTGGTTCGATTTCGACGTGGCCGTAGCACACCCATCGATGATGGGCAAAGTCGGAAAGCTCGGTCGCATTCTGGGACCGCAGGGCAAGATGCCCACACCCAAAGCGGGAACGGTCACACCCGAGGTGGTGTCCGCCGTCAAGGAGTTCGCCGCGGGTCGACTGGAGTATCGCAACGACTCGGGCGGAAACATCCATCTGCCGGTGGGCAAGGTGAGCTTCTCCGTGGAGGACTTGAAGGAAAACATCGAGGCGGTCGTGGAGCACGTGACCAGAATCAAGCCGGCGGCCGCGAAGGGACAATATATCAAGAGCGTCTACCTCTCCGCTGCCCAGACGCCGTCGGTGGCGATCGCGGCCGGCGCATAAGGACGGGATGAATCGATGAGCAAAGCCGTCAAAGCGATGCTAACGGAGGAACTGAAGAGCCGCTACAGCGACACGACGAGTGCGTGCGTCATCGACATGACCGGGATGAACGTGGCTGAGCAGGAGGAGCTGCGCCGGGCGATGCGCGAGAAGTCGTCCCGGGTGGAGGTGATCAGAAACAGTCTTGCGCGTCGGGCGTTCGCGGATTGCCCGCTCGAACCGTTGGGGACCGCACTGGAAGGCCCTTGCGCCCTGGTCACGACGTCGACCGAGTCTCTGGTGGACACGGCCAAGGCGCTGGTCGAGGCGGCGAAGGAATTCGAGAAGCTCACGCTGAAACAAGCGATCGTCGACGGGGACCCGAGCCTGCTCACGGTCGAAGACGTCTCCAAGATGAAGAGCCGCGACGAGTTGCTCGGCGAGGTCGTGAACCTGCTGACCTCACCGGCGCGAACGGTGGCTGGCTGTTTGGGTTCGCCTCAGTCGCGCGTTGCGGGCTGCCTGAAGGCTCTAATTGACAAGGCCGCCTGAGACGGCCGACTCGCAGCGGTGAACAGTTTTCGGGCCAAGACCTGGGAAAGAGCGTAAGGACAAAGCATATTACGCCGTACACCGACTGGTCCCGGGGCAACCGGGATGAAATGGCCTGCATCGGGCGGGCCGCCTATTGGCGCGGCGTTCGACAAGACGAGAAGGAGCAGGAACGAGATGGCAGAAGCCCCGGCAAAGGAGTTCAGTGCGGAAATCACCGAACTCGCTGACAAGATCGTTAATCTGAAGGTGAAGGACGCCCAGGCGTTGGCCGACTGCCTGAAGGAAGTTCACGGGATCGAACCCGCGGGCGGTGGCGTGGTGGTGGCTGCCGCGGGCGACGGTGGCGGAGCGGCCGCCGAGGTGGAAGAGAAGACCGCGTTCAACGTGGTCTTGGCCGGGTTCGGAGACAAGAAGATCCAGGTGATCAAGGTCGTCCGTGCGCAGACCGGACTGGGCTTGAAGGAAGCCAAGGAACTTGTCGAAAGCGCCCCGAAGGCGATCAAGGAAGGCGTCACAAAGGAAGAGGCCGACAAGATGAAGAGCGAGATCGAGGAGGCGGGTGGCGCTGTAACGATCGAGTGATTCAGGCGAAGCGTGTCGTGAGTCGGGATCGATCATGCCGTCCGTTTCGCGGAGCGTGGACGTCGGGCATCGAGCCCGCAACGTGAGGTACGCGTAAGGCGTTTTGTTCAGAGCCGCAAGAATGCATGTCCGCCGTGGGGCGGGATCGACCAGCTTCTGGGACGGTTGGTCTACCGGATGCTCCACTGCCGATGGGTCGTCCCCGTTTTTGAGAATCGACGGTCGTTAACGCGCGGATCGGGCGAGTGACCCGGACCGCTCTGTTGCGCAGTGTGGGACCGCACGGATCGAGGGTGTAATCGATGAACGCAGTGCTGCCCGTACGTGATTATTCGCGGGTCGGGGACGGGATGCCCGTACCGGACCTGATCGGTATCCAGACCAAATCGTATGCGAGCTTTCTGCAGGAAGAGACGGCCCCGGAGGAACGGGAGAATCGTGGGCTGGAGGCGTTGTTGCGGGAGATGTTCCCGATCGAGAGCTATGACGGGAACCTGTCGCTGCACTACATCAACTTCGAGCTGGGCAAACCGCGCTATACGCCGGACGAATGCCGCGAGCTGCGGTTGACCTACGGTATGCCGCTGCGGGTGCGTCTGCGGCTGGTCCGCAAGGACAGTGACGAGATTCAGGAGGATCTGGTCTATCTGGGCGACATGCCGATCATGATCGGCGGTGGTGAGTTCATCATCAACGGCGCCGAGCGCGTCATCGTCTCGCAGCTTCACAGGTCACCGGGGGTCGACTTCATCAAGGACCAGGCGGAAGGCGATCGGGCGCTGCACTCGTGTCGGATCATCCCTGAGCGAGGAAGCTGGATCGAGATCGAGGTGACCAAGAAGGACGTATTGGTGGTCCGGATCGACCAGTCGAGCAAGCTTCCGGCGACGATGTTCCTGCGGGCGATGGACCCGCTCTATTCGTCCGACGAATCGATCGTCGAGGAGTTTTACCGTACGAAAATGGTGCGGGCGTCGGCGCTGACACCGGACATGTACACCGTCTCTCCGATCGTGGACGAAGAGAGCGAAGAGGTTCTGGTGCGGGCCGGGTGTCAGCTCGGTGACGCGGTGGAGCGCATCCAGGACTCGGGGACCAAGCAGCTCCGGGTGATCAGCCATGTGAGCGATCCGCTTATTCTGAATACGCTGGCCGAGGATACGAGCCGTACGCACGAAGAAGCCTCGCTGAAGATTTACGGCCGGCTGCGCCCCGGCAACCCGCCACAGCTCGAGAAGGCCAAGAAGCTCTTCAACGAGAAGTTCTACGACGAGAATCGATACCGCCTGGGCAAGGTGGGTCGTTTCCGCCTGAATCGGAAATTCGAGACGGCCGGCGACGGCGGACCCATGACGCTGACCACCGAAGACATGCTGCATTGCCTCAAGTACCTGCTTAAGCTGCGAACCGGTGAGGCTGCGTTCGCCGTCGACGACATCGACCATCTGGGGAACCGCCGGCTCAGAACGCTGGACGAGCTGTGTGCCGACGAGATGCGAAAGGGCTTCCTGAAACTGCGCCGAACCGTGCAGGAGCGGATGAGCCTGAAGAACCCGGACGAGCTTGGGCGCGTCGCGGAGCTGATCAACAGCAAGGCCATCAGCTCGGCGATCGAGCTGTTCTTCGGGCGCGGGGAGCTGTCGCAGGTCGTGGACCAGACCAACCCGCTGTCGCAGTTGACGCATGAGCGACGTCTTTCGGCGTTGGGGCCGGGCGGTCTGAACCGCAAGCGAGCAGGCTTCGAGGTTCGCGACGTTCACATCAGCCACTACGGGCGAATCTGCCCGATCGAGACGCCGGAAGGTACGAACATCGGGCTGATCGCGTCGCTGGGTATCTACAGCATGGTCGATGATTACGGGTTTCTGATCACGCCGTATCGCACGGTCGGTCGGGAGGGAAAGCTGGGTGAACCGCGCTACCTCCGCGCCGACGAGGAAATGCGGGAGACGCTGGCGCCGCCCGAGGCAGTGAACCCCGAGACCGGCTGCATCTACGACGGGCAGGTCCTGGTGCGAAAGCAGGGCGATTTGGGGCAGGTGGAGAGCACCGACGTGAAGTACGTCGACATCTCGCCCAAACAGACGGTCGGGGTATCGGCCGCGTTGATTCCGTTCCTCGAACACGACGACGCCAACCGCGCGCTGATGGGGTCCAACATGCAGCGACAGGCCGTGCCGCTGTTGCAGGTGGAGGCTCCGCTGGTGGCGACCGGGATGGAACGGGCGGTCGCGGCGAACAGCGGGATGGTGGTCCGAGCCCGCACAAGCGGTCGCGTGACCGCAGTCGATGCGCTGCGCATCGTGATCGACGACACCGACGAGTACGTACTCCGCAAATTCCAGGGGCTCAACGAACGGACGTGCATGAACCAGAGGCCGTTGGTTCGTCTCGGGCAGCGCGTCAAGCAAGGTGACATCATCGCAGACGGACCGGCGACCGCGAACGGGGAACTCGCCCTGGGCAAGAACCTCCTCGTGGGGTTCATGACCTTTGACGGGCATAACTTCGAGGACGCGATCATCATCAGCGATCGTCTGGTCAAAAACGACGCCCTGACCAGCATCCACATCGACGAATATGATGTGGAAGTGCGCGAGACGAAACTCGGGCGCGAGGAGTTCACCGCGGACATCCCCAACGTGTCGGAACGGGCGCTGGCGAACCTCGATGAGAACGGCGTGGTGCGGTCGGGAACGCATGTAAGGCAGGGGGATATTCTGGTCGGCAAGGTCAGCCCGAAGTCCAAGAGCGAGTTGAGCCCGGAGGAGAAACTGCTGCACGCGATCTTCGGGCGGGCGGGCGAAGACGTCAAGAACGACTCGCTGGAACTGCCTGCGGGCGAGGAGGGCATCGTCCTCGGCGCCAAG
>JASFUW010000409.1:0-5039 GCA_050050135.1 Phycisphaerae bacterium
TGGACGGGTGTCTTTACTCGGCGGTCACCGATTGCGGGGCCGGGGGGCTCAGCAGCGCGGTGGGTGAAATGGGTCGGGAACTCGGCGCGGTCGTGGACCTGGACGACGTACCGCTGAAGTACGCCGGCCTGAGATACGACGAGATCTGGATTTCGGAAGCCCAGGAACGGATGGTCTTTGCCGTTCCGCCCGAACGTCTGGATCGGATGTTGGCGGTGTTCGCGGAGGAAGAGGTCGAGGCTACGGTGATCGGGACCTTCACGGATGATCGATGGCTTCGCGTGCGCTGTCGGGGGCAGACGGTGGGCGAGCTTCAGATGGGCTTCCTTCACGACGGGTACCCACGGCAGACGTTGACTGCCACATGGACGGCACCGACCTCGACGTCCCGACAGACGGCGGCGACCAGCGGCGTGACATCGCCGCCCGATCCGAACGCGGCGCTGATCGCGGCGCTTTCGGAGTACAACACGGCGTCCAAGGAGTGGATTATTCGTCAATACGATCACGAAGTACAGGGTCGCAGCGTGATCAAGCCACTCGTGGGGCCGGGTGTCGGTCCGTCGGACGCGGCCGTCCTCCGGCCGGTTTACGACGGCGCCCGCGGGGTCGCGATTGGATGCGGTTTGTGCCCTCAGCTCGGAGACGACGATCCGTATCTGATGGCGGTGGTTGCGGTGGACGAGGCGCTGCGGAACGTGATCTGTGTCGGTGCGAATCCGGATCATACAGCGATTCTCGACAACTTCTGCTGGCCTAAGGTTGACACGGAGGAGTCACTGGGTGCTTTGGTGCGAACGTGCTGCGGTGCGCGTGACGCGGCGATCGCGTTCGGGCTTCCGTTCATTTCGGGAAAAGACTCGCTGAACAACCAATTCTCGATGAGCGCGGAAGAGGCGAAGCGAACCGGTTTTTCGGGTCGCATCGCGATCCCGTACACACTGCTGGTTTCCGCGTTGGGCGTGATCGAGGAGGTTGAGCGCTGCATATCGATGGACTTGAAGCGGCCGGGGCATCGGCTGGTTGTCGCGTCGGCCCCGGCGGATCGCGTCGGGCTGGACGAGGCGCGTGCGATGCACGGGAAGGTTGCGGCGTTGATTCGGGAGGGGAGGGTAAGGGCGGCCCACGATATCAGTGACGGTGGGCTGGCAGTCGCTGTTTCCGAGATGTGCATCGCCGCGAACCTCGGCGCGAGCGTCAGCGTGGATCGTGAAGCGTTCGGGGATTCGATCTTCGCCGCGACCGCGACCACCTACCTGCTGGAAATGGCGGAACCGGATGCGATTGCATGCGGACTTCGTGTGGTCGGGACGGTGGAAAAGGAGCCGCGACTGCGAATCGAGGCCGATGGTGTCGGTTTCATCGATCTGCCGGTGGCGGACCTTGCCGAGGCGTGGCGTTCGCCGCTTGCGCGAGGGGGAGGGCGGTAGGGATGGCTCAGGTGCGCGTTCTCGTGGTGCGGGCGGCCGGGATCAACTGTGACGAGGAGGTGATGCACTGTTGGTCGCTGGCCGGTGCGAGGCCGACCCTGGTGCACGTCAACCGGCTCGTCGAGCGACCGGCGACGCTCGACGACTACCAGATCGTCACCATCCCCGGCGGATTCAGCTACGGCGACGACATTGCAGCCGGTCAAATCCTCGCGCAACGGATTCTGCTGGGCGTGGACGAACCGCTGCGGAGGCTCGTCGATCGTGGCGGCGGAATACTCGGTATTTGTAACGGTTTTCAGGTTCTGGTGAAGACGGGTCTGTTGCCGCGCGGCGATGTGGGGCGTGATCAGGTTACGGTCACTTATAACGACTCGGCCAGGTTCGAGGCGAGATGGGTGAGGCTTCGCGTGTGCACGGACCGATGCGTCTTTCTCACGGCGGATACCCACCTCGAACTGCCGGTCGAGCATGCCGAGGGGAAAGTCGTGACCGCAAATGAGGCTGTGGCGCGGCAACTCGCGCGGGCCGGGCAGATCGCGGTGCGATACGTCGACGCCGATGGTGCGTATGATCGTTATCCCGCGAACCCGAACGGCAGCGTCGACGGCATCGCCGGTCTGTGCGATCCCACGGGGCGCGTGTTCGGCTTAATGCCCCACCCCGACCGCCACTTTCAACACACCCACCACCCCCTATGGACCCGGCGCACACCCGACAGTTCGCCCGACGGGCTTACCGTTTTTCAGAATGCGGTTCGGTATTGGAGTCGGTAGCCGCAGGAAGGCACACCCGGTTGAACACCGATGCGCATGGGGCATCAAACGGGCTGGGCGCTGCGAGAACGACCCGCTTCGGGCGCCCTCATGACAGCCGCTTTTGGACCCCATGTTCCTGATTCCAGTGACGCAGAGCGGTTGGTTATGCCTGTGCCACCGCGCCCGGATTGATGACGCTCCGAGAAGGGCGTTGAATCGCACAGGCCGAATCGCTACGATCAGGGGTCAGTTGTTCGGGCATGTGCCATTTGGGACTCGCGCGTCTGGCGAAACCGGCATCAACTCGTAGCGGTTTGCTGGGAGTAGTGCTGCGCGCGTATGGGGGTCGCCGTGGGTCGGAGCGCACTGTTGTGTCCCGTTGTCATCCTGAGTGGGGTTATGGCTCTCGCTGCGCCACTTTCGGCTGGCCCGGAGACGGTAACCATCGCGTATGGCACCGATGCATGCAATTTCGGTTGGGGTTTCGAGGCATTCGGCGGCGTGGTGCTTAACGATGCGGGAGACGTGGCCTACCTGGCCGACCTCGACGTACCCAACACCAACACGGACACGGCGGTCTACCTCAGCACGGGCGATTGTCGGATCATCCTTGCGAAAGAGGGCAGCCCCATTCCGGCGGACACGCCTGGAGGAAACGGCTTTTATGAAGACGTTCTGGAGGTAGCGACGCATGCGGAACTGGCCATCAACGATGCTGGGCAGGTGGCGTTCTGGAGCACGGTCAAGTTCATACCTTCCCCAGCGGATCCTGACGGCGAGGCCATTCTTCTCTTCGACGGCGAGACAACGAAGCTGATCGCCCGCACGCCCGAGGCGCCGCCGGACGGGAACGGTTCATACGAATGGTTCTCCGAGTTCGTAGGTCTGACCGAAAGCGGTGACGTGATCTTCCGGGCGTACATCACCGACGTCGATCCGTCGATCAGTGGCAGCGGGGGCATCTTCTTTTCGAGTCTCTCCGGGGCGAGAGGCACGCGCGAGGTGACGCGGTTTGTGCGGGCTGGCGACATGGTGTCTCCGTCGCCGCAACCCATCGTGCTGTTCTACGGTGTTGCCGACGCGAGGTTCAACGACGCAGGTGGTATTGCACACACGGTGCCGCTTGCGGAGCCGGACGGACGGACCGTCGTGTACTTCGCATCGGGTGCCGGCGGGCCGACACCACCCAGCATAATCTTCCGTGGCGGCGATTTCGGCAACTGGGACTTCAGCGGCCTGTACATGGATGGGGTGCATCTGGACCCGGCGGTAAACAACCTCGGCGACGTGGCCTTCACAACCGGGGTCGGCGGAGGCAGCTTCTCGACGAGTCCGTATGCGATTTTTCGAAACCGCACTTCGTCGTTCGCAACTCTCATTGCCATCACGGATCAACCGTCGCCCGACGGCAACGGCACGCTACGAGCCTTGACCCGCCCGCGGATCAATGACCGACTGCAGGTGGCGTTCGAGGCGACGTTCTGGAACTCGGACCACTTCCCGGACGACGATTCGGGCATCTTCCTCACGATCAACGGGGTGCCGACGATCGTCGCTCGGGAAATGGACGCTGCGCCGCGGCCGGGCACGCGGTACGGGGACCTGGTCGATGCGCCGTTCGCATTGAATCATGCCGGTCAGCTCGCGTTCCAGGCGGACATCGTGGGCGATGAGCAAGGGCAGGGCATCTTCCTGAGCGACGGAACAGAGACCGTCCTCATCGCTCACACCGGAGACCTTTTGGAAGGTCAGGCTATCGCCGAGCTGGAGTTCGGCGGCGGCGCGTCGCGCCAGCGAACCGGGCTCAACGTTCACGGGCAGGTCGCGTACCGCGCGAAATTGGAGACCGGGGAAGAGGTGGTCGCCTTGACCACGCCGGATATCCACTGGCGGAGGGACCCCAACGGCGGCGGGCAATTTTTGCGAAGCTGGGACTACGCGGGGAACTGGAGGCTGGGCATTCAACCGGCAGCCGTTCATAACGTGTACCTGGACTATCCGGCACCGTTCACGACGATTGGTGGTCCGCTGGATGATGTCACGGTCAAGTCGTTGACCATCGGGGAGGGAGATCACCGGGTGGTGTTGGACTTGCAGATCGGCGCCACGCTCAGCGTGCTCCGGGATGTCGTTAACGCGGCTTCGAATTCGCTTTCCTTCGCGGTGCTTGGCGGCGAAGATCCGCAGGGCGCGCGCCTTGTAGCGGAGGGTGACGTGGCGCTTTCCGGCTCTCTCGGCGTCTTCGCGCCCATCGGCGGGGAGCCGCTCGCCGGGCAATCGTATGAGCTGATCAGATCCGAGTCCGGCGTCATCAGCGGTGCGTTAACGTACACGGGCCCCCACCTGGTGGAGCAGACCTCCACGCGTTTGGCGATGACATTCGTGCCCGTGGCTGGTGACACTTCGGCCGTCGAGTCCTTCACGCAATGCATGGAAGGCCCGGCGGCTGGGCCTGATCCGCCGGACTGGCTCTCGCTCGGCGGCTGCCTTGCTGCGTTCGATGACGACAACGACACGGACGTGGACTTAGCCGACTATGCGGCCCTTGATCGTTTGGTCACGGAACCATAACAGCCTGCTCACGCACGTGGCCGACTGACGCCATCCAGCCGGGTGCGCAGGGATGAAGGGCGTGTCATGTCTTCGACATCGTATCGGCGCGTGGACCGTTCGAGGCAATCTGGTCAACGACACGGAGCGATCGCCTGATTGACCCGTCCTGATGCCGATCCGTGTTGCATTAGGTTGGGGCGTTCGCATAGACCACCTCACGGCATCACGGTCGGTTGCACCCGAGTGAATCTGCGTCGTCGCACGCCACCAAGAGACAGTTCCCGGCATCCCGGCAAGC
>JASFUW010000410.1:0-5036 GCA_050050135.1 Phycisphaerae bacterium
TGTGGAAAACGACCAATGTAGTCAATAACTCTTGACCAAAATCGGCCCTGGCGCAATCGAAAACAAGGGTCCAGGCTCTTAACTGGTTAACTTGGGCTAAGCGAGCGGTCCCTCAGTCTCTTTACGTCGGGTACCGATACGCACTTGCTGGTTCTGGATCTGCGAGGCGAAAACCTGACGGGAAAAGAGCTGGAAACGCGGCTAGCCCAGGTTGCGCAGTTTGGGAAGCGAATCGTGGCTGCGGATAGCGCCAGGGCGGTTTTATGACAAAAGTCTTCACTACATTTCCGGAGATTGCTCCTCGCACCCGATGCGAACTGGCGTCGATTCGGTGGTGAACGACGACTCGGTGGAAGCCGTGAAGAACTACACACCTCTGAAACACGCCTGAGCGCGCATGACGTGGTTTCCCGGCCCGCGGATCCAGCAGGGAACCGCGTACCGGTCGTGTACACCACTCCCGCTGACTCCAACCGACAATAAGCAAAGGTCTTAGGCCACGGGGCGGGGGGAATCGATTGAACGGGCAACCCTCTCTAATCGGTCAAAACACCACATTTCGTATGCGTCGCCGCTCGACGCATGACATAGAGTGACACCAAGGTACACCAGTGGACACAGAAGGACAAGGAATTCGGGCGGACTACACATATTTCTCAACAAAACAATCCGAATCCGCACTCGTGCCAATCCTTGAATCCGACGACTAGAAAACCCGTCCTCGCCATCATCAGCCAACCGTCGGTTTGCAGCTCATGCGTCCTTTCAGCGGACACGCGACACCCGTTACCCCTCTACCTCCAGCCATTTCTGCTAGTGAACAGAGTGATAAATGACGCCCAAAATGACGCCACCGCCTCTCAAGATCGGCGCGCCTTCGCACTTGCGACAGGGCACTCAGGAACACATTCCCAGTGCCCCAAAGGGAATTCGTTTCGCGTCATGTCCTTGCCGCAATCTGGGCACGTCGTGCACTCGTCTCGCGTGACGAGGTGCCCGGTCTCGCACACCCAGGTTACGTCCGGGTCTCGGCTCACGTACCGGCATTTCAGGTCATGTTGTGGCATGGCCGTACTCCCTCTGAAATTCGAGCCGCCAGCCCAAGACCGGCGACAGCGTCCTTCGTTTAGCCCTGTCTCGTCCAATGATCTGCCGACAGTCCTCCGCGGACCATGTTCTGCTCGCGACATCCCCATTGACGGCCACGCGCGGTGAAACGGTGCCGATCCGGTAGATGGACGGCCGTCAGGGATGGTGGTCTGTTGTATGAGTCCGCGCAAGGAAGGTTCGATTCCTTTCCTCCGCGTTGAGATACGCGGCAGCTATTCGGGCGGATGAGCCTCGATCTTGTACCTGGCGTTCTTTGCTTCAAGAAGGACGGTCGGCCTTTCGAAGAAATCTACGCCGTGCTGTTCTATCAGCGTCGGCTCAGGACTCGGGCTTGTCGGCTGTCCTTCTAGCCCATCGAGTGCCGCCTTTGTGAGGTCGTGCATCTCGCGGAGAGCAGCCACAGCGCTTTCGATAGTCGCGTAGCCGTACAGCACATCGTTAACAAACCTGACAGACGCAACTCCTTTCTGTCCATGGCGTTCCGTTGAAAGCCCTCTATCGAGGGAAACGTCGAGCACGCGGAAGTCGTCCTCAAGCCGGTCCGTAAACCGAGCAAGGTCAATTGCATGCACTAGAACGAGATCCTCTTCCATCAGCGGAATCGTTACCGGGTCGTCGATCGGCCATACCAGAGGCGGCCGTGTGAGCAATTCCGGGTTCAGTAGTCCCACCGCATGGCTTGCGACAACGGGAGACCGCATCCGTTGAAGAGCTTCGACGATTGGCTCGCCGTTCACGGGACGACCCTCGACCGCATGGATTGCGAGCATGACATCGTGTTCCGAAACGGATGCCACCGCTACCCCGTCGCGCAAGGCCGCCGTCGCACTTTCGTTAACGGCCTCCCAGTTGAACTTCATCGATTCCTTGGATTGAACTGCGGCCTTTGGCGTCGCTTGGCCGACGATCTTTGCGCGATCGTTCTTTAGGTATTGGATCGTCCCGAGCGACCTGCTGACTTGACGGCCGCGCCGGCCTTGGACAACGTGCTGTGGCGCGACCTTTCCAGCCTTAACTTCGACGATACTGGGAACAAACGGATTATCGCAGACAATGATATCGCCGACACGAACGATATGCGAAAGATCTGCAAGCAGGACTGACTGACCGTCCGCAGCATACTGCTCGGCCACCTTTCGCGTGGCCCCAAAGGCGTCACCTTGCGCGCTGATGCTGTGCGTTCGAGGTGATGCTGTTCCAAGCAACTGCCGAATAGCATGAGGTACGATTAACCTGAATGCCAAGGCGTCTTGGCAACGCCGAAGTAGGAAGGTGTGTCGGTTGAACTCGGCGGACACGCGTGGCCGCGATTCTGCCTCGACGATCTCATCGGCCAGGCGTAACTGCAATTCGAGCAATCGCTTTGCATCATCCAAGTCGAGTGCGCGCGCTTCTTGGAATAGTCCGTGACGAGTGGATTTGTCGGTTCCGTTGGACATTGAATGGACACCACTTGCCGCTGCACGGGCTGAGCACTCATGAGCAGCTTACCGGTCCAGGCCGCCTAGCCGCGCTAGGATATTCAGGCAGGAGCATCGCGCGCCCCGTGCTTGCACGCAACACCAGGCTCCGCTTACCCCTCGTGACGCCACTACAATCGCTGGCAGCGGGCCCTCAGCTTGGCCACTACCAGGGTGAGGAGGTCAGGTTCTGCCGTTGAATTTACCGAGCCGTGCTTCCGCTAGCGAGCCCAATCAAGTGCCGAGCGGGTGGATCCGACGGGCCTGCGCTTCGGCCCATGTCAGCCACTCCTCCAGTGTCTGGCCGTCTCGGAGTTGGCCCTCCGGCACTCGCCCGAAGCGGCGTACCTCCTCGATGTATTCTGTCAGGAGGCGGTACTGGTGCAACGCGGCGGCCGCCTTGTGCATGGCCTCCACACGGCTTTTCTCCTCCTCGACCTCCCTCCGACGTTCCCATTCTTGACGTCGCGCCACCTCCGCAGCTTCGCGCTTCTTCCGGACATCGGCCAGTCTCTCAATCACATCTGCCACGGCTTTGTCGATTAGTTGGCTGATCGCTTGATCGCTCGACAGGTCAGCGGGTCCGCCCGGAACAAGTACCAGTTCGCCTGTTGGCACATCGTCCCACTTCGGTATCCGCGTGCGTGGGTATCGTTCCTTCTCGCGCAGTTCCTTTGTAGTCGGCACGTGCTCGACTCGTCTGGTCTTCTCGTGAATGTGAATTCCGGTGCGATCTCGCCCATCCACTGCAAATGTGCCGGTCCCCCGATGATCGTCGGCGACCTCAACCTGCAAGTCTTGGCCTTCCAGAGCCTTGATGAAACGGTCCATCACGATCAAGGCAGCCCTTCGTGCCCCCTTGCTGGCACGGATGTCAAGGGGCCTGGACGCGCGGCGGCTTGAATGCTCGTACGGATCCCGATTGGACCACGAAGCCTGCGTTGCCTGAGTAAGACGGTGCGCTTTTGTCAGGCGTAGCGTGAACCCGGGAGCCGACGTCGCCTCCACCGCAATCGGCGCCCCAGGCTCCCTTACGGTCGTACCCATCGGGCTTTGCTCCGCTTGATGCATGCCAGGCATCAATGATCCTCCCATGTGGGCCGCGAACCGCGTATCCGTAGTGCCGGCGGCCTCTCCGCGGCATAATAGCGGCTGGACGGATCCTGACCAAGATACAGGAGTCGATACCGTGGCCGCAGTTGTCCGCGAGAAACTCTACGAACAGGTTTGGACCATTCCCGGCAGCCGCTTAGCACCACTCTATGGAATCTCCGATGTTGCGCTTGCGAAGGCGTGCAAGCGACACAAGATTCCGCGACCCCCGAGAGGGTATTGGGCCAAACTGGCCGCAGGCCAGAAGCCCCCACGAAAGCCGCTGCCAAAGCTCTGTGGTGACCGTGATTCCGTCGTTCACATGCAGGGGTGGCAAATGCCTGAAGAAGCGTTTGAACAGAACGTGCAAGGACCGAACCACGGCACACAGTCCACGCAAACCGCCGCCGAGCCGGCTTCCCCGCCTCATGAGCTGGTGGTCGCGGCCCAGTCCGAACTGTCGTCCGCAAAGGCGGATCAGAACGGCTTGCTTCGCACCGACTCTAAAACGTCGCTGGACGCCCGAGTGTCGCCCGATTCGGCACAGCGTTGTCTTGCTCTCTATGACACCTTGATCCGCAAGTGGGAAGGGCAAGGTGGGACGGTCCGTCCGGTACCGACCGGCGGTGGCCAAACAGCGCTGGCAATCGGAGAGGACGAAGTCTACATCCGCATCGTTGAGGAGGTTGATGAAAAAAGACCCGTCTCGGACCCTGCGCGACTGACGGGCCGACTGTGCGCCCAGTTGTACGGCAGTGACGTTAGCAGGCAGTGGGCAGATCGAAAGAAGCAGCGAGTGGAGAAGGTGATGAGTACCCTCGTCACAACGGCGGCCGCCGCCGTCTCCAGCATGAGAGCAGCACGGCTGGATGCCGAGTGCGTGGAACGGCAGCGTCGGCGTGTACAAGATCGACGTCAGGCGGCAGCCAACAAGAAGGACCATGAATTCGGACGGCGTCAGAAGCTGATGGAGTACGCGAACCGTTGGCACGACGCCCAACGCATTCGCGCGTACCTGTCCGCTTTGCAGGCGGCCATCGATGAGGAACGGGTGCAACCCGTGGACGAAGCCGGCTTCCGCGAGTGGTTCGAGTGGGCAACTTGGTACGCGGACTCCATCGACCCCATCCTCCAAACGCCTCACCCGGATGAACAGCACGAAGGTCCCGTCAACACGCCCATTACAGAGCTTGACCTCACGACCCGAGGGCGCGCCGTGATCACGGAGCTGGGGATCAAGGACTCGGACGAACTAGTACTACAGCGCCGGATAGGCTCAAGCCGGGGTGTGAGTTGAGTCGATGAAGTCTTCCAAGTGTTTGTCATTGGAGGACTTACGGCATGGATGCGACAGAGATTGCGGGATTGGAGTCG
>JASFUW010000411.1:0-5024 GCA_050050135.1 Phycisphaerae bacterium
CCGCGCTCCCGGCGCGCCGGGAGCGCGGCTCTGTTCAAAGGCGGCCTTCCGTCACCGGTCAAGTGTCTTTGGGCTCGAAGCGGGAGACCACGGCGCAGGCGGTCGAGTCGGACCAGACGTTGATGGAGGTGCGGTACATGTCGAGGATGCGGTCGACGGCCAGGATCAAACCTACGTACTCGATGGGCAGGCCGACGGCACTCAACACGACGACCATCATCACCGTGCCGGCGTGGGGGATACCGGCTGCACCGATGCTGGCCAGCAGGGCGGTGAACGCGACGATCACCTGTTGACCCAGTGCCAGATCATTGCCACTGACCTGGGCGATGAAGAGGACCGCGACCGCTTCGTACAGAGCGGTCCCGTCCATGTTGATCGTCGCACCGAGCGGCAGAACGAACGAGCTGATCCGGTTGCTGATCCCCGCTCGCTCCTCGACGCACGTCAGCGTCAGCGGCAGCGTGCCGTTGCTGCTCGCGGTGCTGAACGCGGTCAGCAGAGCCGGCGACAGCGACTGGAAATACTCCCAAGGCGAGCGCCGCGCCAGCAGCAGTAACACAAGCGGCAGGGTGACAAACGCATGGATGGACAGTCCGATGGCCACGGTCAGCGCGTACCACCCGAGTGCCTTGAACACGGCCACGCCCGCGCCGGCCGCCGCGTACAGCATGAACCCGAGCACACCGATAGGCGCGAACCGGATGATGAACATGGTCATGCGCATCATCACCTCGAACGCACCCGAGAAAAACTTGCTGAGCAACTCCCCCGTCTCGCCGCCCACGACCGTGATGAACACCCCGAACATCAGGGCGAAAAAGATCACCCCGAGGATGGACCTGTTGCCCGGGTCGGACAGCGAGGCAAACGGGTTGGACGGGATCAGGTTGAACACCTGCTCCCACAGAATGTCCCCCGTGCTCTTGTCAGCCGACAGGATTTCGGGCGTAACTTCCCCCGCGGTGGCAACCAGGTCGTCGAAGTTCGACCCCGCGCCGGGGTTGACGATGTTGAACACGATCATGCCGGTGATGATCGCGATCATGCTGGTCGAGACGTAGTAGACCAGGGTCCGCCCGCCCATGCGGCCGAGGCCCTTGAGCGACCCGGTCCCGGTCACCCCGGTGATCAGCGAGGTGAGAATCAGCGGAGCCACGATCATCGAGAGCAGTTGCAGGAAAACGTCGCCGATGCCCTTGCCGTACGCTGCGAAGATGCGGGGCCACTTGTCCGCAATCTTGCCCGCGTCGGCCAGGATGTTCAGCGGCAACCCGATCGCGGCCCCGAGGACCATGGCGATCAGAATCTGATGGTGGAGCTTGAGTCGCATCGCCCGCAGTCTGTGTGCCAAAACGGGGACCGCACGCCGTATCCCCGATCACGGCAGATCGAGAAAGGCTATCCTAGTGCGACCGTCCGAGGCTGCCAACCGTGTGAAATCAGCGCCGGTGCCGTTGCGCCGCCCGGGCTTTGACGACTCGGTCGCTTTCCGCTACCATAGGCCGATGCACGGCTGTTTACAGCACGAGTCAAACGCGGAGCACGCGGCGTGACCACCGTCGCCGTCATCCCGGCTCGCTACGCGTCGACCCGCTTCCCCGGAAAACCCCTCGCCAAACAGACCGGCAAGTATCTGATCCAGCACGTTTTCGAGAGCGTTCAGGCTTGTGCTCGAATCGATCGGGTTATCGTCGCTACGGACGACGATCGGATTGTTGCGGCTGTTGAATCCTTCGGCGGCAAGGCGCAGATCACGAGCACGCAACACAGAACGGGCACCGACCGCGTAGGCGAGGTCGTGGCACGTCTGCGATTGGCGGACGACGACATCGTTCTGAACGTACAGGGTGACGAGCCCGAACTCGGCGCCGCCGCCCTCGATCGTTTGCTCGACCTGATGGACGACGCCGATGACGCCTGCCGCGTCGGCACGCTGGCGACGCGTTTCCCGGACGACGGGCCTTGTGACGGCCCGGGTTCGCCCGCGGACCCGAACTGTGTGAAGGTTGTGGTGGACGCGACGGGGCGGGCCTTGTACTTTTCACGAAGTCTGATCCCGTACCCGCGCACCACCGGCGGCGCGATCGATCGAGCTTCGCGGTGGCTTCTGCACCTGGGTGTTTACGCGTTTCGCGTCCATACGCTCCGGTCGATCGTTCTAAGCGAGCTCCCGCAGAGTTCGCTGGAGCAGACCGAATCGCTCGAGCAGCTTCGCTGGTTGGAGCGGGGTCTGCCGATCGGGGTCGCGGTCGTCGAGCACCGCGTCATCGGAATCGACTCACACGAAGACTATGCGGCATTCGTGCAGATGTGCCGAACCGATACGGAGGGCGTCGGAACAAGGCGGGGTTGAGCAAGCGTTGACGGAGTCAGAACGGAACTAGGGGACCAAAGGGTCACGCGAATGGGTGGGCGAGCACATGGCGGCTGAGGATATTCTCTCCAACCTGCGCAACGCTACGGACGATACCGAGTTCTTCACCCCCATGCCGACGGGGTACGAACCGGGGAAGACCAAATACGTCGTCGTGTTCGGGACGGTCATGAGCGGGCTCGGCAAAGGCATCTTCTCCAGTTCGCTGGCGAAGATTCTGCAGGACAAGGGCATGTCCGTCGCGCCCATCAAGCTCGAAGGCTACCTGAACCGCGACAGCGGAACGCTCAATCCCTACCGTCACGGCGAAGTTTTCGTCCTCGACGACGGGATGGAGTGTGACATGGACCTCGGCACCTACGAGCGGATGCTCAACCAGAACCTGACGCGCCTGAACTTCGCGACCAGCGGCCAGATCCTGACGTCGGTTCTGGAGAAGGAGCGCAAGGGGCGCTACCTCGGGCGCGACGTGCAGATGATCCCGCACGTCACCGGTGAGGTGAAGCTCCGCCTGCGCGAGCTGGCGGTCACCGCGCAGGCCGACGTCGTGTTCGTCGAGATCGGCGGCACGGTGGGCGACGTCGAGAACGCCTACTTCATCGAAGCGATCCGCGAGATGTCCTACGAGGAAGGGCCTAAGAACTTCTGCTTCGTCGCGCTGACCTACGTCATCGAGCCGCAAATCCTCGGCGAGCAGAAGTCCAAGCCGGCACAGGTCAACCTGAAGTTGCTCAACGCCGCCGGCATCCACCCCCACATCATCGCCTGCCGGGCGTCGGGCCCGGTCACCAAGAAGGTCCGCGAGAAGATCGCCCTGTTCGCCGCCGTTCCCATGGAACGGGTTTTCTCCATGCACGACTGTGATAGTGTCTACGTGGTGTCAGAGATGTTGCGGGGCGCAGGCATCGACGCTGCGGTGATCGACCTTCTGGGCATCGGTGACCAGGCCGATGTAGAAGCCGAAGAGAACGCTCGCGAAACCTGGTACGACTACATCGCCCGCCTGCGCAACGCCTCGCACACCGTGACCATAGGCATCATCGGCAAATACACGTCGGTGCGCGACAGTTACGCGAGCATCATCCAGGCACTCGAACACGCCAGCGCTTACCACGGGGCAAAGGTCAGGCTCGAATGGGTTGACAGCACGGACCTTACGCCGGCGAACGTCGCCCGGCGTTTGGAACACCTCGACGGCGTCATCGTCCCCGGCGGGTTCGGCACGCGAGGCGTGGACGGGAAGATCAACTGCATCCGCCACGTTCGTGAGAACAAGGTTCCCTATCTGGGCATCTGTTACGGGTTGCAGCTCGCGGTCATCGAATACGCCAGGCACGTTTGCGGTCTTGCGCATGCAAACACCACCGAGCTGGAGCCCGACTGCCCGCAGCCCGTCATCGACCTCCTGCCCGAGCAGAAGAAGCTGGAAGGTCTCGGCGGGAACATGCGGCTGGGCGGCTATGACATCGCGGTGACGCCAGACACGACGGCGGCGGAGCTGTTCGACCACGCGGAAATTGTCCGTCTGCGGTTCCGGCACCGTTACGAGGTGAACCCGGACTATATCGAGAAGCTCGAACAACACGGTCTGGTGTTTTCCGGCAGGAGCCCCCGGCATCCGATCATGCACATCCTGGAGCTCTCCAGGGAGGATCACCCCTACTTCGTCGCCACGCAAGCCCATCCGGAGCTGAGCTCGCGTCCGTTGCGTCCGCAGCCGATGTTCGTCGGATTGGTGCGGGCGGCGCTTCAGCGCAGGGGCGTCAAGCTCGACGGCGAGGCGCCCGCGCCGGCACAGCGCGCGGACCGCGCCGATTCGGTGGACTCGGCGGTCCGGCGCTAAGCGTGTCAACACCATGGCACTTACGCCTGCCGGCAACGCGACCCAGCTCGACATCGGCCGGTTTCCGACCACGCGCTACCAGGGAAGCAAACGCAAGCTGGTCGGTGCGATTCTCTCGCAGCTTGCCGACCTGGAGTTTACCACCGTGCTCGACGCGTTTGGTGGAACGGGCGCGGTCTCGTACGCGTTCAAGTGCACGGGCAAGGCGGTCACCTACAATGACTACCTCGCCTCCAATCACCAGATCGGACTCGCCCTGATCGAAAACGACAACGTGCCGCTTGCGACGAATGACATCGAAGCCGTCGGAAACAGGCAACAAGGCGTCGAATACGGCGACTTCATCAGCAGGACGTTCGGCGGCATCTATTTCACCGACGACGAGAACGCCTGGCTCGACACCGCGGTCGGCAACATCCGCCGGATCGCGAACCGCTTCGCCCGAGCCGTCGCCTGGTTCGCCCTGTTTCAGTCGGCGCTGGTCAAGCGACCGTACAATCTGTTCCACCGCAAGAACCTCTACATGAGAACGGCCGACGTGTCGCGCAGCTTCGGCAACAAGGCGACGTGGGATCGCGGCTTCTTTGACCACTTCGGTGCGTTCGCCGAGATGGCCAACGGTGCTCTGGTGGATTCGGGCGGTACGTGTAGCGCGATATGCCATGACGCACTCGACGTCGAGCCCGCATACGATCTCGTGTACATCGATACGCCGTACGTCAGCGCATCCGGCGTGGGTGTGGATTACCGCGAGTTCTATCATTTTCTCGAGGGCCTGCTGTCGTATGACGAGTGGGCCGATAT
>JASFUW010000412.1:0-5023 GCA_050050135.1 Phycisphaerae bacterium
AACACCGCCGGTGACGCCGGCGCGATCGCTTATCGCTTCGCCATCCCACAGATTTACGACGACGGGAACGACGTTACCATGCGCCTCTCGTTCTATCGCATCGGGCCTTGGTTCTCCGGCGAATGCTTGGTCTTCACGCTCGACGCATACAGACTGCGCAACGGCGAAGACATCATGCCGTACGGCACCCGCCTGTGGGTTCGTCCCGACGTCCAGAAGGTCACACCCGACCGCAAGAGCCTGGCCGAATACCTGTTGGGAGACGGGACCGGCGAGGGCGGAATCTTCCTGGTGCTAGACATTCCCATAAACTCCGAAGAGGGCATCGACGACGCCGTCCCGCTCGCCCCCGCGGAAATGCTCGCTTTCGAAATAGCCACCGCGAGCAAACCCGACCTGACCGTCTGGGACGACGGCGGCCGCTATGAGCTGCTCGGCGTCGAGTTCTTCGAGTCCGAGCCCGACACCGCCGAACTCGTGGGCGCTACGCTCTTCCCGACCGCCAAGGACATCTTCTGCGGCGAGTTCATCGACTGCAACGACAACGGTGTCCACGACGCCATCGACATCGCCCAGGAAAACAGTGAAGACTGCAACGAGAGCGGCGTCCCCGACGAATGCGAGGAAGACTGCAACGAGAACGGACTGCACGACGACTGCGAGCTGTCCGGCAACGATTGCAACGAAAACGGCGTCCTCGACGAGTGCGAGTTGGACGACAACGACTGCAACGATAACCAGATCGTTGACGAATGCGAGCTGGACGGCAACGACTGCAATGAAAACCGCATACCTGACGACTGCGAACTCGACGGGAATGATTGTAACGAGAATCAAATCCCCGACGAATGCGACCTCGGGGACAACGATTGCAACCAGAACCAGGTTCCGGACGACTGCGAACTCACCGACAACGACTGCAACGAGAGCAACATCCCCGACGACTGCGAGCTCGTGGAAAACGACTGCAACGAGAACCTGATCCCCGACGAGTGCGACATCGGTTCCGGCCAAAGTCAGGACACGAACCAGAACGGGATACCCGACGAGTGCGAACCCGAGTCACTCGAAGGCTGGTGGGAGTTCATCTTCCGGGCGGAATCGTCCTGCGAGCCCGACCTTTTCGACGAGTTCACCCTCGAGTACCGCTATCTGCGCTTTGACGAACAAAACCAGTTGGTCGAAAACTACATCCTCGTCAATCCCCCGGTCGCCCGAGGCACCAACGGAGAGTGCATTCACGTGCTCTATCCTTCGACCGGCGCACCCAACTACATCGAGTATCGTTTCGCCGGCAACCTCGTGAACGACACCAACCGGACGATCGAGTCCGAGTCCTTCGACACCCTGACCGGGGCATTCAGCATCGAAGAGCTCGTCGACGTCCCCGGCCGCGACTGCTTCGGTGAGGAGGGCACGACCCTCTTCGACGGAACCGTGGACGGCGACGTGATTCTCGGCAACTGGGAGTTTCTGATGAGTGACGGCGCGGGCCTCTTCGGCGAGTGCGAGGGCGGCGATCCGCCCGCCTCACTATGCGGCCCGCTGGACGCCACCAGAGTCCCCGGTCCGCCCGACTGCACCATCGTGGACGGCAACGGCACCGGGCCCGAGTGATACCGAGGGCGTCAGGTCGTTGTATACACGTAACCGACGCAGGCTTGCGCTACCGCGCTCGCCCGGCAAACCTACGGTCGCAGATTGTAGCAGACGGCCCGTTCGAGATTCCGCGCGTACAGCCGACCTCGATGCAGGACCGGCACCGTCCAGCATCGACCGTCGAGGATGTCGGCCGCCGCGACCGGCGCGAACCCCGCGGGGTCCGCCTTTCCGATCTGCAGCTCGCCGTTCTCGGTGAGCAGAAACAGGGTTCCGTCCGCCAGCAGCACCGTCCCATGCTTGATTCGCGTCTTGTGCCAGTGTCGTTCGCCCGTCATGAAATCGATGCACTGCAGCGCCCGTTCGTCGCTCCCGTACAGGTTCCCTTCGTACAGAACCGGTGACTGGAACTTGCACCGCAGGTTCCGGTTCTTCCATACCTCGTCCGCGGCAAGGTTCGTGCCCTCCTTGCGAAGCCGATAAACCGCCGCCCCGACCCCATAACCGGAGCTGACGAACAGATTTCCGTCGTGGAAGATGGGCGTGGCCGCATTCACGTTCCAATCCGTCTTCCACGGCTGGCGCCACACGAGCCGGCCCGTCTCCGCCTCGACGATGATGATCGACTGACCGGTGAAGCCTACGACGTACCGCGTGCCCTCGAACGTGAAGGGGTACGGCGTCGCGTACCCGGCGAGGTCCTCGCTGCACTGCCATTTCAGCTTGCCCGTGTGCTTGTCGAACGCGATCAGCGCCCCGTCGTCCTTACCTGCCGTCGCGATCGCCAGATCACCCTCGATCAGCACCGACGCACTATACCCCCACTGCGGTACGTTCTTCAGCCGTGCCTTCCACACGGTTTTGCCGTCTTCAGCATTCAGGCACAACAACGTGCCCGTCGCCCCGTGTATGTAAACACGATCACCGTCCACCGTGGGGGTGGCACGCGGGCCGTCGCCGCCCACCGCTTCCCGGTACCTCTCTTCGATCTCCGCCGTCCAGACCGTCTTGCCCGTGTCACCATTCAGGCAGTAGACGACCTGTTTGTCCGATTGAGTGCCGCAGGTATAGACTCGGTCTCCCACACAAGCAAACGAGCTGAATCCCGACCCGATTTCCCTCTCCCATACCGGTGTCGGTTTCCCGGTCCAGCTCGTCGAAAAGCCGGTCTCCGAACTGACCCCGTCATGGTTCGGCCCCCTGAAGTTGGGCCAATCCGCCCGGACCACGCCGACCGTCGCGACAGTAACCGCAACACACGAGATGACCGGATTTCGTAAAGCACGTCGAATCACGAGTTTCCTCCGTTTAAGGTGCACTTCCTCGCACGCAGCGTAGCGCGCCCGCGCCGCTCACGCAACCACATTCCTCGATGCCCGACCGGTGGCCGAGTTCTTCGCGGTCCGCGCATTCTACCCGTGAAAGATCCGTCTCCGACAAGAACTTACTTCACGCGATTCCGCGGGCCAAAACCGGACGCGATCGGGGCGCAGCGTCTCGCCTTGGACGTGTCACCGCTCGGACGGTGGGGACCCGCGCGCCGGCTTGGGGCGGCGCTTTCGGGACGCGGTCCAAAAGAAAAGGGGCCGCGCCGCATCCGCCTGATCAGTGCGAATGCGGCGCTGTGGTCGTTCGCGTCACGGGAGGCACTCCGTAACGCAACGGGGGGAGGGAGAGCTTTCTTGTTCTTCTACCGCAACCATTCCAATCGGTTCCGCCGATCCGGGCACCGTTTGCATTGTTCGCAGACCCGACCGCCGGTCCGCCGCGTGCCGGATCAATGCAAGATCACCGAACAAGCCGGCAGCACAACGCTAACTGTCAGTGACACAATAACGGCACCGAATGCGGCCCGCGCCGCAAACCGTGCGCGGGCTACACCTCGACCGGCCAGCGCACTTTGGGCCCGCTTCGAGGTCTCGTGGGTCCAACCGCTCGCCCCGGCGGGTGCCGCGCGCATGGATGACACGGCTCAGGCAGTCACTCGGCTTCGCATGGTCAACGAACACCACTCCTTCGAGTCGGCCTCAACACCATAAGGTCGACGGGGCCGTGAGCCCCCCGGCAGGAATGATTCGGTATGGATGATTCCTACCACCGTTCACTTTATAGGCACGCAATCCCCCCAAGGCAAAGCGCGCTCCGGTTTTTTCTCTGGAAACCTTCGAGAGTGGACACCCCGACAGAACCGTGCCGCGACCGTGAGGGAGCGCGGACTCGCCTATTGCTCGGTCGCAAACGCG
Organism: Phycisphaerae bacterium; assembly: GCA_050050135.1. Lineage (GTDB taxonomy): Bacteria > Planctomycetota > Phycisphaerae > UBA1845 > UBA1845. Next base: position 3,843 of record JASFUW010000412.1, read on the forward strand.
AACCCGTTGCGTGCCCGAATCTTCTCTGCGTCCATCCAGTCACGCAACGCCTCGCGGGTTCGGGCCATCGAGACCTGAAGCACCAGCGTTTCACGCATGTCGACAAAGGCGTCGCCGTCCGGCGGGATGGTCTCGAGCCACTCGACAGCCATGACCGTCGCACGGCCCGGCAGCTCGAAAACACGCGACTTCACAGGGGCGTGGGCCAACGCGAAGATCTCCTCCACGATGTCGTGGGGCACCATGCCGATGTCGCCGTTGATGAAGCGCCCTGCGTCCGCGCGTGAGATGGGGTCCTTGTTGCCCGTCGTCCGAGAGAACGGAGCGGGGTCAAAATACCCGATACCCGGCACGCCCTCCTCCGCGAGCATGACCAGCTCCAAGTCGGATTCGAACGCCTCGGCGAGTGTCTCCGTCTCGGCACAGCTTCTCAGAGACTCCGCACGGGCTCTGGCGGTTTCGTATGCCTTCGCCAATCGAAGGTCGGCGATGACGCGATCGCGCACCTCGTCGATCGATTCCGGCACGTGCCCCGGACGGCTGCCGACCACGCGGAACACGTAAACGTTCCCGTCCGGGTCGGCCAGCGGATAGCGAGACGTTTCGTGGAAGCTGAGATAGTCGGTGACGTTCGCGCCTTCCTTCACCGGGATCGCAGGCACCGCACCCGGCGATCGGAACGCCAACGTTCGCAGTGACTCCCACGCCCCGCGTTCGGGCCTGAAGTTCGCCGCTCCGATTGCCTCCACCTCTTCGGCGTTTTCCTGGTTGAAAAACTCGGACACGCGCGTCGACACCGCTTCCGGGTATGCGATCGTGTGGGGAACACGCGAAAGCACCAGATCGTAATACCCTTCTTCGCTGACCCGCTCCGGCGCGGTTTTGTAGTGCGTCTCTTCATCGCGTTCCACATCGATCCAGGGTTCCGCCGTGTACTGCACAACCCAGTCGGCAATCCGCTGCGCGGCGGCGCCCGCCTCCTCGATCTTCACGAGCTCGACGGCGGTCTCGCGGGCTTCCTCCCAGTTCAAATAAGGAGGCGGCGGCGGTTGGGGCGGGCCGTGTTCATCCTCACCCAACGGTTCGATTTGCATTTCCTCGGGCGGTCGGCGGAACTCCGGCCGGCGCTGTCGGTTCTCGTCGAAGAACGCCTTCGCTTTGCGGTCCAGGCTCGCGATGCG
>JASFUW010000413.1:0-5020 GCA_050050135.1 Phycisphaerae bacterium
TGGGCGACGACCTCGACGATCTGGGCGAGGCAGCCGAGCGAATCGAAACCCGGTTGCACGAGTTCGACGGGCTCTACGACATCCGTGACGAACTTCTCCCTGGAAAGCGGGAACTTCTGGTCTCGCTCAAGCCGGCGGCGCGGGCACTCGGGCTGACGCTGGAGGACGTGGCGCGGCAGCTCCGTTACGGTTTCTACGGCGGAGAAGCCGTTCAATTCCAACGGGATAAGGAGCAGGTCAAGGTGCGCGTCCGCCTTGCCGAGGGCGAGCGCCGGTCGGTGGCGGACCTCGAGGGCATGCTGATCACCACGCCCCGAGGGAACGCGGTCCCGTTTTATGAAGTGGCTGACGTTACCTGGGCGCGCGGGTACGCCCGCATCCTCCACCAGAACGGCAAACGGCGCGTCGCCGTGTTGGCGGAGGTGGACGAACGGCAGACCAACGCCGAACAGGTTCTGCAGTCGCTGGAAGCCGGGTTCCTGGACGAGGTCATGTCGGACTACGACGGTTTGACGTACGAGCTCGGGGGAAGCCGGGAACGGATGAACGAGTCGCTCGAAAGCCTGTTTGACGGGTTCGTCGTAGCGATCCTGGCGATTTATGCCGTGCTCGCGGCATTGCTGCGATCGTACATCCAGCCCGTGGTGATTGTGGCCGGGGTCCCGTTCGGGCTCATCGGTGTGATCATGGGTCATGCGTTTCTGGGGTTGGATTTGACGATCTTGAGCCTGTTCGGCGCGGTTGCCCTTTCCGGCGTCGTCGTCAACGACGCCCTCGTTCTGCTCGACGGGTTCAACGGGCTGATTCGAGAAGGGCATTCGGTCTGGGAGGGCGTGGTCCAGGGCGCTCAGGCCCGGTTTCGCGCCGTCACGCTGACTTCGATCACGACGGTAGCGGGGCTGTTGCCGCTGCTGTTGGAGACGTCCAGCCAGGCGCAGACGGTCAAGCCGATGGCTGTTTCGTTGTGCTTCGGGCTGATGTTTGCCACGGTGCTGACGCTTTTCGTGATCCCGGCGTTGTTCTTGATCACCAACGACGTGCGACGATTCGCCTATTGGCTTCGTCACGGCGGCACGTATCCTTTGGCGGAACTGGTCGAAGAGGCGGCCCGGGAGCGGTCGCAAGCCGCTTCATAGGGGTGCTAGGCCGTGCAGGAGGTGGTTTAAGCGATGACCTCATGGTGTCGAATACGCGGCGAGCAGGGCGGTGTTGCGTGCGGCCTTGTCCTTGCGACTGTGCTGGTTGGGATTGCCGGTTGCGGCGCGCCGCGTGCGGCTCAACCCGTACGACTGACATCCGGCGAGGCGAGCCGGGCATCGATGCGTATCGTCGGTGATCCGGACAATGATAATGAAAGGGCCGTTGCCGGTTCGGCGGCCGAGTCGGGGTCGTCGCTTGCGGACGGCGTGTTGACCCTGGAAGCTGCGCGGCAGGCCGCGCTTTCGGGGAACCCGAGCGTCCACGAAGCCCGGGCGCGTCTGCAAGCCGCGCGTGCCCGCGTGTCGGAGGCGCGGGCCCGTTTGTTTCCAAAGCTGACGTTCGCACACAAGTCCACGCGAACGTTCCAGACGCCGCCAAGCCGCCCCCAGCTCACCTCGGCGCTGCAGGCGTTTCAACAGTCGCCGACGACGCTGAACGCCGACGTGTTGCGCGATATCCCGGCCGTGTTTTTGCCGATCTTTCAACCGTTGTTCAACACCGGGTCGCTCCAGAGCAACTCCAACGCCTTCGGGAATCATTCGACGGGGCTGACCGCGACGTGGACGGTGTTTGACGGTTTCATTCGAGAGGCTCAGATTCTCGCGTCGGAGCACCTTAAGCACGCGGCGGGATACGCCCTCGGCAACGTGCGGCGTCTGGTCGTTCACGCGGTGGACACGGCCTATTACCAGGTGCAGCTCGCGGTGGAGCAGGTCCGCATCGCGACAGCCGACGAAGCGTTCAGCCGCGAACAGCTCGAGGAGACGCAAAAGCTCCGCGACGCGGGTCGCGCGTCGCAGGCAGACGTGGACAACTTCCGCATCAGGCTCTTGGCAGCCCAGGCCAACACGACGGCCGCGGAAGGGCTCTTTGACACCGGACGCGTGGTGCTGGCTGAACTGATGGGGTTGCCGGATGCCGCGTTGCCCGGTGACCTGTCGTTGTCACCGCTGACGGCGGAGACGGCGGAGGAGACGACCGTGCCTAACGCCGCGTCGTGGATCGAGAAGGCGATGCGGGACCGGCCCGATCTTCGTCAGTTGGAGCAGATCGTCGAAAGTGAAGGGCAGCGGGTTCGGGCGGCCAAGGGACTGTACAGCCCGGCCGTCGGCGTGAGCGGAACGTGGGGGTTCGACCGCGACTCGACGCTGCACTACTCCAGCAGCGACCAGACCTCGCTCGCGGGCGTGGAAGTCCGGTGGGACCTGTATACCGGCGGAAGCCGGACCGCGCGCGTTCGCGCTGCTGAGGCTACCCGTGCGGAGGCGGCGGCTGCGCTTGCGCGCGGACGGCTTGCCGTTCAATCGGAGGTCCGCCAGGCGGTCATCGCTCTTCACGACGCCCAGGAGCAGATCGGCCTGCAGCGCGAAGCCTTGACCACCGCGCGAGAAAACCGCCGTCTGATCCAAGCCGCGTACGTCGGCGGCACCCAGTCGCTCACCAGACTGAACGAAGCCCAGCGCGACTACATCCAGGCTGACGTCAACCTGGCACTAGCCCGCATCCGCCTCCGCCAGGCGTGGTCCGACCTGCACGCGGCGGCAGGCGGGACAACTACCGTACCTTGATCCGGGGCGCACCGCCCACACCCAATTCCGAGCTTCAAGCCACAGCGCGGGGTGGGGAGAGCGACGGAGCGACGAAGGGCAGTCAGAGCCGCGACCGTGAGGGAGCGGACTTGGCGTCGCATTGGTCGCTTGCCCACAATTGCGGGAGCGTCGTATGCTGCACGCCTCCGAAGGGAATCGTCCTTCTGGAACCGCCGGCGGTATTGGAAGACTACCGAGAAAGGTCGGTAAGATGGTGATCATTGAGAGCATCTCGACTATTGTGGCGTCAGCAGCGGCTATCGTCGCATCGATTGTGGCTGTCTGGGGCATCAATGCGTGGCGAAGGGAACACGTGGGCCGTAGGCGCATCGATCTAGCGGAAGAGGTTCTGGGTCTTTTTTATGGGGCTAGAGAAGTGATTTCGTCTTTTCGCAGTCCGGTTGGCTGAGTGGGAGAGGGTTCGACTCGAGAAGTTTCAGACAAAGAAACTCCGGAACAGGAGGAGGCACGCAACGATGCGTTTGTTTTGATCGAGCGCTATCAGAAACGGCAGGAACTCTTCACTCGGATTCACTCCCTTCGTTACCGCTTCATGGCACAGCATGGGCGTGACGCTGGCAAGCCATTTGAGGAGCTATGGCGCGTTATCGGCAAACTTGTCGCGTCAAGCCGCCAGCTCGCGCGTCTTTGGGAACGACAGCGACGGGGAACACCAAGCGACGATGAATACGCAAGGATCGTCAAGCAGGCAGAGGACGCGGAAAGTGTCTTTTGGGAGGGCGATCCGGAGATTGATCCGATCGCTCTAGAGGTCGACCGGATCGTCGACAGTATCGAAAGAACCTGCCGCGGGGTTATGGGGGTGTGACGCAACTCGCGCGCTGCGTGTTGCGAGGTCACTGCCGCCGAGCCCCTGCGATCAAGGTGAATCCGCGCAGGCTGAAGCCCGCGGCTCAGGTCACGTTCTGGCCCGGCGCTCCCGGTCAAGCGACTGGTGTCGAGTGCGGCAATCGTGTGGTCAAGCGAGCCCGGGAATCTCGTGGAGCTCGCGAATTGTGCATGCGGGTTTACCGCCGGGAGCGGTGATGACGTCGCTGTAGATGCCGTCGGGGCGGATGATGCGGACGGTGGTCCAGCCGAGGGCGTTGGGGGCGACGAAGTCCTTGGCAGCGTTGTCGGCGACGTACATGCACGACCGGTGCTCGACGCCGAGTCGTTCCGACATCAACTTGAAAGCCGTCGGATCGGGTTTGCCCCGGTTCGGGCCTAGCTCAGAGGTAATGATGATCTCGTCGAGCCTGCCTCTAAGCTTCAGCGCGTCGATCTTGTTGCGTTGGGTGTCGAGCGGGCCGTCGGAGATCAAGCCCAGCTTGTAATTGCCGCGAAGTTGCGTGAGGGCTTCGTCGGCGTCGGGGTAGAGTTCGATGCTCGGCATGTGCGTTCGATAGGTTTCGATCATGCTGGCGAGGAGGTCTCGGTATTCGGGAAGCCCACGGTCTTCGAGCATCGCGTTGAACACCCGCGGGCGATGGTCGGTGTCGAAAAGTTGTCGCATACGTTCGGTGGCGGCTGCCGGATCACCGAGTTGATCCTCGAACGCGGTTGCCACGGCTGCGAAACCGCTGAATGCGAACGCACGCTCCGGGTAGAGCGTGTCGTCCAGATCGAAGATGACGGCCTCGACGGTAGGCATGTTTCACCAAAGATCCCGGCGCCATGGTCGGGGCATGTTGAAGAAACTGGTCCGCACGACGGACCCTACATCCTGTTCGTTCAGTCACACCCGGCGCCTCGCAGGCTCCGTGGTCCGCACTCCGGCCTTCACGTGTTCGCTGCTCCCTCCGCGTTCACATCTCACCTCCGGTTTCCTTCAGCGGGCTCAGAATAATCTGGACGCGTTGGGTACGAAGACCGACTCGTCATATCGAAGCATGGCGACGTCGCCCCTGAAACCGGTCGGGTTGATCCGCGGTTTCTTGCCCCACAGCTCGGATAGAATCCACCTGGGAAAATCGGCACCGGCGTGGATGGCGAGCGGTGCCCCGCCGCCGAAGCGCGGGTTGATTTCGATGACGCGGATTCTCCCGCGCGGCGTGACCATGCACTGCACGGTGACAACACCACGGCACTTACCCAACGCCAGCGCCACTTGTCGACCCACCGCCATGATCGCGGGGTCTTTCACGACGAGACCCTTGCTGACCTCGCCGGTCCGCACCTCGAGGCGCCGCCTTGGGACCACGCATCGCGGTTTGCCGTCGAACCCGGTG
>JASFUW010000414.1:0-5007 GCA_050050135.1 Phycisphaerae bacterium
CACTCCCGTTCACTCTAACTCCTCTAGTGGTCGCTAAACAACTGGGCGTCATGACGCTAGCCATGTCAGAGCCCCCGTCCATCACCCTCCCGCACTTCCTACACTTGCGCCGCATCGTTCGACACCGCTCCTGCTACGGCCGCATCCCGGCTATGCGGTTTTTCACTTATTTCCACGTAGGACCTCCCAGCTTTGAGGGGGCTTTCGGGGCGATTAACACGTCAGGCGGCCCCTCTCCTACCATCCTCTGCCGGATCGGGATCGGACCGTTGGGATACGACGTGACCATCGACGATGAGTCCAGCATCGCCTGGGCGCGGCATCTGAACCTCTGTGAAATCTCACACTTCTTCGAGTGCCCCCCCCGGATGATCCGAACCGAGCACCTCACAATTCCCCACCTCCAAGGCGAGATCCCGTTTCGCCCGGACCGTGAGCACTAGTGTTAGGCCCGTTCGCAGATGTCCCCACAACTCCGTTTCTCCGCCCAGCCCAATCGAACCCGGTCTGCCCGCTCCCCTCCTCCCTCACGCTCCCCTGGCCAGCATGCTTTCATACCCACGTCGTCCCAAGGTCCTTCATGGTCATGTCGCGGAAGATTCCATGATCGCTAACTTCGCGCTTCCAAACAGATCACCGGTCTGTTCTTCCAGGCGGCGCTCGGCCAACTTGAAGTAGTGCGGGTCAACCTCGCAACCGATGCTGTTGCGTCCCCACTTCGCCGCGGCCACGTTTGTGGTTCCCGTTCCCGTGAAGGGATCCAGCACCGTGTCCCCCACGAAGCTGAACATGCGGATCAGCCGCTCGGCCAGTTCGAGCGGAAACGGCGCCGGGTGCCTCCGCGTCGACGCCCCCGTGAGCCCGGTCCATATCTGCTGGAACCACTCCCGATGCCTCTCCTCCGGCAAAACACTCAGGACACGCGCTGCGATCGACGGCGTACGATACCCACCCGGCTTTCGCTGCATCAAAATGAACTCGATATCGTTCTTGATCACCGCGTTGGGTTCATAGGGCTTGCCCAGGAACGTCGAACTGCCTTCGACTTCGTAGACGGCGTTGGCGATCTTGTGCCAGATAATCGGTGCGAGGTTGTCGAATCCGAGCTGCCGGCAGGACTCCTGGATCGACGCGTGCAACGGAACAACGGTGTGCCGACCGTTGTTCTTCCGCCTTGAGAGGCACACGTCACCCACGACACAAATCAGCCGGCCCCCCGGAACCAACGCCCGCAGGCAATGTCCCCACACCTTCCCGAGTTCCTCCAGAAACTCCTGGTAGTCCGAAACGTGCCCGAGTTGACCCTCTGTTTCCCGGTACGCCTTCAATGTCCAGTACGGCGGTGACGTCAGAACCAACTGTACGCTTTCGGCATCGAGACACCTCAGGTACCGAGCGTCTTCAAGGCGAAGCGTATGTTTCGTGGGTATCCGCTGAACGGCGGACTCGATCTGCCCCGTCAGCTTCCTGTCCTTCGCGATCCGGGGGAGCGCCGTCTGCGGGTTGTCGAGCTCACGTAACGACGCGGGAAGATGCTCATCAAGCGATACCGCGCTCGCAGACCCCGCGGCCCCCGCGCGTGCCCGTGTCCCCGTTGCTGCATTCCCTCGACGTACCATCTTCAGCGTTCCTGCCGGTCACCGGGCAAGTAAACTCCTGCTTCACAACGCGACCGGAACGAATTCTACGCCCGAACGCGCTTACATGCCAGATTGCCGGCCCCGCCGCGTGGGCACTCGACCGTGGAATTCCGACCCGGCGCCGGGCGTCCACATCTCCCCGCCAACTCCCGATATGCGCACCCCCGCACCCCCGTCCCTCCATCCCTCATCCCTCATCTTTCATCCTTCATCCTTCATCCTTGATCCTTCATCCCTCCGGAATCCCCAATCCCGAATAGATAATCGCCATCTCCCCCATTCCACCGAGCGCCCATGAAGTTATATCTCTCGGCGGGCCCGCGCCTTCAGCGCCCGCGGTCCCTGTCCGCCAAGGGGGAAGCTCATGAGCAAGACCAGACCGACCAACAAACGCACCGCCAAGCACCGTGCCAACGGGAGCCGCCCCGCGCGACGCCGTGTCGGCATGAACCGCACCGCCGACAAGCCCGTCGCAAAGACCGGTTCCGCCAAAGAGGGCACCGCCCGAAAGCCGATCTCCCCCCGCAAGCTCCGCGCCAACCGCGCCAACGCCCAAAAGTCCACCGGCCCCAGAACCCCCCAGGGGAAATTGAAATCCAGCCGCAACGCCGTCAAGCATGGCATCTTCGCGAACGACGTCGTCATCGCTCCGGCCCACGAGCGTCCAGAGCAGTTCCGCGCCCTGTTGCACAAACTGACACACCAGTTCAAACCCAAAACAGCCATGGACCGCGCCCTCGTCGAGCGCGTCGCCACCTGCTTCTGGCGGCTTCGCCGCGCCCAGCGGTTCGAGGTAGGTGCCATCCGTGCGGCACTCGACGAGTCCTCCCGAACCGACACCGAGCTGCCCGAAACGCTCGGCAAGCTCAAAGCCCGGCTCAATCGCGCCACGGCCCGGCTTCACGCCCGTCGCCACGACCTCGAATCCATCCGCAAGCTCACCGCCCTCGACGACCCCGACCAGGCCGCGAAGGTCCAACCCCACCTCGTCGAGATCGCCAACGAAGTCTCGCCGCTGGCCGCGGGCCTTCCCACTCCGAAGCTCCACCGCTTCTTATCAGCCAAACTCGCCCAGCACATCGAACACCTCGAAGCCGAAGTCCCCCGCCTGTCCGCCCAGATCAAGGACCTCACCGACCGCGAGCAGCAGAGGCTCGACCGCAGCCACCAGACCGGATCGCTCCCCGCCCCTCAACACGTGCTCACCCTGGTGCGCTACGAGAACATGCTCGACCGCCACCTGCACCGTGCCCTCACCCAGCTCTCCCGCCGCCGACCGGCGAACGACCCCACCGACCCCCGGCCGCACCGCCCGAGAAAGAGAAAACAATGATTTTTTCGCAAAACGAACCCACCGATCGCCGTTTCCGACCCCGCCAGCGGGGTCTCCCGTGGGTTCGTCGTCCGCCGCGAAGCAACATCGCAGACGGTTCGACGACCCTCCCGCAGCGACACCGCCTCGGCACTTTGGCGATCTCCTCGATGAGCGATCCTCCGGCAGTCCCACTCCACTACATTTCAGAAGGAAACCGCCTCTCCCTGAAAACCGCAAACACGCTTCGCGCCGACAGGAACGCCCCAAACGCGCGAGCCCCCGGGACGTGTGCCTCGCCGACACGGCGGACGCCGCCCACGGTGACGGCGTACCGATCCCCTTCGACCCTGACCCGGTCGCAAAAAAGGTGCCGTCGCGCCCCGTCTGGCGGGACGCACATCACGAAGATGCGAACGGCCCAAAGAGTCCCATCGACAGCATCGCGGGTTTCGGTCAAACTGCGTGCGAACCGCAAGAGTCCCCAAAGGTGTGCGGACACCTCCGCGGGGAGGGGCAAACGGGATCTTCTGATATGCCACGAAAACCAACCGCAACAGCAGCCGTGATGCCGGGTCCAGACCGAGACGTCGAGCTTCGGGATGTCGCGCTGCCGGCACTCGAGCCGGACTCGGCCCTGATGAGGGTCGAGCTGAGCGAAGTCTGCGGCACCGACGTGTACCTTCAGCAAGGCCGGCTGGCGGGCGTGCCCTACCCCATCATCCCCGGGCATGTGTCGGTCGGCGTCATCGAGCAAGTTCGTGGCGTCATGCTCGACATTCACGGCCGGCCGTTCGACGAGGGCGACCGCGTGACCTTTCTCGACGTGCACCGGACGTGTCACAAGTGCTGGCACTGCCTGGTCGCGAAAGCGTCGACGCGATGTCCTGAGCGAAAGGTCTACGGCATCACCTATGGGCTCAGCGACGGGCTCACCGGCGGATGGGCGGAGTACATCTATCTGAAACCCGGCGTGCGCTGCATCCGCATGAACGGCGTGCAGAGCGCGCTGTACATGGCCGGCGGCTGTTCCCTGCCGACGGCGCTCCACGCCGTCGAACGCGCCGAGGTCACAATCGGTGACTCGGTCCTGATTCTCGGCTCGGGGCCTGTCGGACTGTCAGCGATTGCCTTTTCGATCCTGCGCGGTGCGGCCCGCGTACTCTGCATCGGGGCTCCCGACCAACGCCTCGCAACCGCAACCGCGATGGGCGCCGCCGCTACGCTCAACTTCATGGATCACGGCGAAGAGGATCGCCTTGCCTGGATCCGCGACCAGACCGACGGCATCGGTCCCGACGCCACCATCGAATGCGCCGGCGCACCCGAAGCCGTTCCGCAAGCCATGCGATTCACCCGCGACGCCGGCCGGGTCGTCATCGTGGGGCAATACACCGACCACGGCGAGATCGCCTTCAACCCCCACCTGGACCTCAACAAAAAGCACCTCGACGTCCGCGGCTGTTGGGGTTCGGACTACGCCCACTTCCACCGCGGCGTTCAGATGCTCCGCACGGAGCGAGCGGCCGCAATGTGGTCGACCCAGAACCTCGAACGCTTCACCCTCAGCCAGGCAAACGAGGCCCTGGCGGCCGTCGCCGACGCCAGGCTGACCAAGGCCCTGATCGTGCCATCGTTATGACAGCAGCCGAATGCTACCTCTGGACGAGCGGCTGGCGATTGCCCCCGCTCGCGACCACCCGCGGCATCAAAGGCCCGTGCCACTGCCCCGAGGATCAACCCGCATCGTGGCCGTTCCGTTCGTAGTCCGTGATCTTCTGCAGGCGGCGGTCGTGCCGGCCGCCTTCGTATTCGGTTTGCAGCCAGACGTCGACGAGTCGTTTGATCAGTTCGTCGCCGAGCAGGTCGGCCGGCAGGCACAAGACGTTGGCGTCGTTATGGCGGCGCGAGAACTGTGCGGTCAGCTCGTCGTGACACAACGCGGCACGGATGCCGTGGACCTTGTTCGCGGTGATCGACATCCCGATGCCCGTCCCGCAACAGAAGATACCCCGCTCGGTCTCACCGGATGCCACAGATTTGGCACCCGTCAGG
>JASFUW010000415.1:0-5000 GCA_050050135.1 Phycisphaerae bacterium
CTTCCGAAACCGGAATCACCGTCGTCGAGTGCGCCAACTCCGTCGGCGGACAGCCTGAAGCGACGGACTACCTTTCCATGTTGGACAACGTCGTCGAGAAAGTGACAGGCGCCATGGGGTCGTGACATCCGGACGCCCTTCGTGGCGGTGACTGTGAGGTAAAACGTGCACAATCTGATCGAAACGATACCGCTGCTGTTGGCCCCGTTCATAGCCTGTGTCGCCATCACGGCACTGCACGGTTACGTCGGTCTGCACGTCATCAAGCGGGGTGTGATTTTCGTCGACCTCGCCCTCTCACAATGTGCCGCCCTCGGCGCAGCCGTCGCGCTGTTCGTCGCCCCGTGGATCTGCGCCCAACCGGAGCACGGGCACGACCATGAGTCGCGATCGGCCGCCGTTTCGCGCGTCGCCGCCGAGCTGGAACTCGAATCAAACCTCGATCTCGACCACGTCGATAGGCACGATCACTTCGAGCCGGAGCAGACCCCCAAGCGTCTCGGCGTCATCGGCCACGAGACCTTGACCTACGTCATGTCCCTCGGCTTCGCCCTTCTCGGTGCCATACTTTTGTCATTCGCACGCTTGCGAGACGAGCGAATACCCCACGAAGCCATCATCGGCATCATCTTCGTGGTCTGCGCCTCCCTGAGTGTCCTCATCCTCAGCAAAGCCCCGCACGGCCACGAAAAGATCGAAGCCATGCTCGTCGGCAGTATTCTCTTCGTGCAATGGTCCGAGCTCGCGAGCATGCTGCCGCTTTACGCATTACTCGGCGTCCTCCATATCCTCTTGCGGGGCCCGTTCATTCGTATCTCCCTGGACCTCCCGGCCGCGGAAAGAGCCGGCGTTTCCGTCCGCCTCTGGGACTGTCTGTTTTACGGCTTGTTCGCCATTCTGGTGACCCATTCGGTCAGCATCGCCGGCGTCTTCGTGGTGTTCAGCTACCTGATCATCCCGCCGGCCTGTGCCACGTTAATGGCAGACCGATTCGGGTCACAGGTTGTCATCGCCTGGGGTGTCGGAATCCTCACGACCGTCCTGGGCCTGTTCGTCTCGGCCGCCGGCGACATGCCCACCGGTTCGTCGTTGGTGAGCTGTTTCGGTGGGGTGTTGGTGTTGGTGTTCCTCGCCCGCGCCCTATTCATAAAGAAACAAACAAGGAGTGACAAAGCGTGAAGCGCATAACCGTCTTGCATTCGATTTCGATAGTTGCCTTGATCTCGATTTGTTCGTTGGGCACGATCGGCTGTGACCGCGACGCCCTGGCCGAGATCGCCGCTCTGACCGGCGGTTACTTCGGCGACGTCGTGAACACCGCCTCGACCGCCGCCATCTTGAACGTCTGGGGCCTCGAGGGCCCTGAAGACGCCGACGCCGACGCCGACGACCACGACCACGAGCACGAAGAAGGGGAGGAGGAAGAAGCCGGCCACACCCACGAGGCTGAGCCGCTGCACAACTACGAACACTGACATTCGCGGCCAACCGTACTTGTATCCGTCAGGGCGGATGAGAAGGCACGGATGAACACCCGCTCAACCGACACGCGAACTCGGACACGGCAACAGCCGTTCGCATAGCGGCGCCGAGCCTACGGCGCACACGGATCCTCCATTGGCGGCGCCGGCAGGGCGCATGGTGTGCCGCGAAACGCGTCGACAATGCACGAGATGTCAACGAAGTCAACCTTCTTGTCCGGTTCCGGCAGGCTGGTATTCGAATTGACTACGTCCGCTCGCGCTTTCCTCAGTGCGGCGGGCTCGTTCTTGAACTTGTCTACAACCGCCGAAATGTCGACAAAGTCGACAACGCCTTGCGGTGGTGTGCATGGATATGCGGCGCAATCCCCAACCACGTCACCCGCGGCACTCGTACCCATCGACAGCGGCGGCGAATAACGGGCCTCGTCCGTCGTAGCGCAACCGAAGCTAATCACTTGGATGTCATACTGGGCACCTGGAAGGATCGCGGCATCGTCCACATCGACCGTTCCTTCGGTGGACCAGTCGGCATAGAAGGGTGTGCAGCCCAGCGTCGAAGCCCTGAACGTGGGCAGCGGCGTCGAGTCGCTCGATCCGGAGGCCTCCGTCACATCCGAGGGAGCCTGCACCCACATCTGCCGACCTTCGGCGTACTCGTACCCTGGCAATGAAATGAACGTCACCCGAATCGCCTGCGGCCTTTCCGGATCGCCTGCCTGGAACGACAGGTAACGGTTCTTTGTCCCGAATCCCGTATCAGTCAGCGCTGGATCAGGCTGTGGGGCGGAAACCCCGGTGCATTCACACTCGTCCGGGATGCCATTGCCGTTTTCATCCTCGCTGGTTCCATCGGCAATGTCATACTCGTCGAGAACGCCGTTCTCGTTGCAGTCCAACGCGTACTCATACGCACCCATATCCACAATCGGCGGGAATCCGTCACCGGTATCCGGCGTTGCGGGGTCGTCAAAGAAACGCGAATACTCGCGCAAGTCGAATGGCAGGGGTTCACCAAGATCTCCGTCATCATCCAGGTCGGCAGCGTCCGCGGGTACGACAGTGTTATCACCTGCATCAATACAGGGAGAATGGGGATACAGACGGAGATTGTCGTCCTCGGTGCCGAGAATGTGGTCAGGTCCCGCGGGATCGATGAATTGCGGGTCCGTGGCGATGTTTCCGACACCAACGAGCGGGGGACCGAATCCTTCGATGCAATTGTAGTTCGTTGTGGGAATACCACTCTCGAACCTGACCGGATCCATGCCGTTGTCCCAGAGGATAGAGTTGGAAACAGTGACGGTATTGGGGGGGCCTAGGTCGGCCCTGCTGTATAGTGCGCCTCCCTCCTCAGCGGTGTTGTGGGCCAATGTACAGTTTGTGAGTGACAAACTGTTTCCTGACGAGAGGTAAAACGCACCACCACTACGAAAAGCCCCCGTGTTCCCGTCAAACACAGAATTCGCCACGTCGGCTGCGGAAGCGTTTTGTATGTAGTATGCGCCGCCGTCGTCAGCCTCGTTGCCGTAAAACGCTCCGTTAATCTGTGTCACTACCGCCCCGTGGCTGAGGCATACCGCGCCACCGCGGTAGTCTGCCAGATTTGCAAGGAACCGACAACGCGGCATCAGCAGCACGCCGCCTGAAACAGACAAAGCGCCACCATCTCCACCGCCTCCCGGAAAATACGCAATGTTGCCGTCGAAAACGCAGTCGGAGATCATCGCGGTGCCATAGTAGAGCTGACAAGCCCCGCCAAAAAAATACGAGTAGTTTTGACTGAACAGACAGTCTTGGATCACCAGGTTTGAACCATGCCCAACAATCGCGCCACCTGCGCCGCCTGCAGGGTGATTTGCCTGATTGTCGATGAACGCGCACCGCGTAATAACGGTATCGCTAGAAAGATCGTGAATCGCACCGCCTTCCCAGGCTTGATTCTGGGTGAACTCACAATCGGTCACAGTGGGACTACTGTATTTATTGTACATGCCTCCGCCCTGTGTACCCTCATTGAAAAGGAACGTGCAGTTAGTCAGCGTTGGGCCGCTGGCAATGTTCGCCATGGCGCCACCTTCAATCCCAGTGTTCGCTTCGAATCGGCAGTTGTTCACCGTGGGATCACCGGAGCCGTTGTACATGCCGCCTCCCTTGTCGTACGGAATGACGTCGTCGGCTATGCCCGCGGTGATCGTAAACCCATCAAGAACAGCGGTCGCGTCCGTTCCGCTTCCGGTGACAACGTGATAGCTGTTATCGCATTGGTGCGTGCACAGATTGCCGCAAAGACACCATCCACTGGTGATTGACGCACAATACTCGGACCACTCGGTATCGCAGCAGGAGGGATCTACCGCACATACGGCCGCCTCACAGTCCGTGTCGTCACACCCTGGCTCCGGATGCGCTGCACAGCAGCTGCCGCCGTCCGGTGGCAGAAAGTCGTCGTCTTCGATGTCGCCGCTCAGTATGGTCACGTTGGCGCCAGGGTCCCGTTGGCTTGCGTCCGTCTCGCCACCGGCGAACCCGCCGTAGAGCGTTGTGCCGCTTAGAAGCTGGAAAGTCGCGTAAGGACCGGGGAGAGGTTTGCTGGGAAAGTATGTGCCACGGCTCACCCAGATTTCCCCGATCGCCCCGTCGAGTTGTTTCACGTATGCGAGCGCGTCCTGGAGATCATCGAAAGCCGTGCCCCAGGTCAATCCGTCGCCACCGGGTGGCGCGGTTTCGTCCACGCGCACCGCGCCCGGAGCAGGTTCGTTGTCGGCTTCCCTGGCCGTAACTCCGGACGAGTAGAATCCCGAACCGGAAACCTGGACGAGCGCGATGCCAGGCTCGAAGTCCGCGTCCGTAGCCGCCGCAAGCACGACCGTCTGCGGCGTGTCGAAGTTGTCCGAGTCGAAAGCCAATGTCCCACCCGACAGTACAGAGATGTCAGCGTCGCCCGACTGGTGCTGTACGGTGATCTCCACGGAGCCGAGTGGGTCTATCAGCAAGGCCACTGTGAACTCCGCCGAGCCCCCTTCAGGCACGACTACCGTATCGGCGCTAAGCACGAAGGCCTGGTTGGGGCCCTCGTACGCGCCCATGTCCACAACGCCGTCGAGAACCCGCTGGTTGCCCGCCAAATCGTACGGTACCGGCTCGGCCGTGTTACCGTCTTCGTCGAGATCGCTCAGGTCGGGCGGGATGGCCGCGTTGTCACCCGCATCGAGGCAAGGCGAGAACGCTTCCAACCGGACATTATCATCCAGCGTTCCGGTGACGTTGTCAGGTCCATCTGCGTCGACGAACGCAGGCGGGTCGGTGATGTTCCCGATGCCGCCGGCGCCGCTCCAGCCTCCCTGCACGCAGGTGTATTCAATCGTCGGGGTGGCCCCAGGACATGCCCCAGAAGGGTCCGAATAAACCTGCGAGGATGCCTCCGGTTCTGAGGTGGCGCTGTTTGCCCAGAAGATGCTGTTCCGCACGATCGGGGCGACGCACTCATCACCACCTATCTGTGCAGCTAAGCCGCCG
>JASFUW010000416.1:0-4998 GCA_050050135.1 Phycisphaerae bacterium
ACGTCCTGGTCAACTTCCACGGCCAAGTCGTGGGATTCGACTATCACCAGGTGAGTGTCCAGGGCCTGCACTTCCTTGTCGACATGACCGGCGAACCGACTGGGATACGTCTGATGCTGCCGGCCCGAACACGGGTTGTCGAAAACCCGGCGTTCGAGGCGCTCAAGGACACCCTGGAGCTCGAGGCGTACCGCTTCGTCCAGAAACAGGACGGACATTCGCTGCCGTACAAGGAATACGTACGAGCCAGGGAGCTCGGGATCATTCTGCCGGAAGCGAAGCCGATGTACTCAGTCGGACTGCTCAGCACGGGTGATCCACCCGAACCCGTTGAGGTGAGCATACCGAAGGACTTCCCGTTGGCTAAATGCTACCGTTTCGACCACGATCAGCCGGATGGACATGACGGTGACGAGGCCAACGTGCATCTTTTGGCAGCGCTAGGCAAGTTCGACACGCCGTTCATCCCGTTGGAGATCCGCAAGTGCTACGACGGCTATTCGTGGGCCAAGCTGCCTATCGTCACGAGGATCGAGGTCTCCGTCGGAAAGGAGATCCACCAGGAGTGGCTGTGGGGAGGCACGTTAACGTGTGTCGACTCACTTGCGATTAAGGCGCACACCAGCGACGGGCGAGTCTTCACGTCGCATGTATGCCTCGCCGTGTCACCCGAGCCACCGCGTGGATCCGCGGCGTGGGCAACTGATCATGTCCTTGTTACCCCTGCGGCACAGGAACGGCTTTGCGCTTCAGAGGTCTGGTATCACCTCGGTGGCTGGAGTGACGAGGGGGATACCTACGAAACGCAGGAATTCCAATTCCAGGAAGAACTCGAAGGTTTTTGGATGCGGTTCCTCGGCACGGATGAGCAGCGACGAAGACAAATCGTCGGGGCGCTTGAGGGGATTCAACCCAGGTGGGACGCCGTACACATCTCACCTGACGGCAAAGTCCGCATCCGATTCGCCGATGGATCGGATAAGACACTCACGCCTCCCACGACTGCCCTTTCTGGCGCAGCTGAATAGCCCACCCATAACGACTGATCCAATGACCCGGTTTGCTGCCTGACGCAGGGAGTCTGCGCACGTGCGCAGGCGCCGGTCGGCAGCCGGGTCTTCGTTTGCGCGGAGCGCAGAAGAGGAGAAGACAGTATGTCAGAGAAACTGACCTGCCCGCTTTGCGGGCACAACGAAACGTTCACACTCATCCCGCACCTTCGAGCTGAGCACAAAGTTGACCCAGAGGCCCTCCGCTGGCAGTTCCCGGAGCAGGCGCTGGCGAACGACGAGCTGTGTCGATTCCTGAGCGATCGGCGCATTCAACGTCGCAACGGCATCCTTCACTATCAGCTTGATGTGGCTGGCACGGTAATGACGGCGCGCTTTGGTGTTGACCACCCGCTGATCCCGCAAGGTGACCCGACCTTTGTCTGGACCGAACCCTGCAAGGACGTTGCCGAGGCCGTCGAGCACAACGAGCGCGTGTTCATCTATGGGCCCAGCGGCACAGGTAAGAGCTGGCTTGTTCGGCAGATCGCAGCTTTGACGCAGCGACCTGTGCGGCGCGTGTCGCTTAACGGCGAGACAAGCGTGGGCGACTTCGTCGGCCATTGGACCGTGAACGAGAACAAGGAGACGGTGTTCGTCAAAGGCATCCTGCCGCAGGCGCTCCAGGAGGGCCACATCCTTCAGCTGGACGAGGTCGACGCCATGCAACCGGAGGTCGGATTCGTCCTGCAGCAGGTCCTCGAGCCTGGCGGTCACCTGCTCCTCACCGACACAGGTGAGGACATCGCGCCGCATGAGGACTTCCGCCTCTTGGCTACGGCCAACACGCTCGGCTTTGGCTCGGACTCCGGCTTGTATGCGTCGGGCACGAATGTTCTGAACTTCAGCTGGCTAGATCGCTGGGATGTCGTGGTTCACATGGACTACCTACCGGCCAAGCAGGAAGTCGGACTGCTGCGGTCGAGGCACCCTTCTCTGGGCAAAGATCTGTTGAAACGTATGGTTAAAGCCGCCGGTGATCTGCGCAGGGCGCACACCGAGGAGCAGCTCACCACGGCAATCAGCACGCGGCGATTGTTGGCTATGTGCGCTCGTATTGAACGTGGCAACGACTTCCAACGCGCGCTGACCGTCTGTGTGCTCAACAAGGTCCCCCCGGAGGATGTGAAGGTCATACGGGAGACCTTTGACCACCACGTCGGCACTGCGGCTCAGCCACAAGGAGCAGCGTAGAAGAGCGCCAAACGAGTCTATTGTTGCACAGGTCGCACCTGCTGATGCGATGCGGTGGGTGCGGCCGTTTCTTTTGCGCATCGCACGGAGTCTCATACAATGAGAGACAACCCATTTGAGAGCCAGCTCGAACGGCTGGCCAGGACGTTGACTGATCAGTTCGGTGTGAGGGTCACATGTCAAGGTGACGAAGCGTGGACAGATGGGACACAGATTGTGTTGCCGTCGCTTCCCGAACCGCTGGATGATGACCTGGAGAGACTCACGGTCGGTTTCTTGGATCACGAACTCGGGCACGTCGCTTTCTCAGATTTCCGAGTAGTCGAGCAGTTTGCGAAGAAGCATCCCGGCCGCGAGGGCATGTTGAACGTCGTGGAGGATGCTCTTGTTGAACGCCGAGCCATGGAACGTTGGCCGGGGGTCCGAGGAAACCTCGACGCGATGTTCCGGCAGATCCGTGATCGGATCGCAAGGACAGTGCTGCAACGCGATGCCTTCGGCCAGTTTTGCACAGCGGTGTACCTTAAGCTGTCGCATCACAAGGATATGCTCGGACTTGAGCACCAGGTGGAAGGCTACGATGACCTGCTCGATTGGTTTCCCGCGATCGGCGACACCCACGGTGCTGCCGAACTGGCGGAGCAGATCATGGAGCGGTGGCTGAAGGCAAATCCTCCCGCGGCACAACCGCAGACACCCGATGCGTGTGGCACGAGCCTCGCTGATGACGGTCCCGGCAATGTCGGAGAAGGTGCAACCGGCGAAGAAGCCGACGATCAGCCCGGGCAATCACCGACCGACGGCGGCGCGTTAGGCAATGGCGACCAGAAGGGTGACGATGATGATGCGGGTGCGGTTCCATCCGCCGGCGGGGAAGACGATGCACAGAGTGATGATGCCGACCAACGGGCTGGAAAGACGCCTGAGAAGCAGACCGCCCAGATTGACGCGGACGCATACGGACGGCCACCGCAAACTCGCGCAGTTGAATCGGATGCATCCGATGGCGCCGAAGCTGTGGGAGCCTCCGCGGGCGGTCAGCATGGTGGTTCCCTCATCACCGAGGTATTGACGGAGGCAATTGCCGAGTGCGTCAGTCGAGTCGGCGGCTCATCAGATTATCGCGTCTTCACCAAGGAGTTCGATCACATCGGTATTGTGCCGGCCGCAAGTGAGAGCGACCTGCGCGCGCTGTGCGAACAGCATGTTGATGTCGTACGGCGTCTGCGCCGCGGCCTGACCAACGCCCTGCGGTCGGCCGAGAAGCGTTGGTGGCGCGACGATCAGATCAACGGCACATTGTCGCCGCGGACCCTTCATCGCCTGTGCATGGACCGGCCGCGACTCGATGTCTTCCGCACGAGAGCGATGGTGCAGGGTAGATCCACGGCCGTGTCCATCCTTCTTGATGCGTCCGGCAGCATGACCACCAAGAAGATGGATGTTGCTCGTGATGCGCTCCGTGTGCTGCTTGAGGCACTTGCCGATCTGAAGGTCGCGACTGAGGCACTCACTTTCACAACAGGCAACGAGTTCGACCTATTTAAGGCTGGACAATCGACAGGCGAGGATGCCGCGCGGCTGCGCGACCGCTACAGCCGCTTCGCGAACCTCGCGATCGGTGTGGTCAAGCAGTTTGAGGAACCGGTGAAGCAAGGGCTTCGGCGCCTGCTAAGCATCCGCGGCACCGGCCTTACGCCGTTGGGTGAGGCCATGCATCTGGCCGCCCGGCGCCTGCACCTAAGGCCGGAGACACGCAAGATCCTGCTCGTGCTCACTGATGGCCGTGCAGGATGTGAGGCACGGGATGATGCGGCTGTTCGGCATGCCCAACACATGACACAGCGCATCGAGAACGCCGGGATCGAGCTCATCGGTGTCGGAATCATGGATGAGAGCTTGCGCGCGATCGTTGCGGACACGATCGTCGTTCATCAACTGCAAGATCTACCGGCTCAACTCTGCAAGCTGTTGGGCCGGACTTTGAAAGGGGGACTTCGTCATGTTGGATGACAAGACACGAATGATGTTGGAGGTCGCGAATCAGCTGACCGCCGACGATATCGAGCTTCTGAGGGGTGGCGCCCCCATGGTGCCCAACCCACCGGAACCTCAGCCGCCTGCCGTTAGACCCGATCCTGTTGCTGCACCGAGCGTCCAGCCGGATCAGGCTGACTCAACGCGCAACGCGCGCGGCGCGTACGAACGCCAGCGGACGCGCGAATCCAAGGTATCGACCACATGCCTCGGAACCGAGCGTGCGAAGCACGAGTGGTGGCCGATCGGTACGGAGGTGGTCGGCCAGATCGGTCGTGAGTTCTTCACCGCCGAGGTCGTGGAGAATCGCGCCGTCAAGAGCGGGCGCAGCCTGAAGCTCACCTCCGGGCCGGCGCAAGGAAGAACCTGCATCACGCCCACGCGGGCAGCCCTGGAGGCCACTGAGGACTACCGCCAGGCCCGTAACCTCGGCCGCGGCGGTGGTGTAACCAACGGCTGGACGTTCTGGGAGCCTCGAACCGGAGCGACACTTTGAGGCACGCCCGTCTTTCGGGGCGTGCTCCAATCACGAATGAGGTGAGAACATGAAGACAACGAAATCCAAAAAAGAGCCGATCCGTATCGTCATCTACGTCACCGGTGGGATCGTGCAAGACGTACTGGCGGAAGCGGATGGTGTTGAGGCGATGATCGTGGACTACGACAACGAGAGCGCGGGCGAGCCGAAGAGCTCGCGGTCGTGTGAGTCCGGGCCGGG
>JASFUW010000417.1:0-4971 GCA_050050135.1 Phycisphaerae bacterium
ATCTCTTTGACCTTGGAGGGTACATCGCTCTCTTGGAGGGCGTACTTCTTCCAGTCAAGCCTGGCGTTCTTGAGGTCTTCGAAAAGTCGGTAGGTTCGCAGGCTGAAATCAGGTAGCGCCTCGTGGAAGCCCTCAAGGAAGGCGACGATCTCGTCATCCGTCGCGAAGGTCTTGATCTTGGCCAGGATCTCCCTCGACGACGGTACGAAACGCACAAGCGTGGCCCGGGTCTTCAGGGCACCCACGTTGGCGTTGAGAACGGAGAACGAGTTGCACAGCATCAGCACATGACTGGTTGTCTCGAAGTATCCCCGACCACCGTCGATCTTGGCCGCCCTCGGATCGGTGGATGTCCACATGACGCGCTTTGGGGCACGCGTTTCGCAGAGCTGTTTGAGGAGGCTGACGTGCAGCGTGTTCGTAATGAGTTCGTCGATCTCGTCGAAAACAACTGGCTTGTCGCAGCCGTCGTGCAGCAACTCGTAGAGCTTCAATGGCGTCACGTGCCCGCCGATGTAGGACACCTCATGTCCATTGAGCATGCGCCGTACTTCCTCACTCTTGCCCAGGCCACCCCTGGAGCAGATAACGAGCATGTTGATGATCCCTCTGAAGAAGGCGGTCAGGAAATCACGCAGCTCCTGGTAGGTGGCGATCAGGATCATCCGGCTCTTCCCGTGCACTCTTGCACCGTCAATCCACCGCTGACGAAGACTCGCAGCGAGCGCGCGGGCTATCGTCGCCGGTGCCATGGCCACAAGCGGCAAGCGGGCTCAGAAACGACCGCATCGCCACGTGAGGCTCGACATCGTCGTTGACGACGGCCCGAAACGAAGGGAGCATCAGGTCTGCGCGGCCGACAATCATCTGTAGGGTCTCGGTGAATTGCCGCGAAGTGAGCACAGCATCGGACAGTGGAACGCAGGCGCGGCAAAACACATGACCTGTCAAGGGTTCCATCACAAAGTCGCCAACGGGATGCGTGTAGTTAGCCAGGCTGATGGCTTCAGCCATGGCCGACCGCCTGGCTCGCATCGTCTCGAGAGGAGCGTCGACCGGCACGCTGAGCGCAAACGTGACGGCCAGTGGTTGGTCAGGCACGTACACGATAAGCAGGGCCGGACCCTCTTGGGTCTCGACACGAGCCTCGATTACCTTCTCGGCAGGGTGCACGACGTGCCGAACTCCGGACTCGTCGAGCAAAGCGCTGACGCGGTCGAGCGTCACCTTAACTTGACTCGGGCTAACTTGTTCAATCATTACCATACCCTCATGAAACTCGGTCCTTGGATCAGAGGCCGATCTCTCGGCCGCTGTACACCCATCGCATTCCAGCTCAGTGCTGTCGCACAATCTCACGCACACTCGACGTTGACCGCGTCGCACTCCGGCTTCGACAACCCAATAGCACTCTCTCCGGAGCCACACAGTCAGCCACACGAACTGTGCAAACATCGGTCGCACACGAAACAGCCCGCCTCACGGCGCATACCATGACCGCAGAACGGGCAGACGCGTTCCACGCGCATGTTCGTAGGCTCAACTGGAGCGCCACCGCCGAGTGCCTCCTTAATGGCCTTCGCAATAGCATCCGGACAAGACAGAACGTTGATTTCCTTGTCGTTGTTCCTCGCCCGGGCCGTCGACAGGCAGCGGATGCCGCGCAGCTGTCCGATCAGCTCCGTCGGGCTTACTCCCGACCGCAATGCAGTGGAGACGGCACGGCACGTCGCCTCGGATTGCGAGGGGCATCCACCAGCCTTGCCGAGGTTGGAAAACACTTCACACAGGCCGTGATCGTCGCGATTGACCGTGACAAAGAGCGTTCCGCAGCCCATGCGAAACTTGAACGTATGACCAGCCGTGATTCGGCTGCGTGTCCTCGGCACCGGCCGATCGTCTGGTCGGCCTGCTTCCTTCACATTCCCCGTCGAGAGGGTCTGGCCCGCTCGAGAGCCGTCGCGATACACGGTGATGCCCTTGCATCCAAGCTGGAAAGCCATGCGGAAGACCCTGTCGACCTCGGCTACGCCGGCGGTACTCGGAAGATTGACTGTCTTCGAGACCGCGTTGTCGACGTGCTGCTGAAAGGCCGCCTGCATGCGCACGTGCCACTCGGGAGCGACTTCGTGCGCTGTCAGCAATACGTCGGCGAGGCGCCTCGGAATCTCGGAGATCTCTCGAGCCGCCCGTCCTTCGAGGAACGCTGCCTGCACGCGTTCGTTCAGCCAGCCCTCGCTTCGACCCAACTCGACCAGCAGGGGATGGACCTGGACGAACTCCTTTCCATCCAAGCCACGGCGGCGGTACGCTGGCTTGTAGATCGGCTCGATTCCGCTACTGCAGCCGGCGATGATGCTGATGCTACCGGTGGGTGCGATCGTCGTGACGGTAGCGTTCCGCATTGACAGATGGTCTCTGCTATCCCAGACACTTCCGGCCCAGTTCGGGAAGCTACCCCGTTGCGCAGCGAGATCGGCGCTCGCCTGGTGCGCCTGTTCTTGAATGAAGCTGCTGATGCCCGAGGCCAGCCCAAGTGCGGGATCGCTGTCGTAACCGATGCCCAGCAAAACCAGGGCGTCGGCGAAGCCCATGAGGCCCAGGCCGACCTTCCGATTCGCCAGGGAACGCTCCCGAATCTGCTCCGTCGGGTAGCATGTCAGGTCGACAACGTTGTCGAGAAACCGTACGGCCAGCTGCGCGGTCCGCCCGAGCGCGTCCCGGTCCACATCACGATCGTGCTTGTTGACGAAGCGTGAGAGGTTGATCGAGCCTAGATTACATGCCTCATTGGCAAGAAGCGGCTGCTCGCCACAGGGATTGGTAGCCTCGAACCGGCCAACTCCGGGTGTTGGGTTGTCCTCGTTGATCCGGTCGATGAAGCAGACGCCGGGCTCGCCGGTGGCGTGGGCGTTGGTGACGATCATGTTCCAGATGTCGCGCCGGCTGTAGCACGGAACACTCGCGCTGCCCACGGGCACGAGATCCTGCAGCGCATAGCCGGACGCACCGATGCTTCGGGGGATCATGTAGCCGCGACCTGTTCTCGGATTGATGACAATATGTGGACCATCCGGAGGCTCGTCCAGGGCCAGCATGAACGAGTTCGTCACCTTGACGGACAGGTTGAAATTCGACAACCGCGCCGGATCCAACTTTGCGTGGATGAAGTTGAGGATGTCTGGGTGTGTGATCGACATCATGGCCATGTTGGCCCCACGCCGATGGGCGCCCTGCTGGATGGCCATCGTGACCTCGGAGAAGACCCGCATGAAAGTGATCGGCCCGGACGTCCTGCCGCCGCTCGAGGCGACGATATCGCCGGTGGGCCGGAGGGAATCGAAGGCAAAGCCGGTGCCGCCGCCAGCCTTCTGAACGAGTGCCGTCTGCCTCACCGAGTCGAAGATGCCGTCGATACTGTCATCCACCGGCAACACGAAACAGGCGTTGCACATGCCTTCCTCTCGCCCGGCGTTCATCAGCGTTGGGCTGTTGGGAAGGAACGCGCCGGTACTTATGAGGCGATAGAACTCCGTGGCTTCCTCATCGATCTCGGCCTGAGTCGCGCCGTACTTCGCTTCCTCCCCGGCGACCGCGTTCGCGACGCGGGTGAACATCTCGCGCGGTGTTTCTACAACTCGGCCTTCAGAGTCTTTCCGAAGGTATCGCTCTGTCAGTAACGTCCGGCGGATGTCTTGCGATTCGTCGGGCGAGTGTGTCTTGCGTCGCTTTTTTGTGCCCATTTCTCCAGTCCAATCAGCGCGAGGAGGCCTTCGGGGCCTCACGGCAAGTATCGCACAACCTCAAGGCAGATGGATTTCCCCCGGCTGACGGCTGCATTATTCGTGGGTCGCAACGTGGAAACGTCCGGGACACATTCACGCGCCTGCGCCCGTCGGCGCAACAAGACGCAATTCGCGAGGACCACTCGGTCGGGAGGCAAAGTCGAGTAGGTCTCAGCGCAGCGGCGGTGTGATGAGAATACGTCGGGGCGCAGAACGTCACGCGTAATCTGCCTGCAGTAATTGAAAACGCAGCCCCCCGGTGGTCGAAGAGCTGCGTTCCCTGTGTAGTGCAAGTAGACCCCGCTACCGGGCTACTGTCGGAAGTTCGGGGTCTTCCTCGCTTTCTTTGAGCGTGATGTACTCAAATGCCTTCTCGGCAACCAAACACAGCCGCGGAAGATCGTCGGCGAAATAGTAATCGGTATCCTTCCATTCGCCAGTCCGCCGGTCGTGCCACCTCTTGCGAATTCGAATGCTGTACCGACTGACCACTGTTCCTTGTTCTTCGTGTTCATTCCTCCAAACCGCCGCTGTGATCGTCTTGGATCTGAATTCCTTGATAGGTTGTTGTGGTTCCGTTTGGTTCATGTTCCGTGCTCCTTATGCTCAAGCTCAACGTATGGGTACGATCAACGAAGCAAGCGCGTAGTGCGCGAGCAGGCCGGCGACGAGGACGATTGCCCACGGCACCCAGGCTGGGTACACCCGACATTGCCAGGTCGTCAGCCGCCGGCCGATGTACTGTGGCACCGGATCGACAAGTTCCTTGAGGCCCTGGAAGAACCGAGTCGTACGCACCACAGATAGCTGGCCCAGAGTCAGGCGGAGGCAGGTAAGGAAGAGATACCCGCCAATCAGCAGGACCAGAATCGTGAGCGGTGCGGCAAGCAGGCCTGTGGGATATACAATCACATCGCCCTCCTTACGGACATACCGCGGTCTTACCACCCAACTGCGTGATGTGTGCGACCAGGGTCTGTTGGTCCTTAATGAAGCGATAGCGCAGTTCGCCGTCCACGGTCGACGCGATCTTCTTCAGGAGCTTCACGTTGACTTCCTCCTCGGAGTGCCCAACGGCGATCACGTCGATCACGACGCCACGGGATTTGAGATCCTGTGCGGTCCGGATGGGGTGTCCACCGCAACCGTCGGTCAGGAGCACGATGCGGCGAACGACGCCGTTGCG
>JASFUW010000418.1:0-4963 GCA_050050135.1 Phycisphaerae bacterium
TTGGACGTCTCTTCGGAACTTGCCCCAGGAACCTGTATCCGATCCGTTCCCACTTGCTAAGCGATTGCTTCCAACGCCCCATTTCTCTTCTTAGCCTTACCACGCTCGGGTCGGTTTCATCGCCGATCTCCTGAAGCACGGACAGGCACCCGAAGACGTTGTTGTCCAAGAACAGAGCGGTCGCAAAGTTGACTTTGTAGCGGGTTGGCACGTCGTCCTTCAACAAGACGCCGGCTGGCTTGACAACGAGGCTACGCAAGACCTCGATTGCCTTGCTGACGTGTCCGGCCCGCATGAGGCACACACCGTACGCGTTAGTCGTGCCGGGCGAGCTCTGGTTGTACGTGCGTATGAAATCGAGCGCGTCCTCGGTTCTACCCGCCTTCAACAGAGTGCGGACACGGGTTAGAACACCTTCGTCGCTTTTCTGGGGGCTGCGGTTCATGCTCCAAACTCCCAATCAGCGGGGATCACCAAGCAGCGTGCGGCCCGGTATCGGACCGCACGCTCCCCCAGCTCGCAGCCGTGCGTTAGTGCGGCGGCAAGCGACCCACTACGGTTTCTTCTTCTCGCGTTGTCGCGGCGGTTGCTTCCCCGAAGCCGGCGCGGTTGTCACCGTTCGCTTCCCCTCGCGCTTTGCTCGCTGGCCTGTGGCTTTCTCTTTTTTTGGTTTCATGGTCATCCGTGTACTCCATATTGTGCGCCGTGCGCCATCGCACGTCGCGAGTGCGTTGTGTCGTCGGTCGGACCACGGCACGGAGGCGTGACCGGGGTTCCTTTGCTAGACGACACGCCGGGGCTACTCCTCATCCTCCGGGTTCGACCAGTCTTCCTCCTCCTCGTCATACTCCGGCTCCGGCGCTTTCTTCTTGGCCGAGATCACGTCCAGGTACTTCACCCCGTTCTTCTCGTACAGCGTTCCGCGGATTTCCGCCTCCTGGAAGGCAAGCGGCTCCAGTGTCTTGGCCGCACTGCGGCTTCCCTGCCCCAGTAAGAGCATCTCGCTCTCCGTCTCCACTCCAGCAGGTACGCCGTTGCGAATGCAATCCGCCGTGCATTTCGCGCGGTCGACGCTCTCGTATTTCCCGGTCATGTAACCGTGCAGGTCGACGACCCGGCCTGTCACTGTCACTTCCTTTCCTTGCTTGGACCGGCTTTCCCATTGGGCGTGCACCGGTAGCGTGGTAACGCACCAGAGTACGACCGCCATCACGCCTACGCTCAGCGCCACGTAGCTCCATCTTGTTCGTGACATTCCTGTTTTCTCCTTTGAGTGGTTCTTAGAAGCATCCCACAACACGTGGGTGGATAACGACTGTTCGCGGGTCTTCGCATGTGGGGACCTTTTCTCTCAGTCCCATGGTTCCCTTTTCACCGCTCCTGCACTTCGGAGGATTTTTCTACGTCGATTCAGCGCGAAGCGGTTGCTGAGTGACAAGCCAAATCGTACCCCACTGCCATGAAGACGCCGTTAAATCGGGTTAAAAGAAAACTAATTCCCCATCGGACCAACGGGGCGGGTTCAGTGGCGATCCCAGCCCCGACCGATCTGGACCGACTTTGAGACGAGGAGACCGCCAGTGTCAGCACAGCCTCTGACGCGAGGAAGCCAGCTATCCCCCGTCTTCGTCAGTTCCGTAGTCGCACTGCGTGGCGTAGCAGCGGTAGCCTACGACGAAACGGCCGCCCTTCTCCTCGCATTCCCGGAACGTCAGCTCCAGGCAACTCCCGTCGTCGAGACAGCAGGCTCCCTCGGCATCCGGGCGCGGCTCCAACGTAGCGGTGTCGTTGTTTACGGTCTGGGCATCCTCCGCATACTCGGTCTCCGGTGCGGAGTCGGACTCCAGCGGTGTAGGCCCGGGTGCACGGTATTTCCCCAGTGAGAGCACCACCAGTATCACGACGACCACAGCGAGAATGACCGGAAGGTTCTTCGATGCTACTCCTGGCTTCATGGCGAATCCCTTAATGATGCGGCTCGCTGGAGACACCGGTTCGCCGCCTGCGGATGCGGCTGGACGTGTCGATGTCCAAACCGTTGGTGCATCGGCCATCGTGCATGAGCCAACGGTACTCGCCGAGGATGAACACCGGCTTAATTCGATCTGAAAAATGTCTTACTTGACCTGGGATCTCGTCGGGCGAGTGATTCGGGGGCACGAACCGGCGGACGACCGCCACGCAGCGCCCGTCCACGGCCTGCACACAAGCCCGACCTTTGCGGACGCCGGTGGGCCAAGCCGCGCGCCGCGAGAGATTAGAAGGATTTCATACACACTTCACCTCGGTTTCATATGCCCGGCGTACTGTCCCACAGGGTGTCGGAGCACTCGTGCGTGCGAGCCTCGTTCCGCGGCCTTGGTGCCCAACTAGCCTAGGTCGGAGAGGTTATGAGCTATCCGCTTCTGTCTGATCCAGTGTGGTTGCCTGTCTTGATCTTCTGCGCCCGGGTGACCGACGTCTCGCTCGGCACTCTCCGGATGATCTGTATCGTCCGAGACCGGCGACCGATTGCCGTGTTGTTGAGCTTTGCAGAAGTGATGATCTGGCTCCTGGCCGTAACCAGCGTGCTCACGCACCTTGACCAATGGACGAACATTTTGGCGTACGCTGGGGGGTATGCGACAGGCAGCGCCGTGGGTATGTGGATCGAGAGCAGGTTGGCACTGGGTACACAGTTGGTCACGTTCGTGTCGGGCGGGACCGCCCACGCTGTTGCGGAGCGATTGCGCTTCGCCGACCATATCATCACGACGCTCTCGGGAAGAAACCACGACGGGCCGGTGTCCATCTGTCACGCAGTCGTACCACGCAAGAAGACGGCAAATGCCATCCGCTTGGCAAAAGAGGTCGACCCTGGCGTCATCGTCACTGTCGAAGATGTACGGACGACGACGCTCGAGCATTTTCCCCGTTGCGGACCCGGCAAAGTGCGCCTTCCATGGCGCGGACCGATCCTGCGCGGCGTGCTCGACGAGCGGAGACCGTACAGCACCGTCTCCGCGCGAACCGGCGGCATGGGCATCGACGACGAACGTGTCATTACGAACGCCACGTGACCGCTCCGGGTCGCCGGGGGGCGAGCCGGCAGAAGGTACCTTGCGATGGTGCTGGCTGACAAAACGAAGTTCGAAGGGCTACCACAGCGTGCTGCCTCCTTGCGACAAGCCGATGCCGTTGACGCCGACGACTATCGTTCAAAGGTGCCAAGGCCTTGCCGCGGACGGCCCAACGAGTCGCCGATCGCGGAGTTGGCCAGCGCACGCAGAGAAAACACAGTAGACGGAGCGATTGCTCGATGAGGGACCAAAACCATGAGGTCGCTGAGGACCCGGCACAAGCTGCTGATGACTCCGTAGCGTTGCTTGACAACGCCACGTCGCAGCCCGTGCCAATCCCCGGCGACCTGAAGGAACAGATCGCCTGCGCGGGGGATTCATCAGCTCTGCTCGACACTCGGCTGGAGGCGTACGAGGACATCACGGACTCGCAAGTCGGAGACACTGCCCTATCGCGTGCACGGAATATCGAACGCCAAGTCGATTTGCGACAGATCTACCTGAAATTCGAGGGGGGCAATCCTTCCGGCACGCAGAAAGATAGGATCGCGTTTGCCCAAACCATGGACGCGCTACGCCGCGGATATGACGCCGTCACGGTCGCGACGTGCGGCAACTACGGCGTCGCGGTCGCAATGGCTACGTCGCTTGCGGGATTGCGGTGCATTCTCTACATCCCCAGGGGCTACAGCGTCAAACGGATGAAGGAAATCGAGACGCATAGCCCGGAAGTGGTCCGAGTCGATGGCGATTACGAAAGTGCGGTGACGGAATCGCGCGAGCGCGCGGAAGCCGAGGAGATCTACGATGCGAATCCCGGCGGTGCGAACACGGCATTACAGCTTCGCGCCTACGGCGAAATCGCCCACGAAATCTATGACGAACTGCGAGACGCTCCTGCTGCCATCGCTGTTCCGGTTTCAAATGGTACGACCCTAGCCGGAATCTACCGAGGGTTTCTTAGCCTTCACCGGCGAGGTAAAACCTCGCGCATGCCGAGGATGATCGCAGGCTCGTCGTTTGGGAAAAACCCGATAGTCCGCTCCTTCCGAAAGAACGTAGATGGGTGCAGCGATCTTGCCCCGGAGCGGATCCGTGAGACGAGGGTCAACGAGCCTCTGATCAACTGGCACTCCATCGACGGACACCACGCCTTGGAGGCCATCCGGGCAACAAACGGATGGGCCTCTGACGCAAGCGACCGGGGCATGCTTGCCTACTCGAAACTCCTCCGAGAGCGCGAAGGGCTTAGCGTACTCCCGGCTTCAACAGCCGGACTCATCGCTCTAACCGAACTGCATCAACGTGAGCCGCTAACCGGCGACCGCTACGTAGCCGTACTGACGGGCAAGAAATGAAGGCCAACGACACGGAAGGTAATGCCATCGTCTATTGCGAAGGGGCGTTCGGGACGACGAACGGCAAGACCGCGCACGGTCTCGTGCGTCGTAGCGACCGTTACATCCTGCTGTCAATCGTCGACTCCCGCCATGCGGGCCGCGATGCCGGCGAGGTCCTGGACAAACGGCCGAGCGGCGTTCCGATTTATTCGGACATCGAAGCCGCCGTGGCCGACGCCAAGCAGGCCGGCACGCCCGCCACCCATCTTGTCATAGGCTTGGCACCAGACGGCGGTCGGATGAGCGCGGCCTGTCGCAAGGCTGTGATCCACGCCATTCGGCTGGGACTCAACGTCGTTAGCGGTCTGCACGACTTCCTCTGCGAGGACACCCAGCTCGTGGAGTTTGCTGCCGAAAGCGGTGTTACGTTGCACGATGTTCGCAAGACACCACCACGGCAGAAGCTGCACGCCTTCACGGGAAAGATCGAAGAAGTAGACTCCCTGAAGGTGGCAATCCTGGGCACGGATTCAGCTGTCGGAAAGCGAACGACAGCCTGGGCCC
>JASFUW010000419.1:0-4960 GCA_050050135.1 Phycisphaerae bacterium
CGGTTAAGCTGCGTCGGGTCGTGGAACTTGAAGAACCAGTCGACCAGTTTTTCGTACGAAACCTGCTTGGGGTCGTACTTGACCAACACCGTCTCGGCGTGTCCGGTGGTGCCGGAGCAGACTTCCTCATACGAGGCGTCTTTCGTACGCCCGCCCATGAACCCCGAAACCGCATTGACCACCCCCGGAACCTGCTGGAACCGGTCCTCGAGCCCCCAGAAGCACCCGCCGGCGAAGTAGGCCGTCTCCATCTTCACCGGCTGCGACTCGGGCGGCAGCTCGTCGCCCTTCTTGTGGAACTCGAGCGCGACGCCGTTTAGGCAATACCGCTTGCCCGTCGGCGGCGGTCCGTCGTCGAACACGTGCCCGAGGTGGGACCGGCACCGCGCACATTGGATTTCCGTGCGCACCGTGCCCATGCTGGCATCCCGTTCGTAGTGTATATGGAATGGATCGAACGGTTCGTAGAAGCTCGGCCAGCCCGTTCCCGACTTGAACTTCGCATCCGACTTGAACAGAGGCAGCCCGCACAAGCGGCACGTGTAAATTCCGGTCTCCGTGTTATCGACAAGTCCGCCGCAGAATGGACGCTCGGTACCGCTGTCGAGCAACACCCTGCGCTCATCGGGCGTGAGGTTCTCGGCCAGCGCGTCGATGCGCCCTTGATCCAACCGGGTGATCTCGTACCCGGTCCGGGAAAGCCCGCTGCCTTCGCGTGTCTCCGTATTCAGGTTCTTAGTCATGGTCTTCGATCTCGGAGCCTTGCCGTTGCCTCCGACGACGCTCATCGCAGACAATGCCGCAACGGCGATCGATACGACGCAGAACGCCCCTGCCAACTGGGTCTTCATGGTGAGTCTCCGGGACTTCGGCCGAGCTCAGTCGAACGCCCTGCGTCGTTGCGCCTGGCGACCGCCGGGCGATGCGCCGCGAACATCCTGGCCCAAAGGTGCTTACGCCGCAAGTGCGACCGATGTTCGGGGCGCCGACGAACCCCACGTGATCATACAAACGGACTGATACCGCTCGGCTTGTCCCAAACCGGCCGACAGGGGGCGACCAGCGAGGTCGCAGCGAGCCGATCTGCTTGCGCGGACGGTCGAACACCGCGAGAAACCGGCAAGCCGGACCGAAAGACGTGTTGGATTCGGGGTCGGTCCGAGTAGAATGCTCGGCCGGCCTGCGACCGTCTCGCAGGGACGAACTAACTGGGAAGCGTGGGACGGCTGGATACAGAACGGGCGGCGCAGCGGAACCGAGACCCACCGGAAGCAGAATGACTCAGCCAAGGCATCACGTGGGTCGCCAACGAGCCCCGGTGCGGGCGGCAAAGGGATCGGTTGCAGCTTCCACGTGCGTATTGAGAACGAGGGTAGCGATCGGGGTATCGCCAATAAGCCGCATGGCCGGGCGATTATGGTCGGGATTGCGGCCGACCGCCCTCGCCGCAATGTGCTTTGTGGTCGCGGTTGCACCGTCGGGTTGCGAGCGGTCGGCAGGCGATAAGTCGGCCGACCGCGGTAAGCCAGCCGCCACGGCGACCAACCTGCCGAGACCGAACATTATCTTCGTCGTGGTCGACGCCCTCCGTGCCGACCGGGTCGGGGCCTACGGTCATTTGCCTACGCTCACGCCGACCATCGATTCCGTTGCTGCAGAGGGGGTCACGTTCGAACGCGCGATTGCCCAAGGACCGTGGACTCAACCGTCCATCGCGTCGGTGTTCAGTTCGTACAATCCTTCGGTCCACCGCGTATTCAGTTACTCGGCCGGTGTCGAGGAACTGGAGCCCAACAAGTTCCACACGGTCACCGTGCTGGTCGATGACTTCCGGACTCTGGCAGAGTGTTTCAAAGACGCCGGATATGCCACGTTCGGGGCCGTCGCCAACCCGGTGATCAAGGCGGACTACGGGTTCGCTCAGGGCTTTGACGACTACGATACGTCGTTCGCCGATTTGGGCGATCAGCCGACCGGGGACGTGGTAAATGGGTCGGCGATAGGCTGGCTTGCCAGGCGCGATCAGAGCAAACCGTTCTTCCTTTATTTGCACTATATGGACGTGCACGGGCCGTATAACGCGGGCCCGGAGTTTGTCGACGACCTGCTCGACGCGGTCGAGCGCAGTCCGCAAAAGCGGTTGCTGACCCCCGTCGAACGGAGCCGGCTCCACTATCTCAGCGGGCTCCCCGAAAACTGCCCGAATCCGCAGAAACACAAGCGGTTGCTGCGCTTCCGCGAGTATTGGGTAGCCCGTTATGAAGCCGGGATCCGCCAGTTCGACCACCATTTCGCCGGATTGATTGCCAGGCTGGTCGAAATGGGACTGTGGGATGACGCCTACACGATTGTCACTTCCGATCACGGTGAGGCTTTGTGCGAACATGGGCTATGGAGTCACGGGTATAGCACCCACCACACCGACCTCCACGTGCCGCTCATTCTACGCTGGCCCGGGAAGCTGCCCGCGGGCAAGTGGATATCCGGCAACGTGCGGTTGATCGACCTCATGCCGACGATGTTGGCGCAGCTCTCGATGAAGGCGCCCGATGGGATCCAGGGCGTGTCGCTCGTTCCGATGCTTGACGATCGACCGTTAACGCAACCGCTGACGGCATTCGCCGAAGGGGTGAGAAACGCGCCGAATCAGCAGGCGATTTACCAGGACGCTTGGAAGCTCATCCTGACTATGGAAAGCGGACGGCGGCAACTGTTCAACCTTCAGGACGACCATGAGGAGCAGGTCGACCGTTCGCTTCGCGAGCCCGACCGTCTCGGCGAACTGACCGCGCTGCTTCGGGAGCAGGCCGAGGTCAACGAACGCCTTGCCGCCGAGTTCGAGACACGCAGGGTGGACGTTTCCCCCGAGGAAGTTGAACGCCTCAAAGCACTGGGGTACGTCGGCGACTGAGCCTGTCCCAATGGCGGTGTGCGACGGGAATGCGATCCCCGTCCGCTCCGGTTGCGCAGGGTACGATCGCCGGTCCGAACGCCCGGTATTGGGTGCCTGACGCTGCCGAGCCCCGTCGGTGGTCAATTCGCGGAAGCGCCGGCCCCGACGAGTTCCTTGACCCCGCCCATCGAGTCGATCAGCGTGTCGAGAAACTGATCCAACGCCTTCTCGAAAATGCGCCGGCACCAGTTCGCGTTGACCTCAGAGAGCGTCACCGTCTCTCTGGTCTCCGGGATAGAGTGGCTCCCGGGTAGGAAATACTCCACCTGGCCTTCGCACTGTTCAAACCCCATATGGCGGAACGTCATCAGCAGATAGACGTCCTCCGACATGGCAAACCGGAAGGTGCGGATTCCGAAGTCGGTGAGGGGTGTCGTAGCCTGAACCACGTATTGGCGCACGAACTCCGCGAATTCTTTGAAAATCGGGGTCAACAGCGCGTCCGCCTTCTCCTCGAATTGGTCACGCGCCGCGGATTGCACCGTCTCGAGCTTTCGAGCGAAGCGCTTTTGCCAGTCGTTCATGTTGGTGTCCTCCCGTTGGCGTTCACGTGGATTCGAATCTGACCGAGATCTGTTTCTCATCCGCATCATCCGACCCCGAACTCCGAATAGCTGTGGCGCCGAACAGCAAGGCGTTCCCGGTCCGATCCACTCGACGCTAAAAGGTCGGCCGCACCGACGCAGTCCAGCACACGCACCGGTGTAGCAAAGCCTACGATACCGCGGTCCGGCTGGGGGCGACCCATTGTCCTCGGAGAACCACCTTCCGCGCCGTGCCTTCGCGCGTCGATCTCCCTGGCCATATCGGACCTGGATCGGCGATCCCACTGCTGACATCGACGTTCGGCGCATCGCAACCGCGCCCAATCCGGGACCCCGGCGTGCGCAGCCCAAATCCATCTGATGTGCGGTTTCTCGGCGCATAGTCCAGTAATACTGCATACGCGCCAGCCCAAACTCAGATCCGTTCGGTGGAACGAACTCCACCGCGATCACTTTGCTCTACTTTGACCGGCGGCTGCGTTCCCGCCACTGGCCGCCCGGCGCCCGATTTAGCGCTTGCATCCCGGCTGTGAATCCAGCAAAAGTGGATATTTCTTAGTTTTGTCAACCTAGAAAGTGCGTCAGATTCTGTTTGACATTTTCGGCCCACCTTCTCAAAATGGGGGCCTAGGCCAGTCTCCGTCGTTTCGGGAGTAGATGCGTCTCTGTTATGGATGCATGAACAACACGAAAGTGAACTTCAAAGGGAGAAACGGGACCTTGACTTCTCCTTGTCGTTATCGATGAGAACCAGAACGCCCGCGGCGCGGTGGCCGTGGAACCGCAAGGTGCTCCACGTCCACCGCGGCGGGGCGCGATGGTAGTTGGCGATGCACGCGGAGAACCTGAGGAGAAGCGGCTGACCGGATGATGGCGTGGGAGCAAAAACGTATCCAAGCGTCTTGTTCCCACCGGAGCTAAACGATGTTCGGGATAGGGTTTGGGTTCGAGCCGGAAGCTGTAGGTCAGCGGTGGAGGAAGAAGAACAGGATTTAGAAAACGAGGGAGAAAGAAGTACACGGAGTAGAAATCGGAGTGTGGTTTTCTTGGTGGTGGCCGCCCAACGGCTTGCTCCAAGTGTTCGTTCAGCAGGCTCAGGGCGTGTCCGGGCAGTTGCCCGGGGGAGGCGTAGAGGTTCAGCAACAAAAAGCGACAAACGGGTTTGGCATGGGCTCGACCCTCGGTCGACGCCCACAAGAAGCAATTGAGGAACGTTCCCCTATTTTGGAGGTATGGAAGATGAAATGTAAATGTCTTTGTGCTTTGGGCGTATTCGCCCTTAGCGTGGCGGTCTTTGCGGCGGATGCGCCGCAGGGCCTGGAACACACGAAGTTGATTGGCGTCAGCCGGATCACGGAGCTGCCTCCGCTTCCGCCGAATGCCAGGCCGAACACGGAAGTGCAGCCGCTGCACGTCCCGGTGCCGGTTTTCCGCGTCCTCAGTAATGAGGAGATGGCTCGCG
>JASFUW010000420.1:0-4942 GCA_050050135.1 Phycisphaerae bacterium
GGCCAGCGCACAACCCGCTGCGAAGATGGCCCACCACTTCGGTGGGCCTGGGCGGAGGGCGAAGTACCAGGCCGCGAGGATCAGCGTGTTCATGTAGATTTCGCGGTTGCACCCTTCGCCTGCGGTGCCCGGGTCGGACGACGCGATGGCGAAGATGAGTGCCCCGAGAACGGCGGGCCCGCTGCCCGCCACACTCCGCAGCATCCCGAACACGAGACCGAGGGAAGCCAACGAGAAGGCGGTCGCCATACAGCGGAAGACGATCGGCGCATCACCGAACAGGGCGATGACCCCCGCGAACAGGGCGAAGACCCCGAAGGGCTGGTGGTCCCAGACGTCGACGTACAGCCGGTCCCCTTCGAGCAGTCGCGCCCCGATGTAGGCGTAATTGCACTCGTCGGTTTCGAGCGGGAGGTCGAAGGCGTGCATCCGAAAGGCGACCAGCAGGACGCCGGCGAAGAGTAAGGCGGCCCACTCGGCCCCACTCGAGGTCGTTGGAGGTGCGTCAGCCGTGTGATCCGGTGGGCTTGCCATCGACGGGCATCGTAACTTGCGGGTGCGTCGTGAGCCAATTCGAGCGCGGGCCCGGTGCGGCGGAGCGTTAAGTGGGGGGCGGCGTCGCTCGGAAGTCGTTACAATCGACCCATGCTGACCTTCTCGCTGCAATCCGGTTCCAACGGCAACTCGATCTACGTCGAGGCGAATGGCGTGCGGCTGTTGTTCGACGCGGGGATCAGCGGGAGCATGGCGGAGCGTAGGATGGCGGTGCACGGGCGGGACATCCGCGACGTCGATGCCCTGCTCATATCACATGATCATCGGGACCACGTGGGGTGTGCGGGAATCTTCCAACGGAAGTTCGGTCTGCCGATCTACATCACCCGGTCGACGTACGGGGCGACGTCGCGCTGGTGCGACCTGGGGAGGCTCAGCGAAGTCCGGTACTTCCGGTCGGGGGAAACGCTGACGTTCGGGCAGGTTCGCGTTCGGACCATCCGGACCGTCCACGACGCGGCTGACGGGGTGGGGTTCGTGGTCGAGTCCGACGGGAAAAGGCTGGGTATTCTGACCGACCTGGGGCATGTGTTCGACGGGTTGCGGACGGTCGTCGAAGGGCTGGACGGCGTGTACCTCGAGTCAAACTACGATCCCGAGATGCTGGAGACGGGAAGCTACCCGGCGATGCTGAAGGCCCGGATCAGCGGACCCAACGGGCATCTTTCCAACGACGTGGCGGCCGGTTTGCTGAAGGCGTGTGGTCGACAAAGGCCTCGGTGGGTGGCGGTCGCACACCTAAGCCAGGACAACAACCACCCCGAACTGGCGATCGCGGCTCAGCGTGACGCGGTCGGCCGGGACTACCCGGTTTACCTTGCTTCGCGTTTCGAGACTTCGGAGGTGTTGACCTTATAAAGAGGCTGAGTCCGCGCTGCGGCTTAGAACCGTCCGGCGTCGTCGCTCAGGTCTTCGTCGTCATCGATTTTCCAGCGGTCGGCTTCGTCCGCCTCGTCGATCTCCCGCTCCATGTGGTTGAACATGCGCTCTTGAAGGGGTGCGAGTCGCTGGTACATGTCGAGCGTGGCCTGGTGTGACTTGCCGATGACGGTCAGTTGGACGAGCTGCCACTTTATCAGGCACTCCGGCTCTTTGATGTTGCCGAACGGATCGCAGGTCAGGATCGGTTCGCCGCCGGGACCTTGTTGAAAGAACTCACAGGTCTGACATTGGATCATGGTGGTCTTTCCCAAACTTGCAGTCGTACGAGGTTTTCACAGGCGGCATGTTACTTGCAATCGGGAGCGTCAACCACCCGTCTCTGCACCAAGCTTGCCGTGATTGTTCAGTCGTTGCGTTTTTCGGAAAATTTCTCTTGCGGATGCGGCCGATATCCAGAAGAATCAACGCGAACTGAATATGTCCTCTTGCCGACCCGTCCCCCCCATGGGTCGGTTTTCCCCAAGGCCCGGTCCACCCCGCCGGGCCTCTTTGTTTGCGCGGGTTGCGGAGTTCGGGCGCGTTACACCGGTGTTCAGCGCTGTCGAGGACCCATCGGATCGCGCGAGCCGCTCGGTCATCCCCTGTCAGACGGGCACGAAAAGGCGCGCCGCTTCTGCCGACGGTAACTGGTTCTCACTGCCGCAGCGGTTTCGGCGCTATCGCAGGGTCCTGATCAGCTCGGCGATGCGGGCGAGATGGTAGTCATCGTGTTCGGACGTGAAGTAGGCGATGTCGACGATGCGCATGGGTTGGTTCAAGCGCGGGTGCAGCCCCGACTTGCGCCAATCGGTTTCGCTGAGTTCCTCGAAGCGGTCGACAAGTCCGGCGCGGGCTCGGCGGAACTCGTCAAGCAAGACCTCGATGTGCTTGTCGTTGTGGTCCGCCAGGTTGGTCCGTTTGTTGGACATGTCGGCGGCGCGGAGCCCGGCCTCGCCGGCGAGTATCTGGTCGATCCTTTTCATGGGCAGCTCTTCTGTGTCGAGGAGGTGCCCGATGTTCTGTTGGATGGACCAGCCCTTTCCGTCGCTTCGGGTAAGTACGGCGGCGGAGAGGCCGGCGACTCGGGCTTCGATCCGTGGAGGCGTTCCGCGTAGGCGCTCGATCAGATCGGGGAACTTGGTGGGGGGGTAATCAAAATGGAACGTTCTTTCGATCCAGGGCCACTTTGCCATGTCGGGCTCCTCGGTTGTTCCACGTATTGCTTTCAGTTCTCGTTCATTGGTGTCATGCGCTCGTCATTTCGGAGACGCCGGTCGCGTTTTAGACACCCATCGCCTGCGCTCGGGGCTCGGCACGGATTACCACCACCAGAGCAAACCGGGGACGGGCCGCAACGGTAAAGCCATCTGTCCGTTGTACTTCTTGACGAGTTGGGTCATGGCGTGGTTGAACGCGGCGTGGTCGAACTCGTGCGGAAGCACGACGATGTATTTTTGACCGGCTTGAATCTGGCGCCTCGGCCCCGGCATGATCTTGCGCTCACCGGTCTGACCCACGATCATCATGCCGAATTCGTTGACGAGCGCGGTCAGTTCGGCGATCAGTCCGACCGCGTCGTCGGTGACGATGTCGAAGCCGTAAAGCTCCTGCTGGAAGTCGGGCGGGATGGTGGAGTCTTTCATGGGCTGGAAGACGACGGCGCACCCGCTCGCCTTCTTGAGCTGCCCCCGGTCCTGCTCCATGCGTTTGATGTCTTTGGGCTTGGCGGTCACGCTCATGAAGATGGCGGCGTGCTCACCGAACTTGTCGGCGATGCTCTTGTCGATGTTTCCGTCGTGTTCGGCAACGAACTTGGCGCCGAGGTTGAGCAGGCCTGGCATGTCGGGTCCGACAAGCCAGAGTGCGGCATGCCTGATGTCGGGCGCGTCGGGTAGCATGATCTGTCCTTTTTTCCAATAGGCCCGGGCGACAGAACAAGCGGGTGCGTTGCCCCGCTTACAGGTAATGTTAGCAGGAAACGAGTCGCCTGCCCACGTGTTCCGGGCGTCGGGCGCGGTGAGGCCGGGTTCGCAGCGCCGAGGGCCCGCCGGAGGGTCCGTGTCCGCTCTGTTGCGGGGTCTGCCCGCGGCCCGGAGCCCGGCGGGTCGACGCCCGCGCGTTCGGGTGGGAACGGGTGCTCGCGTCGGGCGCGAGATTGGAAAACGCGCCTATCTTTTGCGTCGCATGGCACGCTCGATCTCGCGCTTGTGGTCCCGCGCCTTGAGGGACTCCCGTTTGTCCGCGGCGCGTTTTCCCTGTGCCAGGCCCAGTGACAATTTGGCGACACCACGGTCGTTGAAGTAGATTTTCAGCGGGATAAGCGTCAGGCCCTTCAGTTCTACTCTGCTTTTGAGCTTCTCGATCTGGCGGGCGTGAGCGAGCAGCTTTCGTCGCCTGTAGGGGTCGTGGTTGAAATCGTGCCCGAATCGGTAGGGGGCGATATGGGACCCGATCAACCAGAGTTCGCCGCCCTCGATGCGTGCGTAAGCCTCCTCAATCGAGGCGTTCCGATCGCGGAGGCTCTTGACCTCGGTCCCCACGAGCACCATGCCGCATTCGAGCCTTTCGAGGACCTGGAAGCGGTGCATCGCCTTGCGATTGCGACAGACAATGTTATCGGGCGTGGCCTTCTTGGCCATAAGTTCAATATTCGCAAGGGTTTATGAAAAGTGAGCCCCGAGACTCACACGGCCGATATTTCAGGTAGGATTCTACGGGGTCCGTCCGTGGGTGCAACGCGCCGGCGGCGGATAGGTTATAATGAGATAGACAAACAGAGGTGACCTCAGTGGGTAGCACCGCCGGGACAACTGACCGGGCACGCGAAAGACAGTTGATTAACCGCGCACGGGCGGGCGAACGTGACGCCTTGCGCGAGTTGGTCAACCTGCACAAGGAGCGTTTGTTCGCGTTTATCTGGCGGATGGTCCGCCATCACCACGACGCGGAAGAAATCTGCCAGGATGCGTTCCTGAAGGCATTCGCATCGCTTGACACGTTCTCGACCGACTTTCGGTTCAGCACCTGGCTGTTCACGATCGGTTACCGCGTCTGCCTCAACTACCTGCGCCGAAAACGGGCCCTTACCGGCGAGCTGGACTTTGCCGCCATACCGCTCGAGTTGGGCGGTCCGGAGGCAGTGTCACTCGAGTCGGAAGAGGCGGGTCGGCTGAAGGGGCTGGTCTGGTCGGCGGTTGATCGCCTGAGCCCGCCGCAGCGCGCCGCCGTTCTCCTGTTTTATCGGCATGAGTGCGGGTGCCACGAGATCGCCCGAATCCTGGAGCTGCCGGTGGCCACCGTCAAGAGCCACCTGCACCGCGCCCGGTCGCGGTTGCGTGAAATGCTGGAGTCCGTCACCGAGCAAGATTTGCGAGCCTATCGCAATCAGTCGGGCTGAGGTCGGTATAAGAAGGCGCGTGGGCCGGGCGCTTGGCCCGGCGTGTGATCCGCGCGACGGGGATTTGTG
>JASFUW010000421.1:0-4935 GCA_050050135.1 Phycisphaerae bacterium
AGGCGGGTGCACGGTAGCCGATCGGCTTTTTACCTATCTGCGACTCGATCAGTTGGATACTGCGTCGCAGATCATCGGCGAAGGCTTCCGGTTTCATCTGGTGGACAAGCTGATGGCCGAAGCCGTGCGAGGCGATCTCGTGACCCGCCGAGGCGATTTCGGGCAGCAGCGTGGGGAACCGCTCGCACACCTTTCCGAGCGCGAAGAAGGTCGCTTTCAGTTGGACGCGGTCGAGCAGTGTCAAGATGCGGTCGGTGTTGCGACAGACGTGGTCGGTGACGGGCAAGCGCGGATCGAGTACGCTTTGAGGCCAGTCCTCGAGGTCGATCGTCAAGGCGTTTGTAATCTGATTGTCCATCGCGATAACAGGACCATGTCGACCACGGCTTCGTCAGCGCGGACCATGCCCGGCTGGATGCACGTGCCTTCTTGAATATCGGACTACGGAATCGGGGGGATAAGCGGTCCGCGGGAGGTACCTAACCCGGAGGACTCGGGCGGGCGGCGGGAAGAAGCGGTTCGGAGGCGACGTGACGATCCCACATTCCGAGCATGAGCAGCAGCCAGACGCGCCGAGCCCAGCGTGCGGGGTCGAGGGTGTCCGGGGTGCGGAGCAGTTGCTCGAGCCCGGTTCGGTCGAAAAGGGTGGCGAGCAGTCCGTGTCGAGAGAGCAAGGTATCTTCGCACAGTTCGCGAAGGTCTTCCTTCAGCCATCGGACCAGGGGGACCTCGAAGCCGCGTTTCGGCGCCTTGCACACGGCCGGGGGCACGTAGCGACGGCCGAGTTCGCGAAGGAGGGGTTTGGTCGTAAACCCGCGGAGCTTGAGCGTTTCGGGCAGGCGTGAGACGGTCTCGACGAGTTCGTGGTCGAGAAGGGGTGACCGTGCTTCGAGTCCGTGGGCCATCGTCGCGATGTCCATTTTCACCAGCAGATCGTTCGGGAGGATGGTGAGGAAATCCGCCGCGAGCATCCGGTCTAACGGGCCGCAGGTGCGAAACAGATCGAGGACGTTTTTGGCGAGTCGATCGCCGGGTTTCGTCGATTTCAGCCAGTCCGCGTTGGTGCCTAACTTGGGGCACAGTCGGTCGAGATCGTCCGTGCCGAACGCATCGACCGCCCAGGCGAGGTAACGTGAGGTCGGGTTGATCCCCAGCCCGCGCAAGAGCCGGTGCCCAAATGCGTACGCGGAGCGGTGGGTTCGCGGCGTGGGCAAAGCCGAAGCGAGCCGGCGGAAGATTTGGCGATCCGTCGGGCCGTCAAGCCACGCCAACCAACCGCTAACCCTTGCGGCCACGTAGCGTCGATAGCCGGCGAGTGTCTCGTCACCGCCGTCACCGTTGAGCACGACCTTGACAAGCTGCCGAGCGGCGCGAGCGACGTAGAAGGAAGGGATGGCGGAGGAATCGCCATAGGGCTGATCGTAGGCCCGCACGATCTGCGGGAGGTCGGTCGCGACGTCGGGTCGGATGGTGATCTCGTGGTGGTCGGTGCCGTAGCGCTGTGCCACCAACTTGGCGAGGGGGCGTTCATCGAAGCGGGCGTCGTCGAAACCGACGGTGATGGTGGTCAGGGGGCGGGGGTATGTTTCGGATGCGATGGCTGTGATCACGCCGCTGTCGAGACCGCCCGAAAGAAAACAGCCGACGGGCACGTCGGACCGCAAGCGCAGGCGAACCGCGTCGCGCAGCTTTGCATCGATCAGATCGACGGCTTCTGAACGCGAGACGGGGGTCTTCGGGGCCATCTGGAGCTGCCAGTAGCGCTTGTGTTCACAAATGCGGCGGTCGCGGACCACTGCGATTTCCGCGGGCTCTAGGGCTCGAAGCTGGCGGTAGATGGTCGCCGGCGCGGGGATGGCGGCGAAACCCAGAAAGTCGACAATCGCCTGCTCGTCGAGCGTGGGTTGCGATCGCATCGCCGCGACGAGCCCCTTGATCTCAGACGCGAACAAGAACTCCCCGTCGATCTCGGTGTAGTAGAGCGGTTTCTTGCCCACGCGGTCGCGCATGAGCAGAAGCTGGCGGCGCGTGTCGTCCCAGATTGCGATGGCGAACATGCCGCGGAGGCTCGACGGGAGGTCCGTGCCATGTTCCTCGTACAGGTGGACGACGACCTCGGTGTCCGTGTCGGTGCTGAATTGATGACCGCGGGCGATCAGATCTTCACGCAACTCGCGGTAGTTGTATATCTCGCCGTTGGCGATGGTGACGACCGTGCCGTCTTCGTTGGTGATGGGTTGCCGGCCGCCTTTTAGATCGATCACACTGAGCCGGCGGTGGGCGAATCCGATGTCGTGCTCGGGTCGGGTCCAATAACCTTGGTCGTCGGGGCCACGATGTCGCAGTGCGTCGGCCATCGCCGTCAGGCGTCTTGCGTCCGGTTGGCCCCAGATTCCGGCTATCCCACACATGTTGAACTCACCATTCGAGCCATACTACGTAAGGGCCCGCGTGCCCGTTCCCGCTGGTTTTAATGATCTCGAGGTGAGACGCAGGTTACACCGGTTCCGGATCGAACGTAAGCGGTTGTGCGGTCCGCGGTCCGGTTTGGGTGTTTTGATCGACCCGATCAGCCGGGATCCTGCGTCGGCGTTGCTTTGCGTGGTTGGCGCGTCTGCGTGAGCACCGCCAGAGCCTGGGCGGCCAAGGCGTCGCGATTGAATCGATCGGTGGCCAGTTCGCGACTCCGTCGACCGATGGCTTCGCGTCGTTGGGGGTCCGCTTTCAGGGCGGCGATGTTGGCGAAGAAGGCTGCATCATCGCCTTGATCGCAACCGAGACCGGCGCCGGCGGACTCGAGGACCTCGCGCTGCCAACCGCCGTAGTTGATCACGACCGGTTTGCCCGCGCTCAGCGCGTCGAAGAACTTGTTCGCGCTGTTGTCCTGGAGAATCTCGACGTTCGTCACCGTCACCAGGCAGAGGTCGGCGGCGGCTACGAGTTGGGGAAGCTGATCCTTCGAGACGGCGTCGATGATGTCGAGGTTGTCGAGGCCGCGCTTCGCCTTCATGGCCAACAGGTTGGGTTTTTCGCCACCTTCGCCGACGAGGACAAAACGGAATTCGGGGTCGGTCCGGAAGTGTTCCGCGGCTTTGACGATGACGTCGAGACCGTTCACGCGGCCCATCGCGCCGGCGTGTATGCACACGAACTTTCCTTCCCACCCGTGCGCGCGGCGCGGGGCTGAGCCGTCAACGCCCGGATGGAACATGGTCGTATCGGCGCTGTTCGGAATGGTCTCGATGAGCGCACCGCGCGGGGCGTCGCGCTGGACGCGGTCCTTCATTCCGGGCGACAACACGACGATCGCGGAGGCTGAGCGATATATCCTCCGCTCGAGCATCTTCAAGCCGCGGATCAGCAGTCGATTCCGTATGGCGCCCATCGCGATCGGGACCGCGGGCCACACGTCGCGCACCTCGAAGACGAACCACCTTCGCCTCAGCCACCATGCGACCAACGCCGGGACACCGACTGTCAGGGGTGTGCTGGTGGCGTAGACGGCGTCGACACGCTTGATCCGCAACGCCTGCCAACAAGCGAGGAGCATAAAGACCAGAAACGCCCAGACCCGCCGT
The DNA here is from genome assembly GCA_050050135.1 of Phycisphaerae bacterium. Lineage (GTDB taxonomy): Bacteria > Planctomycetota > Phycisphaerae > UBA1845 > UBA1845. Next base: position 3,579 of record JASFUW010000421.1, read on the forward strand.
GCGAAGCCGAACGTCTGACGGTAGGGGACGTTGAGGACGACGAGGTCGATCCCGTCGATGTTTTGCCGCATGACCAGTCGCGAAGGGGGACCGCCGAGGTCGCGCTCGGTCAACTGCCCGACGCTTGTCAGTACGGTGACACGGTGGCCGGCCGCGACCCACCGCTTGGCGAACTCGTAGGAACGAGTTCCCGTCGTACCGTGTGGTGTGGCGAAGTATTGATGGATGTAGAGGATGTGCATTGCTCTAGAAACTAGAGACCAGGAACTAGCCACTGGACGCTAGCTACTCGGAGTTCGTAGTACTTCAGGGCTTTCATGATGGTGCGGGTGCGTCCGAGGCGATGACGCGCGCGGGTACGCCCGCTACGACGACGTGGTCCGGAACGTCCTTGGTCACGACCGCTCCTGCGGCTACCGCGGCTCCCGCGCCGACGGTCATACCGGCAGTGATCACCACATGGCCTCCCGTCCACGCACCTCGCTTGAGGGTGATCGGCGCGGTCGAGCCTTCGCCGAACCGATAGGATCCGTCCTGTTTCGTATGGTTGTTGGTTGCGAGGATCGTGTACGGGCCCAGCATGACCTGGTCGTCCAGCGTTATGCCACCGACGCCTTGAATCCAGCAGCCCGGGGCGAGGTAGACATCGTGCCCGAGGTCTATGCGCGTGGAGAAGAGCACTTCAACCCGTCTCGCTACCTGAAAGTTGCGTCCGCATGAGCGGAAACACCATCGGACGAGGAACCCGCGCAGCTTCAAAACCGGCTTGACGTCCGGCAAGAAGCCCGTCATGGCCACGACGAAGGCGAACCAGGTGTACGCGATTACACGAAGCATGGGCACCGCGTTAGGTTTCGGCGCCGCATCCGGAAACGTAAGTCGGTTTCAGGGGCATAGTCGGGCCCGGATGGACAAGCCAGAGTACTGGGCCACCACGGCCTAGCTGCGCTAGACCGTGCCACCCGGATTCCGAAGTCCCTTTCCGGAAACAGCGCTGGTGAACATCCGGCGCGTTCACTCTCCAGGGTACGGTTCTACGCTCGTATTATCGGTCGGTCGGATGGCCGCGTCCACGAACCGGTCGGTGCCTTTTTTTTCCATGCGTGCGGAGCCAAGGATCGGCTTGCGTTCACTCTTTAGCGGCGAGAACGGTGCTCACGACCAGATCGACAAAACGCTCGACGGTCAGCTCTTTGACGCGGTCGCGCCCGCGTCGGATCAACTGCTGACGCAGGTCGCGATCGGTTATGACGCGTGAGATGGCCTGGGCGAGGCGGGTTGCATCGCGCGGCGGGACGAGCAAGCCGTCCCGGCCATCGGTGACACTGGTGGGAATTCCGCCGACGTCGGTACTTAC